>JBKPLR010000054.1:0-29729 GCA_046731695.1 Actinomycetota bacterium
CTGGTTCTGGTACGGGCTGCCCCTACTGCGCAGGTAGGGCTTTACCGCCCGGCAAACCTGACCTAGGCTGAGTTCGAGAGAGGGATGGGCAAGGAGACGTTTTTGCTGGTGTTCGTGCTGGGCGCCGCAACGCTTGCGCTCTGGTTCGCGGCGTGCCTCCCCGGCCTCGCGCCTCGGGGCGTGCGGGCGGCTACGGCGCACCTAGTCGTTGCGTCGGTGCTCGGCTTCGTTCTCGCGCCGGTCCTGCACATCGTCCCAGGGTGGCCCTCGTTCCTCTCCGTTCTCTTCGCCCTCATCGGGGTCGCCTTGCCCGCGCTGACCTACATGCTGCTGAGCGGCATCTGGTTCATGAAGCTGATGGCGGGCCACGCCCTCGCGCGGCGCTAGCGCCTGCGTAGCGCCACGCCGGTCAGGATCTCCCGGACGATGCGGTCGGCGACGAGTGCCGTGATATCAGCCGAGCCCGGCGCGGTCGGGATCACCTCGACGACCTCGGCGCCGACGAGCTCGAGCCGCTCGGACAGCGCTCGGCAGGCCCACAAGAGGTCGACCGACTCCATCCCGCCGGGCTCGGGCGTGCCCGTGCCCGGGGCGAAGGCCGGGTCGAGCACATCCACGTCCACGCTCAGGTAGACCGGCCCGGCGCCGACGACGTCCACCGCTCCGCCGACGACCTCGTCGATCCCCAGGCGCCGAAGGTCGTGCATGAAGAAACTCGTGATCCCGTGCTCCTCCTGCCACGAGAACTCCTTCTCGCCCGGCCAGTATCCGCGCAGGCCGATCTGGACATACCGCTTCGGATCGACGACGCCGGCTTCGACGAGGCGGTACATCGGCGTCCCGTGCGAGACCTCGACGCCGAAGACCTCGGTGCCGGTGTCCGTGTGCGTGTCGAAGTGGACGAGCCCGATCGGCGCACGGCCGGCGGCGCAGGCGCGGATGTCCGGCTCGGCAATCGAGTGATCGCCGCCGAGGACGACCGGGATCGCGCCTGCGGCGACGACTTCCCCGACCGTCCGCTCGATCGCCTCGTGCGAGCGCCCCGGGTCGGCCGGCAGCACGGGTGCGTCCCCGTAGTCGACCATCCGCAACTCGGCCATCGCGTCGACCTTCGCCTCGAGATGCGGCCCCGCCGGGCAGCTCGCCGCCCGGATCGCCCGGGGACCGAAGCGCGCGCCGGGCCGGTCGGAGACAAGATCGTCCATCGGCGCGCCGACGATCGCGACGTCGACACCCTCCAGCTCGGCCGGATCCTGCGTGTACGGCAGCGTCCCGTACGTGAGCAGCCCGGCGTAGTCGGGCTTCTCGCCGTACTGCCGCCAACGCTCGAGCGGATCGATCACCGCCCGATTGTCCCTCTACGGGCGGGTTCGCGTGAAGACGAAGCCGGCCACGCCCGAGATGATCAGCACCCCGGCAAGCGCGAAGCCGGCGATAGCCCAGCGCGGGAAGCTCTTCGCCGTCGCCCGGGGCACGACCTGCTGCGCGCGCCGATGATGCACGCGAGGCGTCGTCGTCGTTGTCGGCAGGCTTGTCGTCGTCGGCGCCGCGGTTGTCGTCTGAGCCGTGCTCGTCGAGGTCGTCAGCCGTCGCCGGTGCTTCTTCGGTGGGGGTGGTTTGCGCGGGGCCGTCGTCGAGGGGACGGTGGTCGTCGTGGACGGGACGGTGGTCGCCGTCGACACGGTGATCGTTGTGAGGGACGCGGTGATCGTCGTTCCGATTGTCGAGTCGTTCGGCGATGCCGCCACGCCACCGCCGGCAACCGCGAACCCGGCCGCCGCGAGGGCGACCGCCGCAACCCCGGTCGCGAGACGCCGCAGTGCTCGCGCCATGCTGGGAGCCTTACCGCACATAGCCGCCGCGTAACCTTCGCGCGTGGAGGTCGTCCTCGTCAGGCACGGCGAGACCGAGTGGAGCCGTGACCTGAAGCACACCGGCTGGACCGACGTGCCGCTGACCGACCTCGGCCGGGAGCAGGCCGAGCGCGTCGGCGTTGCGCTTCGCGGCCGCACCTTCGCGCTCGTGCTCACGAGCCCGCTTCAACGCGCGGCCGAGACGTGCCGCCTGGCCGAGCTCGGGGAGGCCCAGACACGCGACGACCTTCGCGAATGGGACTACGGCGACTACGAGGGTCGCAAAACGGTGGACATCCGCAGGGAGGTGCCGGACTGGACGATCTGGACCGGCGCGGTCCCCAACGGTGAGAGCCTCGAGCAAGTCGGAGCGCGCGCCGACCGCGTGGTCGAGGAGGCGCGGGCCGCCGAGGGCGACGTCCTGGTCTTCGGCCACGGCCATATGCTCCGGATCCTGGCCGCTCGCTGGCTCGGCCTCGAGCCCGCCGCAGGCCGCCTCTTCGCCCTCGACTCCGCGACGCTCAGCGTCCTCGGCTACGAGCGCGAAATCGCCGTGATCCGCACGTGGAACGTGCCGATAGAGTCCGAGGCGTGATCAGAGGCAGCTGTCTCTGCGGAGGCGTCGAGTTCGAGATCGACGGCGAGTTCGAGCCGCGAAGCTACTGCCACTGCACCTCGTGCAAGCGGCTCTCCGGCGGTGCGGCGACCGCGAACGCCCGGGCCCGCAGCGACGAGATCAACGTCGTGAAGGGCCGCGAGCTGCTGACCACCTACCAGCCGGACGAGGGCAGCGCGAAGACGTTTTGCTCGGTCTGCGGCTCGAACCTCTTCGGCGGCGGCTGGCCCGAGCGTGAGTACTGCAGCGTCCGCCTGCCCGCAATCGACTCGCCGTTCGAAGGCGCCCCCACGCAGCACATCTTCACGCGCTCGGTCGCGGCCTGGGAGACGCTCCCCGACGACGGGCTAGCTCGGCAGGACTAGCCAGACGTCCGCTCCGCCGCTGCGGCCGTTCGCGGCTGCGGCGGTCCCGCCGTGAGCCTCGGCGATCATCTTCACGATCGAGAGCCCGAGCCCGGCGCCGCTTCCCTCGCGGCCGGGCTGCGAGCGGGTGAACCGCTCGAAGGCCCGCGCCGCGAACCCGTCTGCGAACCCCGGCCCTTCGTCCTCGACGTGCAGCTCGACGCTTCCGTTCGCCTCTGCCGCCCGCAGGCTCACGCGGCCGTCGCCGTGGCGCAGCGCGTTGTCGACGAGGTTGCTCAGCGCCTGCTCGAGCCGCAGCCGGTCGCCCTGCAGGACGAGCCCGTTCGGCGCCTCGAGCTCGAGCGCCCGCTGCGTCTCGTCCGCGCGCCACTGGAACCGGGTCGCGACCGACGAGAGCAGCTCGCGCGCCTCGAGCGGCGCCACGCGCAGCGTGAGGCCCTCGCGGTCCGAGCGGGCGATCAAGAGCAGGTCGTCGGCGAGCTGGGCCAGGCGGTCGACCTCCTCGATCGACGCCCCGAGAGCCCCGCGGAGTTCCTCGGCCGACCGGCCGTGGCGCAGCGCAAGCTCGAGCTCGGTCCGGAGCAGCGCGAGCGGCGTCCGGAGCTCGTGGCCCGCGTCCGCGACGAAGTCGCGTTCCCGCTGTAGGCCCTCCTCGAGGCGGCCGAGCATCTCGTTCAACGTCGAGCCGAGCCGCTCGATCTCGTCGCGGGTCGCGGGCACCGGCAGGCGGTCCCCTGGGTTGTCGGCGGAGATCGCGGCGGCGCGGCGACGCATCGCCTCCACGGGGCGGAGCGAGAGGCCGGCGAGGAAGTAGCCGGCGAGCGAGGCGAGCAGCAACGCGATCGGGCCCGCGATCAGGAGTTCGTCGCGGAACCTTGCGAGCGTCTCGACGTTGTTCTCCCGGGTCGCGCCCACGACGAGGACGCCGCGCGAGATGGGAGTCGCGAGCAGGCGCGCGGGCTCGTTGAGCCCCGGCACGGAGTCGCGGTCCTCGTACGTCGGCCTCCGGATCGATGCCGCGTTCATCAGCGGCGCGTGACGAAGCGGCCGGGTCGCGTCGAGCACGCGGCCGTCGCGGCCCAGGAGCTGGGCGAAGCTCTCACCCGGCTCGATCAACCCGCCGCCGCTCGGGGCGAGGGAGCCGCCGTCGCGGACGAGTGCCGCGAGGTCGTCCGCGCGCACCTGAAGCGACGTGTCGAGCTGCGTCCGGAGGTGCGACTCGAGCCGCGCGTACAGGAACCAGCCCGTCGCGGCGAACACGATCGCCATCGCCAGCGCCATCGCAGCGGTCACCCGGATCCGGATCGGGAGCGGCCGCATCAGCCGTTCGCCCGCAGCCGGTACCCCGCGCCGCGCACGGTCTCGAGCGAGCGCTTCCCGAACGGCTCGTCGATCTTCCGCCGCAGGTGGCGAACGTAGACGTCCACGACGTTGGAGCGGTTCTCGTAGGCGAAGTCCCACGCGTGCTCCAGCAGGTGCAGCCGTGAGAGCACCTCGCCCGGCCTGCGCATGAACGTCTCCAGCAATGCGAACTCCTTCGCCGAGAGCGTGATCTCCTCGCCGCCGCGCAGTACTTCGCGGCTCGCCGGGTCGAGCCTGAGGTCGCCGACCTCGAGCACGCTCGGTCGCTCGTCGTCGCCGCGCCGCGTGAGCGCCCGCAGCCGGGCGAGGAGCTCGGCGAACGCGAAGGGCTTCACCATGTAGTCGTCCGCGCCGGTGTCCAGGCCCGCGACTCGGTCCTCGACGGCGTCGCGCGCGGTCAGCATCAGCACCGGCGTCCAGAGCCCTTCCGACCGCAACCGGCGGCACGTCTCGAAGCCGTCGATCCCCGGCAGCATCACGTCGAGGACGATCGCGTCGTACTCGTGCGACTGCGCCATCCAGAGCGCGTCCTCGCCGGTGCGGGCGATGTCAGCGGCGAGCC
The DNA here is from genome assembly GCA_046731695.1 of Actinomycetota bacterium. GTDB lineage: Bacteria > Actinomycetota > Thermoleophilia > Gaiellales > Gaiellaceae > AC-32. The sequence continues at coordinate 4,759 of JBKPLR010000054.1, forward strand.
CCTCCTGCGCGAGGCCGCGCCGGATCAGGCTCGCCATCCGCAGCTCGTCCTCGACCACCAGGACCCGCATGCTCCAATCCTGCACCCGTTTTCATGAACGTGAGATGAATTCATCCCGCCTTCATCTGGCTTCCATACGGTCTGCGCCATGAGATACGCACCGATCGCACTCGCGCTGGCCCTCGTAGTGGCCGGCTGCGGCTCGAGCAAAGCCGAGCCGGCGAAGTCGTCGCAGAGATACGCGGCTTTCACGGCGAACGTCACGAATCCGTGGTTCCCGCTTCGGCCGGGCTCGGTTTACCGGTACCGCGGCGTCAAGGACGGCGAGCCCTCGCGCGAGGTGATGACCGTCACGCACCGGACGAAGACGATCCTCGGCGCCCGCTGCGTCGTCGTCCGCGACCTGCTCTACCTGAACGGGAAGCTCGAGGAGCGCACCGAGGACTGGTACACGCAGGGCCCGAAGGGCAGCGTGTGGTACTTCGGCGAGAAGACCGCCGAGCTCGACGAGCAGGGGCACGTGAAGACCACCTCGGGGAGCTGGCAGGCCGGCGTCGACGGCGCGATCCCGGGCGTCTTCATGTTCGCCCATCCGGCCCCCGGGCGCTCGGCTCGCCAGGAGTACTACAAGGGCGAGGCCGAGGACCACTTCCAGGTGTTGAAGATCGGCGTGCCCGTGGAGGTGCCGTACCGGTCGTTCGTCAACACGCTGCTCACGAAGGAGTGGACGCCGCTCGAGCCGGGCGTGATCGACCACAAGTTCTACGCGCGCGGCATCGGCACCGTGCTCGAGGTGACGGCCAAAGGGCCGCTCGAGCGAAACGAGCTCGTCTCGTTCACGCGCTAGGAGACTCAGGCGAGGCGGCGCCGCCGCCCGGCGCCGCCTCGCGGGGGAGAGGGGCTGCTCCACCAGGCCAGGCGATGGGTCAGCCCATATCCAGATAAATGCGGGCGCGGGCAATTTCCTGCGGTCGATTGCGGAAAGTCTTAGGCGGCTCTCAGGCGCAAGCGGTACCGTCGGCGCATGATCGAGTCGAGGCTCACCCGCCGCGGATCGCTTCTCCGCCTCGGCGGGCTGCTGCTCGGCGTCGCCGGCTGGAAGGTCGCCGAGTCTGACGGGGCCGGCCCGGCGGCTGTCGCCTCGGGTGCCGTCTCGTGCGTTCTTACTCCCGAGCAGACCGAGGGCCCGTACTACATCGCCGGCGAGAAGGTCCGGCGCAACATCACCGAGGGCAGGCCCGGCGTGCCGCTCCTACTCCGGCTCCGCGTCGTCGACGCCTCGACGTGCAAGCCGATCAAGGGCGCCGCGGTCGACATCTGGCACGCCGACGCGCGGGGCGTCTACTCCGGCTTCGGCTCGGGTGCCGGCAACCGGACGTTCATGCGCGGCATCCAGCGGACCGACGCGAACGGCCTGGCCCGTTTCCGCAGCGTCTACCCCGGCTGGTATCCGGGCCGGACGGTCCACATCCACGTGAAGGTGCACGTCGCCGGCAACGTCGTCCACACGGGCCAGCTCTACTTCCCGGACAAGATCACCGACCGCGTCTTCCGCCGCGCGCCCTACAACCGCCGCGGGAAGCGCACGACGCGGAACGCGGGTGACTTCGTCTTCGCGAACGGCGGCGCCGCTCGATGCTCGGCCTGCGGAAACGCGGCAGCGCCTATGTCGCCGCGATCACGATGGGAGTGCACCGGCGCTGATCTCGCGGAGCATCGGCTCCACTTGGGCCGAGAGCTCCGGGGCCTGCCCTCCCTCCTCCAAAAGCAAGTCAATCGCGGCTCGGAGAGCACGCAGCAGCTCGCCGGGTTCGATTGATCGGACGAGCGCCCCGTTGAACCGCTCGAGCTCGTCGGCCGGTAGCAGGTCGCGGCCTCGCCCGTAGTCCGCCTCGACCTCGCGCCTGAGGCACGCGAGCTCGAACGCGTCGGTGCGAACGCCGCTGATCCAGAATTCCGCTTGCCACAGCCTCCCGCGCTCGATGCAGAAGCGAGCCCGCGCCGCGTGGTGGACCGCGTATCCGAGGATTTCTCGCGGTTCTGCCCGCGCCGGATGCGGAAGCTCGACCGCCTCTCCGAAGAGCAACGAGAACTGTGGCCCGCGGGGTCCGAACTCGTCCGCCGGCGTGAACCACAGGTCGACTTGCAGACAACCAGGGAGCAGAAAGACGCGCTGGATCGAGGACTCGCTCTGAAAGTCGAAGAGCACCGCGGCGTCAAAGGCCTGTACGACGTCACGCGTCCATTCTTCGAGCACGTCCTCGACCGAGCCCTCGACTCCAAAGGTCAGGTCGAGATCCGACCAGCGGTCTCCTTCGCCGGCGAGGGACCCGACTGATGCGCCCGCCACCACGCGCGGATCCCGCTCCGCAAGCGCGAGCACGTGTTCCCGTACTCGGTCGCGGAACTCCGTCGTGAACACGGGCCTAGACTCGCACAATGCTCGTCTGTCCCAGTTGTGGGGCCGAGAATCGGGAGGGCGCGAAGTTCTGCGACTCCTGCGGCGCGCCGATGGCGGAGGCCGCGGCTGCCCGCGAGGTGCGGAAGGTCGTCACGGTCCTCTTCTGTGACGTCACCGGCTCGACCGCCCTCGGCGAGCGGATCGACCCCGAAAGTCTCCGGCAGGTCATGGCGCGCTACTTCGAGACGGCGAAGGCGATCGTCGAGCGGCACGGCGGCAGCGTCGAGAAGTTCATCGGCGACGCGGTCATGGCCGTCTTCGGCGTGCCGGCCGTCCACGAGGATGACGCGCTGCGGGCCGTGCGCGCGGCGGACGAGCTGCGCGTCGGGCTCGCCGACCTGAACGACGAGCTCGAGCGCTCGTACGGCACGCGCCTCGAGCTGCGGATGGGTGTGAACACCGGCGAGGTCGTGACGGGCACCGAGGAGCGCCTGGCAACCGGCGACGCGGTCAACGTCGCCGCGCGGCTGGAGCAGGCCGCCGGCCCGGGCGAGGTCCTGTTCGGCGAGGAGACGCACCGGCTTGTGCGTGACGCGATCGAGTGCGAGCCTGTCGAGCCACTCTCGGCCAAGGGCAAGAGCGAGCCGCTTCCCGCTTACCGGCTGCTCGCTGTCCGCGAGCTGGCTCCGCGGCGCGGCGAGGCCCCGATGGTCGGGCGCGAGCGCCAGCGGAAGCTCCTCGCCGACGCCTTCGCCACGGCCGCGGCCGAGCGCTCCTGCCACCTCTTCACGATCCTCGGCGCCGCCGGAGTAGGCAAGTCGCGCCTCGCTGACGAGTTCCTGCGCACCCTCGACGGCGCGATGGTCGTTCGTGGCCGGTGCCTCTCGTACGGCGAGGGCATCAGCTACTGGCCCGTGACCGAGGTCGTGAAGCAGCTCGAACCCGACGAGGCCGAGAGCACCGCCCTCGCTGCGATCCTCGGCGACGAGGCCGCGGCGAGCACGCCGGAGGAGATCGCCTGGTCGTTTCGCAAGCTGCTCGAAGCCCGGGCGGCCGAGAACCCGGTCGTGGTCGTCTTCGACGACGGACACTGGGGCGAGCCGGCCTTTCTCGACCTCGTCGAGCACGTTGCCGATCTCAGCCGCGATGCGCCGATCCTCCTGCTCTGCATGGCGCGGCCCGAGCTCCTCGACCGCCGCGCGGCCTGGGGCGGCGGCAAGCTGAACGCGACCAACGTGCTGCTCGAGCCGCTCTCGCCCGACGAGGCGGGTGAGCTGATCGAGGCGCTGACGGATGCCGTCGCCGACGACCTGCGCGAGCGGATCCTGGAGTCGGCCGGCGGCAACCCGCTCTTCGTCGAGGAGATGGTCGCGATGGCGGCCGAGAGCGGGGGTGAGATCGCCGTCCCGCCCACCATCCAGGCGCTGCTCGCGGCGCGGCTCGACCAACTGGAGCCGGCCGAGCGCGGGGTGCTCGAGCGCGGCGCCGTCGAGGGGCTCGTCTTCCACCGCGGTGCGGTCGCGGCGCTCGCTCCAGAGGAGCAGCAGGTCGACGGCCGCCTCGTGACGCTCGTCCGGAAAGACCTCGTGCGCCCGGAGAAGGCTGTGCTCGCGGACGAAGAGGCGTACCGATTCCGGCACCTCCTCATCCGCGACACGGCGTACGAAGCGCTGCCGAAGTCCGTGCGGGCCGAGCTGCACGAGCGGTTCGCGCTCTGGCTCGAGGAGCACGGCGCCGACCTCGTCGAGCTGGACGAGATCGTCGGTTACCACCTCGAGCAGGCGCACCGCTACCGCCGGGAGCTCGGCCCCCTCGACGAGGACGCGCGGCGGGTTGCCGACCAAGCGGGCAAGCGCCTCCTCCGAAGCGCGGATCGGGCACGTGACCGCGGCGACATTCAGGCCGCCCACGCGCTTCTCGCTCGGGTGGTCGAGCTCTTGCCGGCCGACTCAGCGGAGCATCGCCAGGCGAAGGCAGGGCATGCCTACGTGCTCACGGAGCTCGGCGCCTTCTCGGAAGCTGCTGAGGTCCGGGAGGAGGCCCGCGCCGAGGCACGCGCGGCCGGGGACGAGGCTCTGCTGGCCCGCCTCGAGCTCATCGAGCTCGATGCCGGTATCCAGTCGAGCCCGAGCAAAACGCTCCGCGAGGCGCTCGCAGCCGCCGAGCGGGTGCGCGCGGAGCTCGAGCGGCTGGGCGACGAGTACGGGGTGCTCTGGGCTTCGCGTCTGGTCGGCTGCTATCAGGCGTGGCTCGGCAACAACGCTGAGGCGCACCGAACGTGGGAAGCGGCGCTCGGCCGCGCCGAGCACGTGAGCCCTCAGCTCGCAAGCGAGCTCGCCAGCTGGATCTTGTGGGAAGCCTGGTGGGGGCCGCGCACGGCGGAAGAGGGGATCGCTCTGTGCAATGAGTACCTCGAGCGGTTCGCGCGGTCGGGCTCGAAACGCGTCGAGGCCGTGGCGATCACCATCCGTGCCGTGCTGCAGGCGTCCGAGGGCCGGTTCGACGAAGCTCGCGCCGACGTCGCCGTCGGACGCGCCCTTCACCGTGAGCTCGGCAACGAGATCTGGTGGGCCGGGGGAGCCCAGCTTGCGGGTTACGTCGAGTTCACGGCCGGCGAGCCGCAGGCCGCATACGACATCCTCGCCGCGGGCCAGGAGGTGCTTGCAGCACACGCCGAGACCGGCTACATCTCGACGATCGTCGGCTTGCGGGCCCAGGCTGCGCTCGCGCTCGGCCGGGACGACGAGGCGCTCGAGCTTGCGGACGAGACAGAGCGCCTGGCGCAGCAGGACGACTTCGACCCGCACGCAAGCGCGCGGCTCGTCCGTGCGGAGGCCTTTGCGCGACGAGGCGACTTCGACGACGCGCATAAGGCGCTGAGAGAGGCCGCCGAGCTGATCGAGGCGACGGATTACGCCTTCCTCCACATGGGACTCGGTGAAGCAACCGCGGCGGTTTGTCGCCTCGAACGCGACGACGCCGGCGAACGCGCCGCGCTGGAGAAGGCACTCGCCGCCGCCGAGCAGAAGGGGAGCATCGTCGCCGAGGGGCGGATCCGTGCCCGGCTGGCCGAGTTGTGACGATTGAGCCGGCCGCGGTCGGGAAGGAGGCGGGCATGAACCGTTTCTTCCGCAGGATGCAGCGCTTCGGGAAGAGCTGGTCTGCCCGCCGCTCGCAGGGCGAGATGGCGCCGAAACAGCCGAACGTGAACGACCCCCGGGTCAAAAGCAGCGGCCACGGCAAGAAGACCGCCGACAAGAGGAATCAGTGACCACTGGCTAGACTCGGCCGCATGTGCCGGAACATCCATACGCTCTTCAACTACGAACCGCCTGCGACGAAGGAAGAGGTTCACGCCTCCGCGCTCCAGTACGTGCGCAAGGTCAGCGGCTACAGCAAGCCATCGCAGGCGAACGAGGAAGCCTTCGCCCGCGCGGTCGACGAGGTCGCCGACGCGACGCAGCGGCTGCTCGACGCCCTCGTGACCAAGGCCGAGCCGCGTGACCGCGAGGTCGAAGCGGCCCGCGCCCGCGAGCGAGCGCAGAAGCGCTTCGCGACGACGGCCGCCTAGCGGCCACGCCTCGCGACGCTACTTGACCTGGGCGAGCAGCGCGTCCGTCGGCACCCAGTAGGCGGCTTGAGCCGCGGGCAGCCGGCTCAGCGGGGCGAGGTGGTCGGCCTTGAAGGTCCCGTGCGAGCGGGCGACGTTCAGTTCGATGTTCTGACCGGGGAAGCCGGCGTTGCGAAGCCGGTCGAGCAGCAGGCGCGCGCCGTCGGACGCATGCGGGTCGCGGTCGCTCACGATCACCCCTAGTACCGTCTTGTGCCCGATCGGTGCGAGGTTCACGAGCCTGGCCTGTTCGCCGAGCGGCACCGGGTTCACGCTCTCGATGGCGTCCGGCACCGGCACGTGGTAGTCGCGTGCGACGGCTGCATACTCGACCGCGAGCGCGGCGCCGCGCGAGTACCCGAGCGAGATCACCGGGAGCCCGGTGAGGTCGACCTCCTTCGATGCGCGCTGCACCCCGGTGACGGCGGGCACGAGGACGCGCCGGTTGTAGTTGAGCTCGAAGCGCGGGTAGATGACAACTGCGCCTCGCGAGACCAGGTGGTCGATCCAGGCCCGGTGGTTCACCGGGGTCGCCTCGATCGGCCCGCCCTGCCCGTGGAAGTAGATGACGACCCGCTTCGGCTTGCCGGCCGGCTGGAAGATCCAGACGCCGTTCTCGTCGCTCGTGAACGGCCCCGCGATCGTCGGCTTGTCAGGATAAGAGGAGCCGCCTCCTCCGCACCCGGCGAGGAGAAGCGCGGCGGCGACGACCGGGGTCCAGGTCGCTTTCACCGGTTAGATGCGACGACGCGCATCGCAAAGGGTTAGCGACGTTACGGTTGCATCGGTGGACACTTCATGGGCTGAGGTCTACGACGATCTCGCGGGCGCAGAAGCGGCCGACGACCTCGAGCGTCTCGCGACGGCCGCGTACATGCTCGGGCTCGAGGACAAGTACCTCCGGGCGATGGAGCGCGCGTGCGAGGGCCACTCGGAAGCGGGCGAGAGGCGGCGCGCGGCGCGATGCGCGTTCTGGATCGGGGCCCATCTCGTGCAGCGCGGGCAGTTGGGACCGGGGACCGGTTGGATCGGGCGCGCCCAGCGGCTGCTCGAAGGCGAGGACGACTGCGTCGAACAGGGATACATGCTGATGCCGGTCGCGTTCCAGCAGCAGGCCCAAGGCGACTTCGAAGGCGCAGCCGCGACGGCGGGCAAGGCGGCCGAGATCGCGCAGCGCTTCGGCGACAAGGACCTCTTCTCGCTGGCCGTCCATTCGCAGGGCGAGCTCCTGGTCAAGGCCGGTCAGACGCGAGAAGGATTCAGGCTGCTTGACGAGGCGATGGTCGGCGTCATGGGGGGCGAGCTCTCGCCGGTTGTCACCGGGATCGTGTACTGCAGCGTGATCCTCGCCTGTGAGGACGTGTACGAGCTTCGGCGCGCAAGAGAGTGGACAGCCGCGCTCAGCCGCTGGTGTGAGCAGCAGCCGGACCTCGTCGCGTTCACCGGGCGCTGCCTGGTTCACCGGGCCCAGCTCCTACAGCTGCAGGGCGCGTGGTCGGATGCGCTGGAGGAGACGAATCGCGCCGACCGGCGCTTCGAGCAGTCGCTGAACCGGATGGCCGCGGCCCGAGCCTGCTACCTCCGCGGCGAGGTTCACCGGCTTCGCGGGGAACTCGCCGAGGCCGACGAGGCGTACCGCGAGGCGAGCCGGCTGGGGGGAGAACCGCAGCCGGGGCTCGCGCTCCTGCGGCTCGCGCAAGGGAACCGCGATGCGGCCGCAGCCTCCATTCGCCGTGTGGCCGCCGAGACCACGGATCGGCTGCACGTGCCGCGCTGCTGCCTGCGCACGCCGAGATCATGATCGCCGGAGGTGAGATCGACGAGGCCCGTCGTGCCTGCGACGAGCTCGAGGCCACATCCGCCGAATGCGAGAGCGAGATGCTGCGTGCGATGGGTGCGACTACCCGCGGCGCCGTCGAGCTGGCGGCAGGTGACCCTGCCGCCGCCCTGGTCAGCCTGCGGCAAGCGGTGCAGGCATGGAACGAGCTCGAGGCCCCGTACGAGGCGGCCCGCACCCGGGTGTTGGCCGGCGTGGCCTGCCGCGAGCTGGGCGATGAAGACGCGTTCGCGCTCGAGCTCGACGCGGCCAGGAGCGCCTTCGAGGAGCTTGGCGCTGCGCCCGACGTGACCGCCGTGGACGCGCTCCGAGGCCGACGAGACGCCTACGGGCTCAGCGGACGGGAGCTCGAGGTGCTCGGTCTCGTCGCAGCCGGCAAGAGCAACCGCGAGATCGCCTCCGAGCTCGTGATCAGCGAGCACACCGTCGCCCGCCATGTGCAGAACATCTTCCGCAAGCTCGCCGTCACCTCGCGCACCGCCGCGGGTGCCTTCGCTTTCGAGCACGGACTGGTCAAAACCAACCACTGAGCTCGCCACAAAGTTGGTGGATCCGCGCGATGCGGGCGCCACGGTCCCCGTCCTACGGTCGTGGGGTAACCCACCCCACTGTCAGGAGGAGTCATGGCGACAGCAGCAGCGGCAATCGAAAGGGTCGACCCGGGCGTCGAGCAGTTCGACACGATCGTGATCGGCGGCGGGCAAGCCGGGCTCTCGGCTGGCTACTACCTCAAGAAGCTCGGCAGGCCGTTCGTGATCCTCGACGCCAACGAGCGGATCGGAGGCTCGTGGCGCACGCGGACCTGGGACTCGCTCCGCCTCTTCACGCCGGCGCGCTACGACGGCTTGCCGGGTTGGCCGTTCCCGGCGCCGGCCTGGTCGTACCCCACCGCGCGCGAGACCGCCGACTACCTCGAGGCGTACGCCGACCGGTTTGACCTTCCCGTCCGAACCGGGATGCGGGTCGACCGGCTGTCGAAGCGCGGCGACCGGTTCCTGATCGAATCCGGCGGTCGGCTGTTCGAGGCCGCATCGGTGGTAGTGGCGACCGGCTTCTACGGCACGCCTGCGATCCCGAAGTTCGCCGCCCAGCTCGACCCGCGGATCGTCCAGATGCACTCCAGCGAGTACCGGAATCCGTCGCAGCTTGCGCGGGGCTCGGTGCTGATCGTCGGCGCCGGGAACTCAGGTGCGGACATTGCAATGGAGGCCACGCAGACGCATGCGACCTGGCTCTCCGGCCCCGACAAGGGCCAGGTCCCGTTTCGGATCGAGACGCGGCTCGCGCGCTTCGTCCTGCCCGTGCTCTGGTTCCTTGCCTCGCACCTGCTCACGGTGAGGACCCCGATCGGTCGCAAGGTCAAGCCGAAGGTGCTCGCCCACGGCGCACCGCGGGTGCGGGTGAAAACGAGCGACCTCGACGGCGCAGGCGTCATCAGCGTGCCGAGGACGAGCGGCGTGCGCGACGGCCTACCCATGCTGGCCGACGGCCGCGCGCTCGAAGTCTCGACCGTGATCTGGGCGACCGGCTTCCGGCACGACTACGCCTGGATCGACGTGCCGGTCTTCGACGCCGCGCGCGCGCCGATCCACGAGCGCGGCGAGTCGTCCGTGCCGGGCCTGTACTTCCTCGGCCTCGACTTCCTGTACTCGGCGACGTCCGAGAACGTCGGCGGCGTCAGGCGCGACGCGAAGTACATCGCGCGGCAGATCGGCAGGCATACGATCGGTGTGTGAGCAAGGCGCGCGCCGCCGTCGGCAGCTTCGTGTTCCTGTTCGCCGGCCCGGGTCTCGTCGCCGGACTCGTGCCGTGGCTGCTCACGGAGTGGGAGATGCACGACTTCCCGCTGGTGCTTCGCATCGTCGGCGGTGTGCTGATCGCGGCCGGCGTGGCGGTCGTGTTGCACGGGTTCGCGTACTTCGTGCTCGAAGGGCTCGGAACGCCGTCACCCGTTGCGCCGACGCAGAAACTCGTCGTCGGCGGCGCCTATCGCTGGGTGCGCAACCCGATCTACCTCGCCGTGACGATGACGATCGTCGGGGAGGCGCTCCTGCTGGGCAGGCCTTGGCTCCTGGCCTACGCCGCGGGCTTGCTCGGCTTGTTCGCGGCGTTCGTCCACTTCTACGAGGAGCCGACGCTGCGCCGCCAGTTCGGCGCCGAGTACGAGCAGTACTGCCGCACCGTCCCCGGCTGGTTGCCGCGTCGGCCTCAGTCGTAAGGCGGAAGCTCAAGCGCCCGCTCGAAGGCGGCGCGGTCGTGCACCGGTTCGCCGTGGGAGACGATCACGCGCTCGAACGGCAGCTCGAGGTACTCGCGGAAGACCTCGCGCGTACGGTCGAGCTGGCGCGTGTTCCAGATCCGAAGCTCGCCGTCGGGCGCGGTCAGCGCGTCCGCGAAGACGATCGCCTTCTGCTTCGGGAGCCAGAGCGGCGTCTCCATCCGCCAGCGCGCGTCGTAGAGCGCGAGAAGCCCGCCCGGGAGCTCGACGCCGGGCTCTAGGTTCTCGAGCTCGGTCTCGGGCGCGTCGCCGCCGAAGTAGAGCCAGGGCCCGAACGCCTGCGCGTCATAGCGCTGCACGAAGAGATCGACGTCGCGGAGGTGATCCGGCTTGAGGACGGCGACAACCGTCGGCGGCTTCGCATCGAGCCGCTCCCAGACCTCGGAGCCCTCCGGTGGCGCGAGCGGGTCGAGGACCACGACCTCACCGCCGCTCTCGACACAGGTCGAGGTGACGGCCTCGGGCCAGTCGTAGTCCGGCTGCCAGCCCGGGCGAGCAAGCCGCCAGATCCAGAGCCCGGGGGCGACTTCGAGAGCCTCGTCCGCCATCGCTCGCATTGTCGTACGTACGATCGCAGTGTGGCGATCACGGGCTTTCACGCCTTGATCTACACCTCCGAGCCGGAGGCCGTTCGGGCGATCCTCCGCGACGCATTCAGCTGGGAGCACGTCGACGCCGGCGAGGGCTGGCTGATATTCAGGCTTCCGCCGGCCGAGCTGGGCGTGCATCCGGCGAAGCCCGGCCACGCGCGGGAGTTCAGCCTCATGTGCGACGAGCTCGACACGACCATTGCGGAGCTCCGGGCGAAGGGGATCGAGTTCGCGGGCGACCCCGAAGACGTGGGCTACGGCATCGCCGTCACGATGCTGCTTCCGGGTGGGGCCGAGGTGACGCTCTACGAGCCGCGCCACGCGACGGCGACCTAACTCGCAGCGGGATCCGCCTCGGGCTTCCCGCCGGCGTAGCCCTCGACGGCGTCGTCGAGGTTGAAGAGCGCTCCGAAGCGGCGCTCTTGTGGCGGCGCGACGTCGTAGATCCCGACTTCGTTCGTATCGGGGTAGACGCTGACATTCGGCGCGTTCTGCTCGCTGAACATCAGCAGTCGCACGGTCTCACTGCTGCGGTTCTCGTACCCGTGCACCCCTCGCTCGCCGCGCGGGAAGGCTCTCACCTCGCCTTCGGGCACGTCTTCCCAGCCACTGGCCGTACGAACGGCGACCGTGCCCTCGAGCACGACCAGCAGCTCCTCGCGTTGCAGGTGGTAGTGGAACTGCATGCCGGTCCCGGGGGGCAGCTCGTACACCGTCAGGCCGAGATGCTCAGCGCCGGCCTGCTCGGCAAGGCGCGCCCGACGGTAGCCGTCCTCCTCGTAGAGGTCGTCCGTTCGGATGTTCGGCACGCGCCGAGTCTAGGGCTCAGCATGCCGGCGGGGTCGTGAGCTGCGTCGTCCGCGGTCTCCGTCTCGCGCTTTGCGCCTACTCCGGAGGAGGATGGATGTCTGTGAATGAAGCAAGTTCGACAGAGACTCCATACGGCCGCTACATCACGTCCGACGGTTGGTTCGTCCTCAGCCTTACGGACGCGCTCGCGGTCCGCAACGAGGAGAAGGGTGGCGTGGTATACCCGCTCGAGTCGCGGGAACAGCCCTTCGCCGACTTCGGCGTGCACATCCGAGTCCTGTGGCCGGGCGAGCCCAATGCGATCTACCACTCGGAGGCCGCGCAGGAAGGATTCCTCGTGCTCTCGGGTGAGTGCACCCTGATCGTCGAAGAGGAGGAGCGGTCGCTGCGGCAGTGGGACTACTTCCACTGCCCGGCCGAGACCCTCCACATTTTCGTCGGCGCCGGAGATGGGCCCTGCGCGATTCTCATGATCGGCGCGCGGCCCGAGGTCGAAAAGTTTCGTTACCCCGTGAGTGAAGTCGCGGCCAAGTACAGCGCCTCCGTTGTGAAGGAGACCGCCGAACCGGACGAGGCGTATGCCGAGTGGCCGGGCGAGTATTCGCCGGTGCGGTTCCCCTGGCCGCTCTAGGGCTCAGCAGGAGGGAGGTGGGGCCGAGACGCGCATCGGTTTCATGTCCGCGGTCATCCGTCGCAGCGCTGCGGCGGCGCGCGGTGGGAACCAGTACCACCTGCCGCGCTCGAAGCGCCCGCAAATGAACCCGTAGGCGCGGAAGCGCTTGAGCATGGCGCCGGCGACCATGCCCGACGCGTAGCCGTCGGGATACCGCAGCTCGAATCCGCGCGCGCCGAGCGGGACCCGTTCCGCGCGGACGACCCGGGTTGAGCCGTAGTAGTAGTCGCTCAGGATCCGCATCACCTGGCGGTTCGTGATTTTCACGCAGCGACTCTTCCCGCAGACGCGGAGATCGCCGGGTCTGAAATCCTTCGCCGCCCCCGCGGGGACGAGGAGCAGCCCACACATCGCGATCAGGCAAAGGCGAAGCATCAGTTCGACTACACCGCTAGTCGACGAAGGGTTCCGGCGAGCCACTCGGACACGATCGCTTCGACGGAGGCACTGCTCCGGAGCGAGTGCGTGCCCGGGATCGTGACCACGGTGCGGCTCGGCGCGGGCGGCGGGAGCCCGAAAGGATCGCTCTCGCCCTGGACGACGAGCACGGGAACCTCGACGGCGTCGAGCTCCGCGAGGCGGCTCTTCTCCGGCTTGCCCGGTGGATGCACCGGGAACGCGAGGCAGACGACTGCGACCGCCGCGACCTCTGCGGCGGTCCGGCACGCGACACGCGCTCCCAGAGAGCGCCCGCCGACTATCAGCGGCAATCCTTCGAAGAGCTGCGGGACTACCGCGACCCAAGCTGCGTCGAGCTGATGGGCCGGTGCGGGGCTTCGCCGCCCGGCAACGCGGTACGGCTGCTCGACGAGGGCGACGCTGAGCCCAGCCGCGCTCGCCGCATCTCTGGCGCCGACCAAGTCAGGCGACTCGACCCCTCCGCCGGCCCCGTGCCCGAGCACCAGCGCGGCCACCGGTGACTCAACCGGATGCAGGTGGACTCGGGCGGGCCCGTGAGGCGTCTCGAGCTCTAGAATCCGCCGAGCCTAACCATAGAATCGCCGCAGCGGATGCTCAGGCTAGGCAGACAGCTCCTCATCTCGTGGCTGGCCAACGCGCTCGTGCTGGGCATCCTGGTTGCCGTCATGAGCGGCGTGGAGGTCGACGACGGGGGAGACCTGCTCAAGGCGGCGCTCCTGTTCGGAGTCCTGAACACGGTCCTAAAGCCGGTCCTGCGCGCGCTCACGCTGCCGATCGCGTTCATCACCCTCGGCCTGATCTGGTTCGCCGTCTCGATGCTGATGCTCTGGCTCACGGACCTGCTCATTCGCGGCTTCGACATCCAAGGCTTCAGAACGCTCGTCTGGGCAACGATCGTCGTCTGGATCCTCAACGTCATCCTCGATTTCGTGCCCGGCCCGTGGCGCGGAACCCGGCGTGACTGACCACCCCGTCTTCAGGCGCGGCGGGATCTCGTACATGCGGATCCCCGCCACGGACCCGCAGGCGTCGGCCGCCTTCTACGAGGCCGTCTTCGGCTGGGAGATCCGGAACGATCGCGAGGACCCGGCCTTCGAGGACGGCAGCGGCCACGTGATCGGGCACTTCCGCGCCGACCACAAGGTTGCCGGCGAGGACGGCGTGCGGCCGTACATCTTCGTCGAGAGCCTCGACGAGGCTCTCGAGCGGGCGCGGGCCTACGGCGCCGAGGTCATGACCGAGCCGTACCCCGAAGGCGATCTGTGGGTCGCGCTCATCCTCGATCCCGCGGGGAACGCGGTCGGCGTCTGGCAACACGGCCCGCGGTGAGCTTCCGCGAGGCGTTCCCGATCTTCCACACGACCGACCTCGAGCGCGCGGTCGCTTTCTACCGCGACCGGCTCGGCTTCGAGGAGCGCTACCGGCTCGAGGACCAGTTCGTCGCGGTCGGGCTCGGCCCGCTCGATATCGGCTTCGCCGCGTCGAAGGCGATCGACCCGCCGGGCCGCGTCGCGCTCTGGTTGTACTGCGACGACGTCGACGCCGAGGTCGAGGCCCTCCGCGCAGCGGGCGCCGAGGTCACCCGCGAGCCGGACGACATGGAGTGGGGCGAGCGCATGGCGATTGTTCTCGACCCCGACGGCAACGAGATCTGCCTCGGGCAGAAGCTCACGCAGTAGCGAGCGGCAGCGTAAAGGCGACTCGTGCGCCGCCCTCCGGCCGGTTCTCGGCCCAAATCGTGCCGCCGTGGGCGTGCACCAGGCCCTGCGCGATTGCGAGGCCGAGGCCGGCGCCGCCGCTCGCGCGAGTCCGTGAGTCGTCGGCGCGCCAAAAGCGCTCGAACATCCGAGCCGGAGCGCCCGGTGCGAGACCTTCGCCGTCGTCCTCGACCGCGACGATGGCGTGGTCAGCGTTCGTCTCGACGACGACGGCGACCGATCCATCAGGCCCCGTGTGGCGGAGCGCGTTCGTGAGCAGGTTCAGGAGGACGCGTCGCACCTTCTCCGGGGCAACCGACACGACCGGATCGGCATCTATCCGGGCCTCGACGTTGCCGCCAAGCGCCTCGACGCAGCTCGCGACGAGCTCTCCCAGCGAGGTGTCGCGGAGCTCCAAGGCGAGCGCTCCCGAGTCGATCCGCGCGAGCTCGAACAGATCTTCGACGAGCCCCGAGAGGATCTCGACCTGCGCGCGGATGCCCGGCAGGTACTCGTGCGGCTCGGCGAGACCGTCCTCGAGCGCCTCGACCATTCCCCGCAGCGAGGCGAGCGGGGTGCGCAGGTCGTGGCTGGCCCAGGTCACGAGCTCGCGCCGAGCGTCGAAGAGCTGCTCGAGGTTCGACGCCATCTCGTTGAACGAGGCACTTAGCTCGAGCAGCTCGCGCGGGCCGGACTCGGATGCACGCGTGCTCAGATCGCCGGCGGAGAGGCGCTTGGACGCGTCGCGGAGCTGCGCGAGTGGCTTGAGGATGCGGTGTCCCAGCAGCAACGCGCCGCCGAGGGCGCACAGCGCCGATACGACCACTACGGCCCAAGCCTTCGTCTCGTCGTGCATCCCGAACATCACGAGGCCCGACCCGACGACGACGGCGAGCGGCAGGCAGACCGCCGCCACGGCGAGCAACGCGAGCTGCGTGCGGAGGCTCCTCATACGCTCAACCGGTAGCCGACGCCCCAGACCGTTTCGAGCAGCTGGGGCTCCGAAGGGTCAGGCTCGAGCTTCTCGCGAAGGCGCCGGATGTGCACGGTCACGGTGCCGGTGTCAAGCGCGGCCGAGTAGCCCCACACGCGAGTCATGAGCTGGTCTCGCGAGAAGACGTGGTTCGGGTTCGAAGCCAGGAACCAGAGCAGGTCGAACTCCCTGGCGGTCAGCGTCAGCAGCTCTCCGTCGCGGCGCGCTTCGTGCCTCCCGGCGTCGAGCTCCAGCGGGCCGGCCGAGATCCGGTCGGCCGGCGGCTGCCCGCCGTTGGCCCGCCGTAGGACCGCCTTCACCCGCGTTGCCAGCTCCCTCGGCGAGAACGGCTTCGTCACGTAGTCGTCGGCGCCGAGCTCGAGGCCCACGATCCGGTCCGCCTCGTCGACCCGCGCGGTGAGGAGAATCACAGGCAGCTCCGAGCTCGAGCGGATCCAACGGCACAGCTCGAGCCCGTCGGTCTTGCCCGGAAGCATCACGTCGAGCAGCACGAGGCTCGGCGGCTCATGCTCGATGATCTCCCGCGCGCTCTTGCCGTCCGCCGCGGTCAGGACGCGGTGGCCGTCGCGCTCGAGGTAGCGGCTCACGACGTCCAGAACGGTCGGCTCGTCGTCGACTACGAGCACGGTTGTCATGTCGGGAGTCTGCCGGGCACTCGGGTTACGAGTTCCTTAATTCGAGCTCCGTGAATCGTAAGCGCGGCCATAACGGGACCGCCTTCGTATCGAGTGGCTGCGACGGTCTCTTTCGCCGTCGCCAATCGGTCGTTTAAGGATCTCGTAATAGCGGCGGGTGCCATACCGGGCCTAGCGTGCCTGCGACTCGAACCAGGAGGTAGCGAATGCGTCTGACACTCGCTGTGTCCCTTATCGCCATCGCCGGGCTGTTCTCCGCGCTGCCGGTGGGCGCGACGACGTCGAAGGGGCAGCTGTTCCACGACGGCTCGGTCGTTGGCACCGTTGTCACGCCTTCGCCGATCGCGCCCGGAAGCGGAACGGATCCTTTCTACAACGTGACGAACGGCGCCGCCGGTCAGCTCGGGATCGCGGGCGTCGCACCCGGCGACGGCCCGTACCACGGCGGAAGCTGGCAGGTCAACCTGGTCACCTTCAACTCCGGCATCACGCCGTATCTCCTCACCTCGGACGAGGCGGTCGCCGCTGCGCAGGCAGCCGGCGACGTCACGGTTACGCGCTCGGCGGACGCAGACTTCCGCTGCCCGGTCACGCAGCCCTGAGCTGAGCAACGGTTGATTGGGGGCCTCGACTGCGGTTCGATAGCACCGTGGAAGAGGCCCCCGTCGCTGCCCTCCGCGAAGAGCGGTCGTACCGTTGGGTGCTTGTCCCGCTGGCGGCCTTCGCGGTCGTCTCGCTGACGGCGGGCCTGCTCGCGGCTCACGATCCGCGGTCGAAGGGCTACTTCAAGCTCTTCTTCAGCGACACGCTGCACATGAAGGCCGCGTTCGCGACGGCCGTGGTGGTGCTCGCGTGCCTCCAGCTTTTCACTGCGGCCTGGATCTTCCGGAAGCTGCCGTGGTCAAAGCCCGCCTGGGTGAACCCGGTGCACCGCTGGTCGGGGCGGCTCGCGTTCTTGCTCACGCTGCCGGTTGCCTATCACTGCATCTTCAAGCTCGGCTTCCGCAACCCGAGCGGCCGCGTGCTCGCGCACTCGCTGTTCGGCTGTTTCGTCTACGGCGCGTTCGCCTCGAAGGTGACGATCGTCCGGCTGCACCGGTTCCCGCGCCTCGTCTTGCCGGTTGCGGGCGGCCTGCTCTTTGCGGTGCTGATCGGCGTCTGGTGGACGAGCGCGGTCTGGCTCTACGGGCGGAACACTTCCGCGCCGGTTCCCGCTTCCAACCGGTCCGTCGTGGTGCCGAAAGACGCTGACCCGGTGAAGGGCAAGGAGGTCTTCACAGCCAGCTGCGGCACGTGCCACACACTCTCGGACGCCGGGACGAGCGGCCAGATCGGCCCGAACCTCGACCGGGTGCGGCCGGACTACGAGACCGTCCGCGCGAAGGTCGAGGAAGGCGGCGGCGGGATGCCGTCCTTCTCGGGCCAGCTGAGCCCGCAGCAGATCAAGGACGTGGCCGCGTACGTCGCGACGCACGCGGGCTAGCTCGTCTGCGAAGCCGGGCAAAGGGCGCAACGGCTTCAGCGGCACGTTCACCTGCACAGACAGTTCCCAGGTGACCGTGGCGCTCTCGGGCAGCGGCCGGTTCGCGGCCGCGCACCTCGTGCCCAGCAACGCCCCGGTCGTGCCGCTGAAGATTGACATCGTCGGCACCGAGAACGGCCAGGTCGTCTTCCAGCAGCACGTTGTCAAGCACCGGATGCATTCCCGCAAGACGACGCTCACCTGCTCGGGCACGTTCATGGATACCGACCCGCAGACCAATCAGCCGGTGACGATCGCGATTGACGTAGTGGGCTTCCTGCCCCACGGCCGCCGCTAGGCGGTCGATCCAACGTCCAAAGTCGGGGTGACCCGAATCGAAGTACCAGGCGAGTAGGCTCCGGCCATGGCGGCGCACATCGTCCTGCTTCGCGGGATCAACCTTGGCTCGCGGAACCGCGTGTCGATGCCGGAGCTGCGCGCCGCGCTGGAGGAGGCCGGCTTCAAGGACGTGCAGACGTACCTCCAGAGCGGCAACGTCGTCCTGGAAAGCCGCGCGAAGCCCGAGACCGTGGCGCGCAAGGTCTCGGGTGTGATCAAGGAGCGCTTCGGCCTGGAGATCGCGGTCGTTGTGCGGACCCGCGCCGAGCTAGCAGCGATCGTCAAGCGCAACCCGCTGAAGAAGGTCGCGACGAACCCAAAGGCCTACCAGGTCACGTTTCTGTCGGCCAAGCTCCCCGCGAAGGTCGTCGGCGAGCTAGAGGAGCTTGCCGCCGCGGAAGAGCGAGTCGTGACCGCCGGCCGGGAGGTCTACGCGTGGCACCCCAGGACGATCGCCCGCTCGAAGCTCTGGTCGAAGCTTGCGGGCAAGACGCTCGGGGTCACGGCCACATCGCGGAACTGGGCGACTGTAAAGGCGCTGCTCGTGCTGGCCGGCAACCGGGCCGGCGACTGACTGGGAGGAGGATGTGTGATCGTCTCGCTCCACGTCGCGACGGGCGCAGCCGGCGGCGCGCTTGTGGGCTCGAGGCGCTGCGCGCTTGCGCTAGGCCCCTTGCTGCACCTGGCCGGGGACCGGATGCCGCACCAGGACATCGGCGACCGCCGTTTCGAGATCGGCTCCGGAGTCGCCGCAGTGGTGCTCTTGGCCCTTGTCCGCGGGCCGCTCGATCCCGCCGTGACGGGGGCGCTGGCGGCTTCGTCTCCGGACCTGGAGCACGTGCTCAGGCTCCCGCGGCCGAAGGGCCGCAAGCTCTTCCCCAGCCACCGCTTCCGCGGCTGGCACCGAAGCGGAGGCGTGCCGGCCTGGGCTCAGCTGCTGGCCGCCGGCGTTCTCATCGGGTCCGTTCTGGGCCCGCGCCTCGCGCTGCGGTAGCCGCCTCCCTCGAACGAGGGATGCCTGCTTGCGGACGAGCGAGAGCGGCCGATGTAGGCCCGATGCGCCGCCCGCTGCTCGTGCTTGTGCTGCTTGCGACCGTCGCCGCCGGTTGGGCCCAGGCCGCCTTCGCCTCCGTCCATTGGCCCTCCGGTGGCTCGAAGGGCGATCACGCCTCCCGTGTGCGGAAGCTCGCTCACCGGGTCGTTGCCTACGCCCGTCACCAGGTAGGTGTCGCCTATCGCTGGGGTGGGACGTCACCCAGCACGGGCTTCGACTGCTCGGGGCTCGTCTACGCGGCTTACCGCTCGATCGGGTGGAAGATCCCGCGCTCGAGCTGGGATCAGCTGCGCGCCGGCCGCCCGGTCCGCTTCGCGCGGCTGCGGCCGGGCGACCTGCTCTTCACCGCGGGCGGCGGCCACGTCCAGCTCGTGGTCTCGAGGAAAGCAGCGATCTCGGCCCCGCAAACGGGCGAGCGCGTCCGCTATGTGCGGCTCGCGCAGCTCCGGCCGGAGTTCGCGGGCGCTCGGCGCGTGCTCAAGTAGCCGAAACGGCCGTCCGGGCTCGGACGCGAAGGAGTTGACTTCTTCCGTCCCGAGGAGGATCGTCGGGGCTGCGCGGTCGCGGAGAGCGGCCGTCACGAACAGGGGAGGCAGGCTATGCGGCGCGGACTTCTACTCTGCACGACCATCGTCATCGCACTCGCGGTTGCACCGGCAGCGACCGCCAACAAGCCGATTCGGGAGGTCGTCGGGGACCAGCCGGACATGGTGTTCACCGGCCAATGCGCGTTCCCGGTGCTGGCCCACATCGAGGGTCGTGAGATCCACATGACCTTCACCGACCGGGACGGCAATCCCCGCAAGGCGATCGGCGTCTTTCCCGGCAACACGGTGACGTTGACCAACCTCGATACGGGCACCTCGGTGACCCTTCCGGCGACCGGATCCTTCCAGCTCCGCGCCGAGCCAGACGGTGGGGCATCGGCCAAGGTGACCGGCCATGGAGCTTGGCCTGAAGGAAACCCCGTAACCGGAGAGTCGGGGATCTGGTATCAGAGCGGCACGGTGAGGGCCACCTTCGACGCCGACGGGAATATGACGTCGGTCAACAACACGGGCACGCTGGTCAATCTCTGCCCACAGCTCGCCTCGTAGCCGCTGGGGTTACGCGAGCTCGGCCGGCGGCTCGGGCGGCTGCGGCTCGAGCGGGATCGTCTCGCCGTTACGTGCGGCCTCGCGCTTCTCTTGCCTGCGTTGCTGCTTCAGGGCGCGCTTCTCTGCGACCGCGCGCTCGCGGTTCCGCTTGCTGATCGTCTGCTGTTTCTTCCTGCTCCCCATTCCCCCTCCTAGCCCCGGCCTCGGCCACGAGTCGCCCCAAGCCGCGCCCGGCGCGCCAGAACCTCGCGCGGGAAGGTGACGTTCCGTGCGTGCCGCTCGCCCCGGCTGGCGTCGACCTCGAAGATGACGACCTTGTGCGCGCAGCGGCCGACCGGCCGCTCGCCGCCGGCGAAGCCGTCACCCGCGACCGCGAGCCGCTCGCCCTCCTCGGTCAGGATGAATCCGTGATCTTTGGCCTCGTTGAACCAGAGCATTTCTCCTTGCATGGAGTCCTTCCGCTAAGAGGGGGCGCGCCCCCAGGCGCGCGCCCACGCTCGGTTAACCGGCCAGCGTTACGTTCTTCGCCTCGGGACCCCCGGCACCTTCGGCGGCCTCGTACTCGACGTTCGCACCCTCGGCGAGCCACGTGTAGCCCTCACCGGAGATGGACGTATGGTGGACGAAGCGATCCTTCTCGCCGCCGTCGGGGCTGATGAAGCCGTACCCCCTCGAGTCGTTGAACCACTTCACTGTTCCTGTGGCCGTGAAAAAACACCTCCCTACCTCTCGTGAACGGTAGATGGAGGCGTTGAGCCAACCAGGTACTCGCTCTGTGGAGTTCCACCGTAGCATGCGACCCTTGCTCGAGCCGGCCGGCGAATGGAAATCCCCTGCAAAACGGGCAGTTTGGCTCCTGCAGGCTGGGGTAGGCGGAGGGAGTACGGAAGGATTAGAGCAATGAGGCTCACTGAGCCTCGAGGAGGTGCTTGCATGACGACCGTCGAGATGTGGACGTTCACGACACCACTGAACGTCGATCTCACCGGCTTCAAGGTCGAAGCCACAGACGGTGACATCGGCAAGGTCGACGAGGCCACCAAGGAGGCCGGCGGCAGCTTCATCGTCGTCGATACCGGCCCATGGATCTTCGGGAAGAAGGTCCTGATCCCGGCCGGCCTGGTCCGAGACATCGACCCGGACGCGGAGACCATCTTCGTCAACCGGACGAAGGACGAGATCAAGAACGCGCCGGAGTTCGACGAGGAGCGGTACCGCGATCAGTCGTACCGGGACGAGCTCGGCAGCTACTACAACCGCGGCTCGATGCCGCCCGAAGTCGGCCGCTAGCTCTCGGCCAGATCGAACGTGGACGTTGCGAGGCCCGCCTACGTGCGGGCCTCGCCCCAACCGCGGGGATTAGGGCGATCTGCCCTGACAGAGGCGCCAGTACGCTGCGGCTGTCGACGACGAGACCTGGCTTATGTTCCAGGCCGTCATGAGGCCGTTCACCTTCGCGTTGACGGTGTCGATGAGGTAGGTGCCGGTGGCACGGCTGACGGCGTCCTTGACGTAGTTCTCGAGGAAGGACTTCCAACTATCGCTGCTGGCTGTTGCCGAGGGATCGTTCTGTGAAGACCCAACCTGCGCCATTCCCCCGCAGACCGCGCTCGCAATCGCCTTCTCGTACGCGTCGGAGCTGAAGTACAGCTCGTAAAGCCCCTCGCGAACCTCTTGCCAGTTGCCGGTCTCGGCCATCTTGGCGGCGGCGACGTCGAGGCCCTGATGCGCGAGAGGTTGCGAGAGGGGCCGAACCGAGTGCTCGAGCGCGCGCCCCATCGCGAGGAGCTCCTCCGTGTTCCCGCAGCCGCCCGCCGTCA
Organism: Actinomycetota bacterium; assembly: GCA_046731695.1. GTDB lineage: Bacteria > Actinomycetota > Thermoleophilia > Gaiellales > Gaiellaceae > AC-32. The sequence goes on from JBKPLR010000054.1 coordinate 26,536, forward strand.
GCGCGCAGGCGGCGAGCAGCAAGAGCGCGATTGTGCGAAACGGCACCAGCACGGAATGTCGCACCTTCGCGCTCCGGAGTCAATACCGGCGCCGAGCAGGACTGATTAAGGCGCAGTTCCGGGGCATACCTCGCGGCTGCCCCCGTGCTCGCCGTTTCGTCTAAGCGGAGACCGCCGGCGCGGCCGCTGCGCGCTCGCCGCTGCGGGTGAACAGCCCGATGCTCACGACCAGGATCCAGATCGCGGCCACGAACCACGGGAAGAAGGCGATCAGGCCGAGCCCGAGGATCCCCGCCGCCACTCCGATCCAGCCGGCCCAGCGCGGAATCGCGCCGGCACGCAGCCCTGCAAGCGAGGCCGCGATGATCATGGTGCCGATTCCCGCTCCGCCGGATGCGTGCAACACCCAACCCACGTCGTCGGCCGCGTGGATGAGCCCTGGGTACACCGTGTGGTGGTAGGTGTCGTCGCTCATCGTGCGGAGCCCAGTCTCGACAGCGAGCCCGGCCAAGGCCAGCACGGCGTAGACGGCCCCGCCGATCGCCGTCAGGGCTGTCAGGAACCCGTCGTCACCCTCGAGCCGCCGGACGGTTCGCCGCAAGGCGACCACGAACCAAATGAAGAAGAGGATCCCCAGCCCCGCGAGGAGCCAGCCGAGGTTGATTCGGTCGCGGTGCCCCGACTTGGAGTAGTAGGCGATGATCTTCGCCGGGGCGGAGCTGGAATCCGGCGAGTTGCCGAAGAGCAGGATGGTGCCGATCGCGAAGAGGACGACGTAGGCGACCCCGCCGAGCGCCGCCCAACGTGCGATCCCGGCACTCGGCCGGGAGGTTGCCAGGGAACTCATGAACCCTCCTCTTGGATTACGGGGGTAGTCCCCGCTATCGAAGCAGAGGCAGCGGCTAGCCGGTCCCGCCCGGGCGGGCGGAGGCGGAGTACGACTGTTCCCAGCCGACGTTCACGAGCATGGCTCCCACCTCGCGAACGGCCAGGGCCATCTCGAGACCGATCTCGCGGATCGCCTCGGTCTCGCGCGCGGTGGAGGGATTCCGCCGCAGCTCGGCGAGGAGACGCTCGAGCCGCTCGATCTCGAGGTAGTTCTTCTGCTCGGGGTTGTTAGTCGCCATCGGGCTGCGGAACTCCCTCCGCGAACGGCGACTCGCCGAACGTCGGCGGCTCGTCGCCGTTTCGGGCGGCTTCGCGCTTGGCCTGCTTGACCTGGCGCTTGAGCGTGCGCTTCATCTCGACCTCGCGCTCGCGGTTGCGCTTCGCGATCGTCTGCCGCTTCTTCTTGTGCGAGCCCATTACGGACGTACCCTCCCGCCCGCGCGGATTCGAGGTCGGTGGGCCGCAGCGGCGTCGCGCTCGAAGATGACGTTCTCGGCCTGGCGCGTGCCGTCCGCCTCGATGATTGCGAAGGTGACGACCTGATGCGCGCAACGACCCTGCGGTCGGTTGCCGTTGGCGAAGCCGGTGCCGAGGACGGAGAGCCGCTCGCCCTCGTCGGTCATGATGAAGCCGAGGTCCTTGGCCTCGTTGAACCAGAGCATCTGTCCGCGCATCGCGCGTCCCTTCCGTAGGAGGGGGTGCGCGCCGGGCCAGCGGCGCGCTCCCACTTCGGTTGTGGCCTAAGCCACCTGAACGACGTTCTCCGCCTGCGGGCCCTTCTCGCCCTCGGCGGGTTCGTACTCCACCTTCGCGCCCTCGGGGAGGGACTTGAAGCCGTCACCAGAGATCGCGCTGTGGTGCACGAAAAGGTCCTTACCCGACCCGTCGTCGGGAGTGATGAATCCGTAACCCTTCGCGTCGTTGAACCACTTGACAGTTCCTGTCGCCATAGAAAAACACCTCCTTCTACCTACTCACGAACGGTAGATGGGAGGCGCTTTGGGCCGACCAGGTACTCGCTCTGTGGAAACCCCAGCGTAGCAGAGGATTTGGCCCGTTAAGTCGCGGGCCGGCACCGTCTCTCCACGAGTCTCGTTTCGAATATCCACCCTGCCGGCCTGAACGGAGTAGAGTGACTTCCACTGGCCCTGCTGTCAGAACCCCGGCCGACAGCCCGAAGGCCGCCGACGCGCCCTGGCGCGCGAGGCGATGAGCCTAGGCGAACAGAGTTCGATTTGCAGGGCCAGCACCCTTGGCTGCGGCGCGATACTCTTGCCTCATGTCGAGCGAGCAGCCGGAGTCGCGGCGTCGGCCGCCTTTCGGGCTCTACGACAGCTTCCTGGAGGCGGAGCGGGACGACGTGTACGAGCACCTCTCCGTCCGGCTCAAGTGGTTCGGCGAGGACTGCCTTCGGGCCTCGGAGCGGATCAAGCAGGAGCCGCGCTACGGGCTCGAGCTGATCGAGCACCTCTCGACGACGGTCCAGCAGCTGGACGAGATCGCCGGGTCCGCTCAAGCCAAGGAGGAGATGATGCGACAGGCGATGTCCTGGCGCGTCGCGTCCGACGACATCCTCCCCAACGAGATCCTGGATCCGCGTGCGAGGCAGCAGCGGAGCTTGAACGAGTAAAGCCGCAACTAGCGGGTTTTGTCGTACTCCGTTCCGTCCGTTCCCGCACACCGGCGGGAACGCCGGTAGTGTGACCCTGGGCAGCGAGAAGAAATCGCCAGCAACGACGAGTCCGACCGAAGTCGTTGCCGGGCTCTTTTCATTGTTGCGAGAGCCCTCTCCTGAAGACTTTCGCGGACGTTCCCTCGGGGGACCCTCGAGGCGTACTCGGGAGAGCTGATCCGAAGGCTCTTCACACCGCACGACAAGGTTTAGGAGCGCGAGATGCATTTCCCGGTCCGGTGGTGGACAGAAGGGAGGCGCTTCAAGTCTTGGCCAACGGCACTGTGAGATGGTTCAACGACCCGTGCGGCTACGGCTACATCGCCTCCGATGAGGGCGGCAAGGACCTCTTCGTCCACCGAGGCAGCATTGCCGGCGAGTGGCGCGAACGGACGCTGGCGGAAGGTGACAGGGTGAAGTTCGAGCTGCGCGAGGGCGGGATGATGCCGGAGGCGATTCATGTCTCCCACCTGGCATCGAGCGCTTCCGAGTCCGCCTGACACCGTCTCCCGGATTCACTCGATTTTGCCTGCAAATTAGGCCTTTTTTGGGGTGCTTGGCGCCGAGGATCGGGGGTAGGCGAGTGGGTTCGAGCCCGAACACAACGAGGCCAGCGAGCCTCAAGGGGGTGCAG
>JBKPLR010000055.1:0-17348 GCA_046731695.1 Actinomycetota bacterium
TGTGTATAAGAGACAGGCGCAAAGCCGCGTAGTATTCGCGCCAGTCAACGAATAGGTCTTGGTAATCGGAGGAGGGATCGACTTGGCACGCAAGACAGTCCTCGTCTGTGACAACTGCGGCAGAGAGGTCGAAGAAGGAAAGGGCGCGACGATGAGGCTCAACTTCACGGACGCCCGCCGCGGCGCAAAGCAAGCCGATCTCTGCGACAATTGTGCCGGCCAGATGCCGGGGCAGGCAGCCGCCCGGCGAGGCCGGCGCCCGAAGTCCGCAGCCGCGTAAAAACGTGATAGAGAACCGTCGGGTCCCGTAACTAGGATGGGACCCGATGGGGCTCAGCCTGCTGGCGGGACCAGCTAACGCCGGAAAGGTGGCGCTCCTGCTCGAGCGCTATCTCGGCGCGCTCGATTCCGATCCGATCCTGATCGTGCCGAACCGGCCGGACGTCGACCGCGCGGAGCGGGAGCTTCTGCGGCGGGCGGGCGCACTCGTCGGTGGCTCGATCGGCACGTTCGACGACCTCTTCGAGCGGCTCGCGCGCGGTAACGGCGCGCACCGGCCGGTAGTCACCGAGGCGCAGCGGACGCTGCTCCTGCGGCGGGTAGTGGCCCGTGTAACTGGGGCGCGTAGCGGGGTGCTGGGGCGATCCGCACGGTTCGCGGGCTTTGCGGACGCGCTCGGCCAGACCGTCGCGGAGCTCGAGTCGGGGCTCCTCGAGCCCGGTGAGCTCGAGGGCGAGCTCGCCGAGCTGTACCAGTCCTACCGGGACGAGCTCGACCGGCTCGGCCTTTGGGACCGCGAGCTCGAGCGCCGCTACGCCGCCGAGCGCGTCGCGGGCGAGCTCGACGCCTGGGACGGCCGGCCGGTCTTCGCGTACGGCTTCGAGGACCTGACCGGCGCCGAGTGGTCGCTGCTGGAGGCAATGGCCGCGCGCTCGGAAGTCGCCGTCTCGCTGCCGTACGAGCCCGGCCGCGACGCGTTCGCCTCGCTCTCGCGCACCTCCGACGACCTGAACGCGCTCGCCGAGAACCGCGAGGAGTTGCCGCCGAACCCGGCTGCGCGCGGGCCCGTGCTCGCCCACCTCGAGCGCGCGCTGTTCGCTCAGACCGCGAGCGACGCGCCGCCGCTCGACGGCTCGCTGCGCTTCCTCGAGGGCGCCGGCCTGCGCGGAACGCTCGAGCTGCTCGCCGAGGAGATTCTCGCCCTGCTGCGCGCCGGGACGCCCGCCGAGGAGATCGGCGTCGTCTGCCCGTCGCTCGACCGCTGGCGCGCCGCGCTCGACACGGCCTTCAGGACGTTCGGCGTCCCGTACGCGCTCGAAGGCCGCGTCCGGTTCGGCCAGACGCCCTTCGGCCAGGCGCTGCTGTCGCTGCTTCGCTATGCGTGGCTCGACGGCGAGCGGCGCGACCTGTTCTCGTTCCTGCGCTCGCCGTACTCCGGTCTTGCTCGGCACCACGCCGACTTCCTCGAGGGCCGCCTGCGCGGGCGGGCAGTGAACCGCCCGGCCCGGATCGAGGAAGAGATCCAGAAGCTCCGCGCGCAGCCGCTCCCGCATCTCGAAGCGCTCCGCTCGGCGGAGGATCCGGTCGCCGCCGTAACCGATCTCGCGCGGGCGATGATCCGCGCAGCCCACGGCCTCGAAGCGCCGCCGACCGGCGAGCAGGCTCGCCTCGACCTCCGTGCGCACGAGCGCGTTCACCGAGTCGCCGCCGAGCTCGAGGGCTGGCGCGACCTCGGCGGCGACCTGTCGCGTGAGGAGATCGTCGGGCTCCTCGAGCACGCGGTCGTCCGACTCGCAGGCGCCGGTGAGGCCGGTCGTGTCGCAGTCCTCGACCTGCTCCGCGCGCGCACGAGGCGCTTCGAGGTCGTGTTCGTGCTCGGCCTCGAGGAAGGGCGCCTGCCGCGCCGGGCTCAGACGTCGCCGTTCCTCGACGAGGAGCAGAAGGCCGAGCTCGAGCGCTCGTCCCGCAGCGGGCGGCTCCTGCGCACCGACCCGGTCTCGCGCGACCGCTACCTCTTCTACACCGTCTGTACACGCCCCACCCGGCGGCTGTACCTCGTTCGCGAGGCCGCCACCGACGACGGATCGCCGCGCGAGGCGAGCCCGTTCTGGGACGAGGCCCGGAGTCTCTTTGCGCCCGACGAGGTCGAGCGGTGGACCAGGCGCCGCCCGCTCGCCGCGCTGACGTGGCCGCTCGAGTCGGCGCCGAGCGACCGGGAACGCGTCCGGGCCCTCGCCGCGCTTGCCGCGACCGAGCCGAAGCCTGCGCGCGCTCTGGCCCGCGCGAACGACTGGGAACGTCGACTCGAGCGTGCACTGACGGCCCTCGACCGGCCGACCCGGCTCACGCACCCGTCTGTCCTCGCGGAGCTCGGCGAGAAGACGAGCTTCTCCGTCACGGATCTCGAGCGCTTCGCCGACTGCTCGTCGATCTGGCTCTTCGAGCGCGTCGTCTCGCCGCGCACGATCGACGCCGAGGTCGACGCGCGGCTGCGCGGCAGCGTCGCGCACCAGGCGCTGTTCACGTTCTTCAAGGGACTCCCGAAGCGGACCGGCGCCGAGCGCGTGCAGCCCGAGACGCTCGACGACGCGCTCGAGTTCCTGCGCGAATGTCTCACCGACGCGCTGCAGGCGCACGTCCGGCTCGACCTGCCCGAGCTCGAGCGGCGCGAGCTGGAGGAGAGCCTCGGGCGCGACCTCGAGCAGCTGGTGCGGCGCGAGGCCGAGTCGCCCTCGCCGCTCGTCCCGGACCGTTTCGAGGTCTCGTTCGGCTCAGAGCGGTCGGCTCCCGAGCTCCAGCGCGGGCTCGACTTGGGCGGCTTCACCGTCTCCGGGAAGATCGACCGGATCGACCGCGACCCGTTCGGCGCGCGGGGCGTCGTCGTCGACTACAAGTCGGGCAGGACTGCGCACTCGGCCCGGAGGATCGAGTCCGAGCTCCACCTCCAGATCCCGCTCTACATGCTGGTGCTGCGCGACCTCGTCGGGATCGAGCCGCTCGGCGGGATCTACCGCGCGCTCGCCGGTGAGGGGCAGGCACGCGGCCTGCTCCGCGCCGAGGCGCGCGAGGACGGCGTCCCGGGGTACTCGCGCAACGACTACGCCGACGAAGACGCGTTCTGGGGCCAGATCGAGCGCGCGCAGGAGCACGCGCGCGGCGTCGTCGAGCGGATCCGCGCCGGCGACGTGCGCCACGATCCCAAGGGCGGCTTCCCGTGCCCGACGTGGTGCGACCTGTGGTCGATGTGCCGGGTGAAGCGGTCATGAGCACGTCGCTTGCGATGTGCGTCTTCAGGCCGAGCCGGCTTGGCCGGGTCGGCCGTCTGCGCCGCTGGCCTGGAGCGCGTGAAATGAAAGGTGGGCTGTGAGCACCGTCGAGGCGCCTAACGTCGAGCAGCTTCGGGCGATCGAGGAGCCGGGCGTCGTCTTCGTCTCGGCCGGCGCCGGCACCGGCAAGACGACGGTCATCGTCGAGCGCTTCTGCCGTGCGGTCTGCGAGCGCGGGATCGACGTCGACTCGATCCTCGTGATCACGTACACCGAGCGCGCAGCGGGCGAGCTGCGCGGCCGGATCCGCCGGCGGCTCCAGGAGCTGGAGCGGCACGACCTCGCTCGGCGGCTCGACGGCGCCTGGATCTCCACGATCCACGGCTTCTGCCACCGGCTCCTGCGCGCCTATCCGTTCGCGGCCGGGATCGATCCGCGCTTCCGCGTGCTCGACGAGAGCCAGGGGCGCGTGCTCCGCGGTGAGGCCTTCCGTTCGGCGCTCGAGGAGTTCTGCGCAAAGAACACCTCGGAGCGGCTCCGGCTGCTCGCTTCGTACGGTGGGCGGCGACTGCGGCGGATGCTCACCGGCGTGCACGAGACGCTCCGTTCCTCGGGCCTGCCGCTGCGGCTCGAGGCGCCGGGCGACCCGCAGCTCGAGGCCCGGCTGGCTGAGTTGCGGGCGGCCGCGGAGGCGATCGGGCAGGTGCAGATGGTTCGCTACCTAGAGGCTGCGCCTGGGCCAGAGGCGCTGCTCGACCTCTCCGACCTGCGCGAGCGCGCCGGAGAGGCCGAGGGGTACGAGGAGGCGCGCCATGCCGTCGAGCGCGCGGCGCTGGAGGCGCTGGCCGCCCGCGACCGCGAGCAGCTCCAGGAGCTCCTGCTCGCCTACGACCGCGCCTACCGCGCCGCGAAGGACCGCGAGTCCGCGCTCGACTTCGAGGACCTGCAGCTCCTCGCGCGCGAGCTCCTGCAGGAGCATCCGGAGATCCGCGAGCGCGAGAGCTGGCGGTTCCGCTCGATCATGGTGGACGAGTTCCAGGACACAAACCGGCTCCAGTGCGAGCTCATAGATCTGCTCACGGGTTCCTGGGCCGTCGCTGGCGGTGCGGAGCCGGAGGGCGCAGTGCTCACTGGCACGGGCCCGGAGAGCTCCGTGCCGACAGCGGCGGCAGGCGGGGGCGGAGCCGGGCTTCGCCGGGCTGGAGCCCTCGCCGGCCAGGGACGCGTGGGCGAGCTGTTCTTCGTCGGGGACGAATTCCAGTCGATCTACCGCTTTCGGCACGCCGACGTCGAGGTCTTCCGCGACCGGCGGGAGCAGGTCGGCGGCGTGCTCGCGCTGACGCAGAACTACCGCTCGCGGCCCGAGGTCCTGGACGTGATCAACCACCTCTTCGCGGCCGACTTCGGCGAGACGTTCCAGCCGCTGGCCGCTGCGGGCCGCTTCCCGGATCCCGCGTTCGGGCCGGCCGTCGAGCTGCTCGTCACCGACAAGGACAGCTACGCGGAAACCGGGACTCACTGGCGGCAGGCCGAGGCGCGGCACATCGCCCGTCGGGTGCGTGACCTCGTCGACTCGGGCGAGGCGGCGCCGGGCGAGATCGTCTTGCTCTTTGCGGCCGGTACCGACGCGCGCCTCTACGAGGAAGAGCTCCGCGCCGCCGGTCTGCCGACCTTTCGGGCAACGGGGCGCGACTACTACCACCAGCAGCAGGTCGTCGATCTGCTCGCGTACCTGCGGCTGCTGCACAACCGGTACGACGACGAGGCGCTCGTGACCGTGCTCGCGTCGCCGTTCGTCGGCGTCTCGAACGACGCGCTCGTGCTGCTGCGGCGGGCGGCGCCGAAGCGTCCGCTCTTTGCCGGCCTGGAGAAGGAGCTTCCGGAGGGTTTGTCTCCAAGGGACGCGCGGCTGTTCCAGGCCTTCAAGCAGCGCTACGACCGGCTGGCGGCGCAAGCGCCTTCGCTGACGCTGGAGCGGCTGTGCGAGCAGATCGTCTGTGCGCACGACTACGACCTGGCCGTGCTCGCGCAGTGGGACGGGCGGCGCCGCTACGCGAACCTGCGCAAGCTCGCCCGTCTCGCGCGCTCGTACGAGGAGCTGCGCGGGCCCGACGTCGAGGGGTTCGTTCGGTTCGTCGCCGAGCAGGACGCGGTCGGCGCTTCGGAGCTCGAGGCGGTCGCCGAGGAAGAGGGGACCGACGTGATCCGGCTCCTCACGATCCACTCCGCGAAGGGGCTCGAGTTCAAGGTGGTCGTCGTCGCGGACGCCGGCCGCGATCGCGCGCGCCCGGACGCGGACGAGATCCTCTGCCTGCCCGACGGCCGGCTCGGCTTCCGGGTCGCCGACCCTGCGAGCGGCAAGCGGCTTTCGACCGAGGAGTACGAGAGCGTGAAGGCGGCCGAGCGCGACGCCGAGGAAGCCGAGCGGCGGCGCCTGTACTACGTTGCGATGACGCGCGCGATCGACCGGCTGATCGTGTCCGGTGCGATCGGCGAGGGCGGGGCGGACGCGAACACGCCGATCGGCTGGGTGCTCTCGCGGCTCGAGGCAGGCGAGCTCAACGGCGCCAACGGTCCCGTCGAGATCGAGCGCGACGGGGCTCGGCTGCTGCTGCGGGTCGACCGGTTCGCGGAGGAGCCGCCTGTCGTCGAATCCGGGGCGGCGGAGCAGCTCGAGCTCTTCGCTGTCTCCGAGAACGGCGGTGGTGCCGTCGAAGCGCCAACGCTCGCGCCGCTGGCCGAGATTCCGGCGCCGCCCCTGCACCGCGTCCGGCGGCTGTCGTACTCGGCGCTGTCGCTCTTCGAGCGCTGCTCGTACCGCTACTTCGCCGAGCGTGTCGTGGGACTGCGCCCCGCTGAGACCGCGGGCTCCGTCCCCGGGCAAGAGGGTCTCGCCGCAACCGAGATCGGCGACGCGGTGCACGCGCTCCTCGAGCACGTCGACCTCACCCGGCCCGCGGTGCCCGAGGACCTCGCGGAGCGAGTTCGCGCCCGGTATCCCGCGGTGACCGACGAGGAGATCGAGCGCATCCGCGCGTTCGTTGCCGGCTACTGCTCCTCGGAGCTCGCCGCACGCGTCGCCGGTCTCGAAGGGGCCGCCGCGGAGCTCCCGTTCGCGTTCGAGCACGCCGGCGTGCTCCTCCACGGCCGACTCGACGTCCTCCACCGCGACGGGAAGCAAGCGCTGGTCGTCGACTACAAGACGAACTCGCTCGAGGAGGGAACGCCGGCCGAGATCGTCGAGCGCGACTACAAGCTCCAGCGTTTGGTCTACGCCCTCGCGTGCTTCCGCGCCGGCGCGGAAGAGGTCGAGGTCGGCTATCAGTTCCTCGAGCGGCCCGAGGAGGTGGTAACGCTGCGTTACAGGGCGGAGGAGATCGGGGCGCTGGAGGCAGAGCTCTCGGCCGCGATCGCGACGATTCAGGCCGGCGAGTTCCGCCCGACCCCTGACGAGTTTGTCTGCGCCGACTGCCCTGCACTGAACCTCGTCTGCGCAGGGCCGCGACTCCGGAGCTGATGGCCCGAAGCTACGTCGCCGAGGCGCGGCGGCGAGTCGGCCCGAAGCGGCAACGGATCGTGCCCGTCATCGAGCGGCTCATCGCCGAGCACCCCGACGCGACGATCGCCCTGCGGTTTCGGAACGACCTCGAGCTGCTCGTCTCGGTGATGCTCTCCGCGCAGACGACGGACGTGAACGTGAACCGCGTCACGGAGCGCCTCTTCGAGAAGTACCGCCGCCCTGAGGACTACCTCGCCGTCCCGGTCGAAGAGCTGGAGAGCGACATCCGCCCGACCGGGTTCTTCCGCCAGAAGACGAAAGCGCTGCGCGGAACGATGGCGAAGCTGATCGGGGAGTTCGGCGGCGAGGTCCCACGCACGATGGACGAGTTGCTGCGGCTCCCAGGCGTGGCGCGCAAGACGGCCAACGTCGTCGTGGCCGAGCGCGGCGAGGCCGAGGGGATCGTGGTCGACACGCATGTGCGCCGCCTCTCGCAGCGGCTTGGCTTTACGCGTCAGGAGGACCCGGTCAAGATCGAGCGCGACCTTCAGAAGCTCGTCCCGCGCCGCTCCTGGAACGCCTTCCCGCACCTCCTCATCTGGCACGGGCGCCGTGTCTGCATCGCACGAGCCCCCCGCTGCGACGTCTGCGTCATCAACGATCTCTGTCCGTCGAGTCGTGTCGAAGTTGTTGCACCGCGTTCGCGAAGCCGCACCTAGGCTCGCTGTGTGCGCTCCGTCGAGCTCGCGATCTACGCGGATGCGCTCGCCGGCGAGTCTCGGCGAGCCTGGCCGCGCGGGCCGAACGCGCACGCTCGAGCCTGCGCCAGGCGGCGATCGAGAAGCGGGCACGCACCCAGCTGAGCGAGACCGCGATCGACCGGCTCGAGGCGCTCGGCGTGATCGGCGCGATCGACGAGGCGGCAGTCCGGGCCGAGCTACGCGAGGCCGAAGCGGTCCTCGATGCCCTCGAAGAGCTTCAGACCTGGGTGGAAAGCGAGCTCGCTAGCGCGGCGTGATCGCGACCAAGAGCCCGCCGTCCTCGTCGTAGGCGGGGAAGAAGTCGGCGGTGACGGGCTTCTGCTGCCCGATCTTGCTGCGCATCTCGAGCTTCTCGCCCATCCGGCGCACGCCCCACTCGAGCGCGACCTGCGCCGGGTCCTGCCCGTCGAAACCGGTCAGGCCGAGCGCCTCGATGACGTCCCGACCCATCAATTCCTGCTCCCGAAAGCCCGAGATCTCGAACACGTCTCTGCCTGCCGCCAGGATCCGCCTCTGCTGATCGCAGACCACGAACGCGGTCGCGGGCGCGGGGTAGTAGTCGTCCATCAGCTCGAAGAGGAAGCCGAACCCGCAGTGGTGGCAGGCCACGGCCTGGTGGGTCAGCCCCTCGCGCCGGTCGAGATCGATCGAGCGCTCCTTGCAGTTCGGACAGATGAAGTACGGCACCGGCCCAGGGTAGCGTCAGACCCTGCGGCGCCGGCCGGCAAGCGTGCGCGGGTCGAGGCTCTTCAGCGGCGGCAGGCGTGGACGGCCCATCGGCGAGCCGCCGATCCAGCCGAGCCAGCGGTAGAACGCGAGCTGGAGGGCCGTCGTCAGCAGGATCCAGCCCCAGCTCCACCAATAGCCGAACCCCCAGGCGAGCTCCGGCATGTGGCGGAAGTTCTGGCCGTAGAGCCCGACGATGAAGGTGGGCACCAGCAGCACGGACGCGATCACCGTCAGCGTCTTCATGACCTCGTTCTGGTCCTGCGCGATCTTAGCCTGGTGGTAGTCGCGTGCGCTCGCGAGTAGGTCCCGCGACAGGTCGAGGCCGTCCACGGCGCGGAGCAGCTTGTCGTAGACGTCTGCGAAGTCGAGCTCGACGTCGCGCGGGAGCACCTCGGGCCCCTCGCCGACGTCGAGCCGCCGGTCGACGACCCGGCGGATCGCGTCGCGCGTCGGCGCGACGGTGCGCCGGACGTGCAGGAGGTCGTGCCGCAACTGGGAGATGCGCGCCCGGATCTGCGCGGACGCCCAGCTTTCGATGCCGTCCTCCAGCTCGTCGATCTCGTCGTTGAGGGCGTCGATGAGATCGAGGAAGTACTCCGCAATCAGATCGACGAGGCGATAGACCATCTCGCCGGCTCGCGTGATGTGCGAGGCGCGGACCGACTCCTGTGCCGGCGCTGGATCAAACGGGTCGCCGCGCTCGGGAGTCTTTCGGACGGTGACCAGCTGCTCGCGGGTCGCGATCAGGTCGACCTCCTGGTAGTAGACGCGGTCCTCCTCTCGCACGGCGATCGGGACCAGGAAGACCCCGAAGACGTAGTGGTCGTGACCCTCCAGGCGCGGGCGCGGCTCGTCGTCGTGGATCGCAGGCTGGAGGAGCAGCGCGAGCGCGCGCTCGTGGATCTCGCGCGGGAGCACGTCGTGCAACGTCTTCTCGTCCGGATCGAGCAGGTCGACCCACTCGGCCATCGGCCGAGCGTAGCCTGAGGCTCGGCTAGCCCTCCCGAGGCGCGGCGAGCGCGGTGGCCGGGTGGCCCTCGCGCGCCGCGAGCCAGCGCTCGGCGTCGAGAGAGGCCATACAGCCGCTGCCGGCCGCCGTGACGGCCTGGCGGTACGTGTGGTCGACGACGTCGCCGGCCGCGAAGACGCCGTCGATGTTCGTCGCCGTCGAGCCGGGCTGCGTCACGAGGTAGCCGGCTTCGTCGTGGTCGAGCTGGTCAAGGAAGAGCTTCGTGTTCGGATCGTGGCCGATCGCGACGAAGAGCCCCTGCGCCGGGATGTCGCGGACCTCGTCGGTGTTCAGGTCCCGGATCCGGACGCCGCTCGTCTGCCCATCCTCCGAGAGGACCTCCTCGACGACCGTAGGCGTGACGAACTCGATCTTCTCGTTCGCGCGGGCGCGGTCGACCATGATCGGGGACGCGCGGAACTCGTCGCGCCGGTGGATGACCGTCACCTTGTCCGCGAACTTCGTCAGGAAGATCGCCTCTTCCATCGCCGAGTCGCCGCCGCCGACGACTACGACTTCCTTGTCCTTGAAGAACGCCGCGTCGCAGACCGCGCAGTACGAGACGCCCTTGCCCTGCAGCGTGCGCTCGGTCTCGAGCCCGAGCTGGCGGGCGCTCGCGCCGGTTGACACGATCACGCTCTCGGCGCGGTACTCGTTGCCGCCGGCCCAGATGCGGAGCGGATGCTCCGTGAAGTCGACCCTGGTGACGTCGTCGGTGAGGAACTCGGCGCCGAAGCGCTCGGCCTGGCGCCGGAAGTCCTGCATCATCTGCGGGCCGAGAATGCCGTCGGCGTAGCCCGGGTAGTTCTCGACGTCGCTCGTGATCATCAGCTGGCCGCCCCACGCGAAGCCCTCGATCACGAGCGGCTCGAGGTTGGCGCGCGCAGCGTAGAGCGCGGCCGTGTAGCCGGCCGGGCCGCCGCCGATGATGATCAGTTCTCTGGTCTCGTCAGTCATTTTTATCTGTTCTATTAAACGATCCGGACCGGTCGAAACTTCCTACGAGACAAGCTGGCCGCACAGATACAAGCGCCCGTCTCGGACGTCGGACTCATCGTAGAGGCGATGAGGCTGGCGTCGAGTTGGCGTGAGCAAATGCACGATTTCGTGACCCCGGGCGAAGAGCAGCTCGGCGATCAGGCGGCGATGGCACTTCGTCCAGAGCGTCTCCGCGCACATGAAGCACGGAACCGGTTGGGCTAGCTCGGCGGCGAGGGCTTCCTGCCAGGCGTCGGTACGCATCCGCGCCGCGTAGCTGCGGAAGGCACCGACCCGGATGCACGAGAAGCGTTCCTCGCCGGGCTCGCCGCTGCGCCGGCCGCCGAGCTCCTCCGCGTGCCGGTAGGCGATGCCGGCCTCGTCGAGGGTCGCCGCCAGCGCGGCCTGCCCGAACTGCGGATTGCGCCGCGAGGCGGGGTATCGCCGCACGTCGACGAGCGTCCGCACGCCCGCGGCGCCTAGGCATTCGATCAGCTCCTCGGGGGGCCGGATACCGTGGCCGATCGTGAATATCTGCGTAGGACCGTTGGCTATCGTGTGTCCGCCGATGGCCAGTGACCTACATCCGAGCCGCATGGCGGTCGTCGGCGTCGTAGTCGCTCTGGCGGCGGCGGGCTGCAGTCACACCCAGACCAAGGGCCAAGGGGACACGGTGACGAATGAGCCGCAACCAACCACCACGGCCGCGACCACCGCCCCTACCGGCATGAGGCCGGCGGAGAAGGGACGGGAGTGCGTGCTCGCGCAGGGTGGCGAGAACGACCCAATGAGAGCGATGAACGAGTGTCGTGACACCCTGGCGCGGTTCTATGGAGTGAAGACCAGCAACTTCGGAGAAGCGTGGCAGGCAGCGGAAGCGCTCGCGTCGTGCTTGACGTACACCGGGGTGGAGGAGTGTTTGGCGGCGGGATGAGCGATTAGGCTCCCGTTCCCGAGGTCAGCGTGCTGCTGACGAGCGCGTATCGGCGACCCGCGGCTCGGCACGCGGCCGAAGACGCAGGCGACTGGCACCCAGCCTCATCCTCTGGTGTCGGCCGATGCGCGGGTCGAGCGCGGCGTGGGCGAGATCGGCCAGCAGGTTGGCAACGACCACAAAGAAGCTGACAAGCAGCACGATCCCCATGATCGTCGGGCGATCGCTGGTCCTGAGCGAGCGGAAGAGGAGTTGGCCGATACCCGGCAGGCTGAAGACCGTCTCGACGAAGAACGTTGCACCGAAGGCGAGCCCCAGGTCCATCCCGAGCATCGAGACCACCGGCAACATCACGTTCGGCACCACGTGTCGACGCACGACGCGCGGGGTTCCCGCGCCCTTGCCGCGCGCCGTTCGGACGTAGTCCTCATTCAGCGCCTCAAGCACATTCGCCCGGATCATCCGCGCGTAGAGCGCCGCGTACGGCAGCCCAAAAGTGATCCATGGCAGAACCAGGTGCCAGGCCCAGTAAGTGGGGCCGCCGCAGCCCCCGCCTTCCGGGTGGGGGTGCAGGTCGCAGTACCCGTCGATGGGGAAGACCTGCAGTCGGTAGCCGAGGAAGTACGAAAGCAGCAGGCCAACCCAGACCGGGTGTGCCGATATCCCGATAAGGACGAAGACCATCAGGCCCTTGTCGAGCGGTGAGCGTGGTCGAAGGGCGGAGACGACCCCGATCGGGAGCGACAGGAGGAGCCAGACCAACACGCCGCCGCCCACGAGCGAGGCGGTCACCGGCAGCGCCTTGGCGATGACGTTCCGCACCGAGTCGTCCTGGCGGAACGAGTACCCGAGATCGCCGTGGAAGGCGACTCGGTCGACGTAGTGCACATAGGCGCCAGGAAGCGACCGCCCGTCGAGGTTGAGCTGCACGCTTAGGGAGGGCTCGAGCATCCGCGGAGCGACGGCGAGGCGGGGCGCTGGCATGACGACGAAGATCAGGAACGTGATGAACGTGATCACGCCCAGCAGCACTACTGCCCACGCCAGCCGCCTGCAGATGAAGATGAGCACTCGCCTTAGGTTCTCTGCCCGCGTAGATCAGCGCAAGCCGTCGTCGTACCACAGGCTCTTTCCTCGAAGTGCCCGCGGAAAACGGTGGTCACCGTGCGTAGAATCGCGCCTTTCCGGTAAGGGAGGCGAAGCGATGGCGGCGACGGTGACGTGGGAAGGGTTGCGCGACCTCGCCACCTTCCGGGCGTCGAACGGTTGCGCAATCAGCGTGTACCTGGACCTCGACCCGAGCGTCTCGCCGACGCCTGAAGCGGTCGACTCCCGCGTCAACGCGCTGCTCGACGCGATCGAACGCTCGGAGGCGGCCAACCGGGCCGAGCTCACGCATGAGCAAAAGGCGGGGCTCCGCGACGATGCCGCCCGGCTGCGCCGCTTCTTCGATGAGGAGTTCAGCCGCGAAGGGGCGCACGGCTTCGCAGTGTTCTCCGCGGGTCTGGACAACGTGTGGCAGCAGCTCCCGCTGAGCGAGCGCGTGCCGGATCTCGTTCGCGTCGGAGGCGCGTTCTACCTCGCTCCTCTGGTCCCGCTCGTCGGCCGCGGGGAAGGCGCGCTGGTCGCCGTCGTCGGGCGCGAGCGCGGCGAGCTCTACCGGCTGCGGGCCGGGCGGCTCGAGGAGCTCGTCGAGCAGTTCGACGAGCAACATGGGCGCCACGACCAGGGGGGCTGGTCGCAGGCGCGGTACCAGCGCCACATCGAGAAGCTCGTGCACGACCATCTGCGTGAGTTCGCGGAGGGCGTCGACCGCTGGGTGCGGCGACTTCGCGGGCCGCGGCTGATCATCGTCGCGTCGGATGAGACCAGATCGGAATTCGAGGAAGCCGTCTCGCACGATGTGAAAAAGGCGATCATCGGCTGGACGAGCGTGGAGGCGCACGCCGGGCCCCCAGAGCTGCTGAAGGCCGTCGAGCCGGTCCTCGCGCGCTGGCGGGCCGAGCAGGAGGTCTCCGCCGTCGAGCGCTGGAGCGAGGAGGCCGGCCGCGACGGTCGCGCCGCCGCCGGCTGGGCGCAGACGCTCGAGGCTGCCTCGGACGGGCGGGTCGAGCTGTTGCTCTTCCAGGACGGCAGTGACCACCTCGCCTGGGAATGCCCCGCGTGCAGCCGGCTCGCCTCCGAGGGCGGGCCTTGCCCGCTCGACGGCACGCAGATGGAGGAGAGCAAGGACGGCCTCGACCTCGCCGTGCACCAGACGCTCGCCCACGGCGGCACGATCTGGGCCCTCCGCGAGCGGCACGACCTGGAACCCGTCGAGGGGATCGGGGCCCTCTTGCGATACTAGGGAGGCATGGCCTCTCTAGCGCGCACGATTCTCGAAGAGCACCTCGAGCGCGGCGACCTCGTTCCCGGGCAGGAGATCGGGCTCCGCGTCGACCAGACGCTCGCGCAGGACGCGACGGGGACGATGGCCTGCATGCAGTTCGAGCTGTTCGAGGTCGACCGCGTCCAGGTCGAGACCGCCGTGGTCTACGTCGATCACAACATCCTCCAGATCGACTTCAAGAACCCCGACGACCACCGCTTCCTGCAGGCGATGGCCGCGCGCTACGGGCTCTGGTTCTCGCGGCCCGGCAACGGGATCTGCCACTACGTGCACTGCGAGCGGTTCGCGGTTCCGGGCAAGACCTTGATCGGCGCGGACAGCCACACGACGCAGTCGGGCTCCTGCGCGATGATCGCGATCGGCGCCGGCGGCCTCGACGTCGCGGTCTGCATGGCCGGCCACCCGTTCGAGCTGCCCTGCCCGAAGATCGTCGGCGTCTTCCTCGAGAACGAGCTGAACCGGCCGTGGATCCAGGCGAAGGACGTGATCCTCGAGTTGCTCCGTCGGCGGGGCGTCCGCGGCGGGCGCGGGGCGATCTTCGAGTTCACCGGGCCCGGCGTCTCGACGCTCAGCTACACCGAGCGCGGGACGATCGCGAACATGATCGCCGAGCTCGGCGCCACCGGCGCGGTCTTCCCGGCCGACGACGAGACCCGCGCCTGGCTCGCGGAGCAGCAGCGCGAGGACGACTTCACCGCGATGGAAACCGGCGACACCGGCGACTTCGACGAGGAGGAACACATCGACCTCGCCGAGCTCGTTCCGCTGGTCGCCAAGCCGTCGAGCCCGGGCAACGTCGTCCCGGTCGACGAGCTCGTGGGCGCTGAGCTGACGCAGGTCTGCATCGGCTCGTCGGTCAACTCGTCCTACGAGGACCTCGCGGTCTGCGGCGCCGTGCTGAGAGGGCAGCGGATCTCGGAGAAGCTCGTCTCCGCGACGGCGACGCCCGGCTCGCGCCAGATCCTCGACCAGATCACGCGCTCCGGGACATACGTCGACCTGCTCATGGCGGGCGTGCGGATGCTCGAGCCCGCCTGCGGGCCGTGCGTCGGGATGGGGCAGGCGCCGCCGTCGGGTTCGAACTCGCTCAGGACCTTCAACCGGAACTTCCCGGGGCGGAGCGGAACTGCCGACGACCAGGTCTTCCTCTGCTCGCCCGCCGTGGCCGCGGCGTCGATGCTGACCGGCGTGATCTCGGACCCGCGCGAGCTCAGCGCTGTGGAGCTCCCAGCTCGGCCCGAGGCTCGGCCGGAGGTCGTGCAGAAGCACATCCTCGAGCCGGTTCCCGCCGAGGAGGCCGCGTCGATCGAGATCCCGCGAGGGCCGAACATCAAGCCGCCGCCAGAGCAGAAGGCGCTCCCGGACGAGCTGCGCATGCGCGTGCTGATCGTCGCGCCTGACGACATCTCGACTGGCGACCTCTCGCCCGACGGTGCGACGGTGATGGCCTACCGCTCGAACGTCCCCGCGATCGCCGAGTTCACCTTCCAGCACCGCGACAAGGAGTTCCCGAAGCGAGCGCACGAGTGGGGCGGAGGCTTCATCGTCGCCGGCGACAACTACGGGCAGGGCTCGAGCCGCGAACACGCCGCGCTCGCCCCGGCGCAGCTCGGCGTCCGGGCCGTGATCGCGAAGAGCTTCGCGCGGATCCACCGCCGCAACCTGATCGCGCAGGGGATCGCGCCGCTGCTGTTCAAGGAAGAGTCCGACTACGACAAGGCCGAACTCGGCCAGACGTGGACGATCTCGCGCCTGCACTCGATCGCCGAGGGCGAGGACGAGCTCGAGACCGAGGTCGAAGGGGTCGGCACGATCACGCTCACGCACGACCTCCTCCCGCGCGAGCGCGAGATCGTCGTCGCCGGCGGCCTGATCCGCTACCTCAAAGAGCAGCAGCCCGCGCCGGCATAGCCGCGTACCGAGTCCCGCGCCAGATCCTGGTCTACGTGTACCGCCGTTGAGTGGACGGTACGCACGAGGTGCTCCTGCTTCACCGGGTGCCGCGCGGCGGAGGGTTCTGGCAGGGCGTGACTGGTGCGCCGGAGCCGGACGAGACCGACGCGCAAGGCGCGGTTCGCGAGGTCCGGGAGGAGACCGGCTTCTCCGTCGCAGTCGAGGCGCTCGACTTCCGCTACGACCTCTACCGGAGCGAGGAGGCGACCGAGCAGTGGCTCGAGCTCTACGGCGCCGGTGTCGACGTCATCCCGGAGGAGGCGTACGGCGCCGAGGTGCCGCCGGGCTCCGAGCCGGTGATCGACCCGATCGAGCACGACGCCTTTCGCTGGTGCAGCTTCGACGATGCGGACCGGCTGCTCAAGTGGAACGAGAACCGCGAGGCACTGCAGATCCTCCGCAAGCGCCTGAGCGTCTAGGCTGCGTCGGCCGCGCGCGGCAGCTCGTTCGCCTCGGCCGGCGCTGCGAGCTCTGCCGGTGACTCCGCCGCCTGTTCGAGCTTCGTCTCGAACTTGCCCAGATGCTTCTCCGACTCGAGGAACTTCTTCTGCGCCCGGTCGAGGTGGGTCCCGACGAGCTCGAAGTCCTCCTTGAACTTGCCGAACTCCTTCTGCAGCTGGGCGCAGTACGCCATGACTTCCTGCGCGTGTTGCTCGATCTGGAGGCCCTTCAGCCCGAGCACGATCACCTGCAGGTACGCCGTCAGCGTCGTCGGCGAGACCGGCAGCACCCGCTTCCCGTGCGCGTACTCGAGCAGCGCGCCCGTCTTCCCGCACGCGAGCTCGTAGTAGATCGCCTCCGACGGGAGGTACATGAACGCGAACTCGTAGGTGCCCTCGTCGGGCCGGATGTACTTCGTCGAGATCGCGTCGATGTGGCTCTTCACGTCGCGCGCGAAGGCCTTCTCGAACCCCTGGCGCTCGATGTCGTTGTCGGCGTTCACCATCCGCTCGAAGTTGTCGAGCGGGAACTTGGAGTCGATCGGGACGAGCCGGTCGACCCGGATGACCGCGTCCACGCGCTCGCCGCCGTCGAAGCCGTACTGGAGCGCGTACGCCGTGGGTGGCAGCCGGTCCGCGAGGAGCTGGCCGAGCAGGAGCTCGCCGAAGCCGCCGCGGGCCTTCGGCGGCCGGAGCACCTGCTGCAGCTGCCCGAGGTCCTTCGCCTGCTCGGCGAGCTGCTGGGTGGCGCGGCCGACGTCGCCCAGCTGCTTGTGGATCGCGTTCGTTTGCTTGGTGGCGTGCTCGAGCCGCCGGTCGACCTTCGTGTCGAGATCGGCAAGGCGGCGGTCGACGGTCTCGTTCATCGCCTGCAGCCGGCCGTCGACCTCGGCGTTCCGCGCCGAGAGCAGCCGGTCCAGGAGACGCGGGAGCCACGCCGCGAGCGCGGCGCCTCCCGCTACGAGAACGATCACTGTCGCCAGCACGGTCATGAGCCGACGAACAGTAGTTAGGGCGTCGGACGGACTAGTCCCGCTCGGCGTGGTGCTCCGCGGCGCGCTCGCGCTCTTCCTGCGCCATCTGCTCGGCGCTGTCGGCGCGCTCCTGGGCCATGCCCTCCTGCTCCTGGTGCATGCCCTCGCGCTTCATCGAGCTGTCGCCGGTCACCTCGCCCGCGGTCTTCTTCCCGCGGCCGAGCAACTTGTCGAGCCAACTCATGCGGCCTCCTTCGGTGTGTGGACGGCAGTATCCCGAAACGGCCTCATAAAGCGCCAGATCCGGATGGCCTTGCGGCCCTCCGGATCTGACGGGACGACAATAACCGGCCCAATCGGGTTGGTCAAGTGGCAAGAAACCGCTGCTAGCATCGCGCGGGCCGAATGGCGAAGAA
>JBKPLR010000056.1:0-16676 GCA_046731695.1 Actinomycetota bacterium
CGCGCGGATCATTGCCCGTGCGCGCGAAACCGGCTTAATGCCCGTCGAACCAGCTTCCAGGACCGCCGAGGAAGTGGAGACCCCGGGCGCAGGCTTCCAGCCAGAACGCCAGGAGGCTCAGCGAGGCGATGAGGGAGATAAGGCGTACTTTCATTGTCACCTCCTTTCTCGGCTTAGAAGCGGACATCCTGTAGGGCTTCTGCGGCCTTGCGATAGAGCCGGGCTGCCGTCGCGTCCTCGCCGCGACGACCTGCAAGGTCGCCTTGCGCCATCCACGCTGCGGCGCGATGGCTGATCGATTCGAGCTGTTCAGCGCTTGCCTCGGCCAGCCGCAGCGTCTCCTGCGCCTCGTCGAGGCGTCCCTGCTCCATGAGCGAGCGGCCCAGAACGAGCTGGGTCGGCGCGATGTCGAGCAGGAAGTCTTCGCGGCTCTCGAGGAGGTCGAGCGCGTGTCGCGCCTCCTCCTCGGCCGTCGTCACCTGACCAGTCATCAGGTGCACGTGCGCGAGCGACGCGACGACGTTCGCCGCCTCGGCCTCGCTGCCCTTGTCGAGCAGCACGCGGTAGGCGCTCTTCAGGTCCTCGACGGCCTTTTCGGGCTTGCCGAGCTGGAAGTTCAGCCCGCCGAGGTTGTTGAGGAGCCGGCCCACGTTGCGCTCGTCGTTGAGCTGCTCGTAATAGGCCTTCGCACGCTCCGCGTAGCTGCGGGCGAGCACCCAGTGGCCCATCCGCTCCGCGACCATCGAGGCCTGGAAGTAGACGTTGGCCATCGTGCGATGGTCGTCCAGCGCCTGCGCCAGCTCGAGCGCGCGCTCGACGTCCTCGCGCGCGGCCTCGAGGTCGCGCTGGCGGCGGTAGCACCGCGAGCGCCAGCCGAGAATCTCGGAGCGAAGCAGGTCGCAGGGCAGACTCGAGCCCTCCGCGAGGCTCAGGGCCTCACTGAAGAGCGCGATCGCGGACGCCATGCTCGAGAGGTGGTACCGGCAGACACCCATGCGGAAGAGGACCTGCGCGCGGTCGACGTCCGAGAACCCGGGGTTCTCCCCGATCGTCCGGCAGCGCGCGAGCTGCTGGAGCGCCGGCCGGACCTCGCCGCGCTCCATCCGCGCCCATGCCTCGGCGGCGAGCGCGCGGTACTCGAGCTCCGGCGCGCCCGTGGCGAGCACGGCCGTGCGTGAGTTCTCGAGCTCTTCGATCGCCTCGTCGTAGTGGTGCGCGTTGGTCAGCGCTTCCGCGCGGGCAAGCATGGCCTCGACGCGGCTCCGCTCGTCTGCGGAGACACCACGCTCGAGGAATCCGGCGTCGACACCCAGCTTCGCCGCCAGCCACTCGATCGTCTCGCGCGTGGGGCGGGTCTTGCCGCGCTCGATCTGGCTGACGTACTCCTTCGAGAACCGGTCACCGGCAAGATCGCTCTGGGTCAGGCCCGCGCCGACGCGGAGCTGCCGAAGCCGCTCGCCCAGGCGGGCGCCGGCCGGATTGACCGGGGCACGAGTTTGATGGGTGTCTGAGATACGCGGCACGGACGTCCTGTCGAAGTCAAACGCATACTTGATTTCGGCGCAAGTGTCCTTTCTCCAGAATCCCCCAAACAGGTTATACCTTGGCGCGAAACCCGGTGAACTGGGTGCTTCGAAAATCACTTGACCGAGGTACTTGACTGATCCTGGGGGCACGACTATAGTCAGTCCACCTTGCACCGAGCCGGACGCCAGGCTCACGGTGGAAGGGGCGCGCCAGAGAGACGGCGACCAAGGCCCGGAGGACGTGGCTGGGCCGCAGAGCCAAGGCCTCCGGGTCGTCGCCTCTCACAAAGAGGCGGGCACATATTCATAAGAGCCCCGAGCCGCAGCGGGGCTCTTTCTTTTTGGACGAATTCCCTCCTTCGAGGGACTCCCAAGGACGCCTTAATGAAACCTGGCCTCTGCCAGCGGGCAAGGTTCCGCCAATGCCTCCTAGCCGGTCTTGCCGGTCATCCACTCCCGGCGGCTCGCGACGATGTCGTCGAACTCGTCGCCGACGAGGCTGCCGAGGCGGTGGTCGATCGTGCTCAGGAGGCCGAGGGAGATGAAGATCCAGGCCTCCGCCTCGGCGTCGCGGCTCGGCAGGATGCCGCCCTGCTCCTGGCCGCGGCGCATCACCTCCGCGACGAAGTCGTGCACCTCGCGTACCTGGTCGCGCAGGGCCCGCCGAATCTCAGGATCGTCGGCGGCCTCGGTCAATGCCTGGATCCAGAGGTCGACGAGCACGATTCGCGCCGAAGCGCGCGCCTCGAGATAGGCCTTGCCGATCGCCCTGATCCAGTTGGACGGATCCGGCTCGTCGGCGAGTGCCTTCTCCCAGAGCTCGCGCACCTGTCCCCAGACCTCGTCGAGGCAGGCGAGGTAGAGCTCGCGCTTCGAGGCAAAGTGTCGATAGAGGACCGGCTCGGTGACCCCCAGCTCGCGCGCGATCTGCGCTGTGGTGCAGCCGCGATAGCTCCCCTTGGCGAAGATCCGGCAGGCGGTCTCGACGACCGCCGCCTTGCGCTCCGCCGCAGGAAGCCTCGTACTCAAGCTGCGACCTCGACGGGCTTGCTCGCCTCGGCGTGGCGGTACTTGCGCACGAGCACCGCGGCGGCGATCGCTGCGCCGAAGCAGATCAGCGCGCTCACCTTCATCGCGAAGGTCAGACCGTGAACGAAAGCCTCCGGCGGCGACGCGCCGTCGCGGGCCGCAGCCGTGGCCCGGTTGACCACGATCGCGCCGGTGATCGCGATCCCGAGCGCGACTCCGACCTGGCGGAACGTGTTCAGCACGCCCGAGGCGACGCCGGCCTTGTCGACCGGCGCGGCACCCATCGCGGCCGCGGACATCGGCGTCATCACGAACGACATGCCGAGCCCGCCGAGGATGAAGGCGGGGAGTAGGTCCCAGAAGGTCGAATGGAGGCTGATCGTCGAGAGGAGGAGACAGCACGCGGCGACCGTGGTCATGCCGGCGGCCATCAGCCATCGTGACCCGACGCGATCAGACAGCCTCCCGGCGATCGGGGCGAAGATCACGATCAAGATCGTCCACGGCAGGAGCGCTGCTCCCGCTTGCACCGGCGACCAGCCTCGGATGCTCTGCATGTAGATCGGGAAGAAGACGAAGATCCCGAACATCGCCAGCGTGACGAGGATCGCGACGAGATTCGCTCCGGTGAACGTCCCGCTGCGGAACAGGGTCAGGTCGAGCATCGGGAGCCGCTGGTGCAGCTCCAGCAGCACGAACGCGGCGAATCCGGCGGCGCTGACCGCGAAGAGCGAGAGGATCAACGGGGACGTCCAGCCGTACCGGTGCGCCTCGATGAGCGCGAAGACGAGCGAGAAGAGCGCGATTGCGGATGTAAGGAGGCCGGGCAGGTCGAGCCGCTGCTCATTCGAGGTGTCCCGCGACTCGGGCACGACCAGGAGCGAGGCGACGACGCCGAGCGCGCCGATCGGCACGTTCACGTAGAAGATCCAGTTCCAGGAAATGTGCTCGGTGATGATCCCGCCGAGCAGCGGGCCGATCGCCAGCGCCATCGCGGAGACCCCGGCCCAGATGCCAATCGCCGTTCCGCGCTCGCGCACGGCAAAGGTCGCGGAGATGATCGAGAGCGTCGCCGGCATCATGAGCGCGGCGCCGACTCCCTGGACCGTGCGCGCGGCGATCAGCTCGGTGCCGCTACTGGACAGGCCGCAGAACAGGGACGAGAGCGTGAAGACCGCCAAGCCGACCATGAAGATCAAGCGCCGCCCGAGCAGGTCGCCGAGCTTGCCGCCCGTGAGCAGGAGGGACGCGAATGTGAGGGCATAGGCCGCCACCGTCCACTCGAGCTCGGACTGGCTGATGCCGAGGTCGCTTCTGATGGCCGGCAGCGCGACGTTCACCACCGTGTTGTCGAGCATGATCATGAAGAGGGCGAAGCAGAGCGCCCCCAGCGTCCACCACCTGCGGTTCTCCTCAGCGAAAATTCTCGCGCGCACGATCCTCCCGTCGGTCGTAAGTTAGCGCCCACTACGTTAGCAAGCACTAGTTACCCTTGGCCGCGTGGACGTGATCTGGCGCCCGAGCGACGAGGTGCGCGAGCGGACGAACGCGATGCGGCTCGCGCGGCGGTTCGGGTTCGACGACTACTGGGAGCTCGTTCGCTTCTCCGCTGAGGAGCCGGAACGCTTCTGGCCGGAGGCGATCGCGGACATGGGGCTCGAGTTCTCGCGGCCGTGGGAGCAGGTGGTAGACCTTTCGCGCGGGCCGGAATGGGCGACCTGGTTCGTGGGCGGACGGCTCAATCTCGCCTGGAACTGCGTGCACCGTTGGGCTCAGGGGGAGCGGGGCGATGCCGACGCCGCGGTCTGGCAAAGCGAGGACGGCGAGCGGCGGGCGCTGACCTACCGGGAGCTCTCGGACGAGGTGACTCGCTTCGCCGAGGCACTGGCGGCGCTGGGGGTGGAGGCCGGCGACCGCGTCGCGCTGTTCCTGCCGATGTCGCCCGAGGTCGCGATCGCGTCACACGCTTGCGCGCACCTCGGCGCGATCCAGGTGCCGATCTTCTCCGGCTTCGCGGCGCCGGCGATCGCTGCGCGGCTGCAGCACTCGGAGGCGAAGGTCGTCGTGACTGCCGATGCGTCGCTGCGCCGGGGCCGCGACGTCCCGATGAAGGCGCTCGTGGACGAGGCGCTGGCCGGGTCCCCGTCGGTGGAGCGCGTAGTCGTCTGGCGGCGGCGTGGGTCGGATGCGCCGATGACCGCCGAACGTGATCTCTACTGGGACGAGGCGATCGCGGATTCGCCGGGCAAGCTCGAGCCGCTCGAGGTCGATTCCGAGCACCCGTACCTGCTGACGTACACCTCGGGGACGACCGGACAGCCGAAGGGCGTGCTGCACGTGCAGGGTGGGTTCCTCGTTTCGATCACGCGCGAGGTCGCCTACCAGGCGGACGCGGGGCCGGATGACGTGATCCATTTCGTCACCGACATGGGCTGGATCATGGGGCCTTGGGAGGTGGTCGGCGGGATGGCGCTGGGCTGCAGCGTGGTCTTCGCCGAGGGCGCTCCCGACTGGCCGGCAGCCGATCGCGTCTGGGGCCTTGTCGAGGGCGAGGGCGTTTCGATTCTCGGCCTTTCCCCCACGTTGGTGCGGGCGCTGATCCCGCATGGCGCAGAGCTCGTCGAGCGGCACGACCTTTCGTCGCTGCGGGTCCTGGTCACGACCGGTGAGCCGTGGAACCCGGAGCCCTACCGGTGGCTCTTCGAGTATGTCGGCGGGCGGCGCTGCCCGATCATCAACTGCTCGGGCGGGACCGAGGTCGGAGCGTGCTTCCTCTCGCCGACTCCGGCGGTGCCGATCAAAGCGTGCTCGCTCGGTGGGCCCGCGTTGGGGATGGCGATGGACGTCGTGGACAGCGAGGGTCGGCCCCTGCGGGGTGAGGTCGGCGAGTTGGTCTGCCGCAAGCCGTTCCCAGGGATGACGCGCGGGTTCTGGCGCGACCCGGAGCGGTACCTCGAGACGTACTGGCGGCGGTTGCCGGGGGTCTGGGTGCACGGCGACTGGGCTCTCGTCGACGAAGACGGCTTTTGGTTCCTGCACGGGCGGTCGGATGACACGCTGAACATCGCCGGGAAGCGTTTGGGGCCGGCAGAGCTGGAGTCGGCGATGGTCGCGCACCCCGCAGTGGCCGAGGCCGCTGCAGTCGGCGTACCGCACGACGTCAAAGGCGAGGTCGCGTGGGTCTTCTGCGCCCTTGTTCCCGGGGAGGAGCCGTCGGAGGAGCTTGCGGTCGAGCTGCGCGCGCTCGCGGCGAAGGAGCTCGGCAAGTCGTTCGCACCGGACCGCGTGTTGTTCGTCTCGGCCCTCCCGAAGACGCGTAGCGCGAAGATCGTCCGCCGCGCCGTGCGCGCGAAGGCACTGGGGAGCGATCCAGGCGACCTTTCGTCGTTGGAAAACCCCGAGACCCTGGAGGAGATCGAACGTGTCGCGGCCCACTGATCGACTGGACGGCCAGGTCGCGCTCGTCACCGGCGGCGGGCGCGGGATCGGAGCCGGCATCGCACGAGAGCTCACCGACGCAGGCGTTCGAGTGGCTGTAGCCGCACGCACGCGAAGCCAGGTCGAGGACGTCGCAGCCGAGATCGGCGGGCTCGCGTTCGAGGTCGACGTCACCGACCGCCGGGCCGTCGAGCGGACGATCGCCGAGACCGAGCGAGAGCTCGGGCCGCTCGACCTCCTGGTCGCGAACGCGGGCATCGGTAACCAGGACGGCGCCACCTGGGAGGTCGACCCCAACGAGTGGTGGCACGTCCTCGAGGTGAACGTCCTCGGCGTCCACCAATGCTGCCGCACCGTCATCCCCGGGATGCTCCAACGCGGCAAGGGTCGGATCGTGATCACTGGAAGCGGCGCCGCGTACCTCCCCGGCTCGTCGCATACGGCCTACCCGGCGAGCAAGGCAGCCGTCTGCCGGTACAGCGAGACGCTGGCGAACGAGCTCGCAGGCCGCATCCCGGTCTTCTTCTTCAGCCCGGGCCTCGTCAAGACCGAGATGACGGGCGACTTCGGCGACGAACTCCCCTGGACGCCGCCGGAGCTCGCGCCGCGGCTCGTGCACGTGCTCGCCTCGGGCCGGGCGGACCGGCTGGCCGGGCGATACATCCACGCCGAGCACGACGACATCGAAGACCTGATCCGCCGTGCAGACGAGATCGAGACAAACGACTTGAACGCCATCCGACTCCAGCGATGAAACGGCCGCACCAGCAAAGCTGCTACGGCCTCTCAAGGCCGACGTCGCAAGCGACCTCGGCGGGTTTTCGACTGATAGTCTAAAACTAGACCTATGAGGCTTGCGCTTGCACAGATCAACACGACCGTCGGCGACCTCGACGGCAACCGCGAGCGCATTCTGAACGGCATCTCCAAGGCCAAGGAAGCCGGTGCCGACCTCGTCCTCTTTCCCGAGCTCGCGGTCACCGGCTACCCGCCCGAGGATCTGCTGCTCCGTCCGGGGTTCATCCGCGCGGCCGAGGGGTCGCTCCGCGAGCTCGCCCGGGACGCCCGCGGGATCACCGCGCTCGTCGGCTTCCCCCACTTCGACCGCGACCTCTACAACGCGTGCGCCCTCTGCACCGGCGGCGAGGTCAAGGCGATCTACCGCAAGCGCTTCCTACCGAACTACGGCGTCTTCGACGAGGACCGCTACTTCGCTCCCGCCCGGGACCTGCTCCTCCTTCAGCACGGCAAGACGCTCATCGGCCCGACGATCTGCGAGGACCTCTGGCAGCCGGGCCCGCCTGCGACCGACCTCGCGCTCGCCGGCGCCCAGCTGCTGACGAACATCTCGGCCTCACCGTTCCACCTCTGCCGCGACCGCGAGCGCGAGGAGATGTTCGCGACCCGCGCGCGTGACAACGCCTGCTTCATCGCCTTCTGCAACGCCGTCGGCGGCCAGGACGAGCTGATCTTCGACGGCCACTCGCTCGTGCTCGACGAGGACGGCGAGGTCCTCGCACGCGCGCCCGGCTTCGAGGAAGCGTTGCTCGTCGTGGACATCGATCCCGCCGACGCAGTCGGCCGCCGCCTCCGCGACGTGAGGCGCCGCGCCCTCGCGCGCGAGCGGGGGACGCTCCCTCAGACAGCCGTCGTGCACATCGGAAGCCCCAGAGGCACAAC
Organism: Actinomycetota bacterium; assembly: GCA_046731695.1. GTDB lineage: Bacteria > Actinomycetota > Thermoleophilia > Gaiellales > Gaiellaceae > AC-32. The sequence goes on from JBKPLR010000056.1 coordinate 7,674, forward strand.
CGATCCGATCGAGCCCCAGATCGCGCCCCGGATCGACGAGCTCGAGCAGATGCGGCTCGCACTCGAGCTCGGCCTGCGCGACTACGTCGACAAGAACGGCTTCAGCGAGGTCGTGATCGCCGTCTCGGGCGGCGTCGACTCGGCCGTCACCGCCGCGCTCGCCGCCGAGGCCCTCGGGCCAGAGCGCCTCCACTGCGTCTCGATGCCCTCCCGCTACTCGGCGGACGAAACGCGCAGCGACGCGCGGCGCCTCGCGGAGAGCCTCGGCGTTGACTTCCGCGAGCTGCCGATCAACGAGGTCGTCACTGCCGCCGAGAAGACGCTTGCCGAAAGCTTTGCCGGGCTCGAGCCCGACCTCACCGAGGAGAACCTCCAGGCCCGGATCCGCGGCCTCCTGCTGATGGCCCTCTCGAACAAGTTCGGCTGGCTCGTCGTGGCGACGGGGAACAAGTCGGAGCTCTCGGTCGGCTATGCGACGCTCTACGGCGACATGGCCGGCGGCTTCGCGCTCCTTAAGGACGTGTTCAAGACCGACGTCTACCGGCTGGCGCGGCACCTGAACTCGCGTGCCGGCAAGGAACGCATCCCGGCCACGATCCTCGAACGCGCACCGAGCGCCGAGCTGCGCGCGAACCAGCTGGACGAGGACTCGCTGCCACCGTACCCCGACCTCGACCGCGTGCTCGAGGCCTACGTCGAAGAAGACCGCTCGCGGGAGGAGCTCTCCGAGGACGGCTTCGACGCGGACGTCGTGGAGCGAGCGCTGGCGCTGATCGACCGCGCGGAATACAAGCGCCGCCAGGCCCCGCCGGGCGTACGACTCACTCCCAAAGCTTTCGGACGTGACAGAAGGACCCCGATAACGAACCGCTGGCGCGGCTAGAACGCTTCGCGCAGAAGCGAGAGAAAGCGCTCGGCCGGCGGCGTCAGTGGGACGTCGCGCGCGGTCAGGATCGAAATCGTCCGCTGGAGCCGCCAACGCGGAACGTCCAGGACGGCGAGCGCTCCGGTTTCGAGTTCGCTGACGAGCGCGAATCGACTGATCGCGGCGATTCCCGCTCCGCTCGCGACGGCCAGCTTGACCGACTCCCACGACGGCAGCTCGAGGACCCGCACGGAGCGGAGGCCGATCTGCCAGCGCGCGGACTCCACCGCTTGGCGGGTCGCAGAGCCTTCCTCCCGTGAGATCCAGGTGAGGTCTGCGAGCTCGCTCGCCCGCAGGCGACGGCCGCCCAGCGTCGGCGGGCCGACGAGCATCACCTCGTCCTCGACGAGCGGCTCGCTCTCCAGCTCGGGCGGAACGGTCATCCCGCCGACGAGCGCCAGCTCGACCTCGTGCGCCCGGACGAGGTCGAGCGCGCCGCCCGAGGTCGAAAGCCGGAAGTCCAGCTCGACGGCGGGATGCTGCTCGTGGAAGCGCGCGAGGGTCTCGGGCAGCAGGTACGTGCCGGGAATCCCCGAGGCGGCGAGGGAGAGCGTCCCGACCTGCGCGTCGCCACCCGCCGCGAGCGCGCGGGCGGCATTCGCGAGCAGCGCTTCCGCCCGCAGCACGTAGTCGGCCAGCATCTCGCCCGGGGGAGTCAACGAGGCGCCGCCGCGGCTTCGGATGACGAGCTTGGCCGAGAGCTCGCGCTCCAGCGAGGCGACGTGCTTCGAGATCGCCGGTTGGCTGACGTACAGCCGCTCGGCTGCCCGCGAGAACGAGCCCTCCCGGGCGACCGCTGCGAACGCCCGCAAGCGAGCCTCGAGATTCATCACCTGCGGTTATACACCAGGCGAGAAATATGTATCTGAGTCAGGAAAGTGCTGCGCCTAGCCTGGCAGCAAGACGCTACCGCAGAGGAGGTTCCCATGCGTCAGCTTGCGCTGCTCTCCGTCATGGCCGCGAGCGTGCTCGCGGCCGCCGCAGCAGCCTCCGGAGAGGGCGGCTCGAAACGCCTGCCGGCGAGCGGGACGGTCTGGGCCGTCGAGCGGTTCGACGGCGGCCAGAACACGCTCGCGGCCTTCGACGCCACAACCGGAGAGGTGCTCGGCGTCGTCGACATCGGCCGCCGCCCGATCGGCGTCACCGCTCCCCACGGCACCGGCAAGGTCTACACGGCTGACGAGAGAAGCAACCAACTGAGCGTCCTCTCCAAGTCCGATTTCACCATCGTCAAGCAGATCTCAACCGGCCCGGCGTCGTACCCGCACCACATCATGGCCGCGCCGAACGGGAAGCTCGTCTACTTCGGGCGCTACAACACGAACACCGTCGGCGTTGTCGACACCGCGTCCGACGAGATGGTCGCCGTCTGGCAGGCGAGCCGGAATCCGTTGGCGAAGACCCACGCCGTCTGGATCACGAACGACGGCAAGAGCCTCTACGCGACGAACGAGGGCGCGACGCAATCGAGCCGCGGCACGCTCGCGAAGCTGGATGCGACCACCGGTGACCTGCTCTGGGAATCCGGAATCGGCACGCGACCGAGCGAGGTCCTCGTCACGCCGAACGGCAAGACAGCGTATGTCACGGTGCGCAACGACAATCGGGTGCGCGTGCTTGACGTCTCGGGGGACGCGCCCCGCCTCATCGGCGAGACGTTGATCGGCGTCCAGCCGGACACGATGCAGATGTCAAACGACGGCAAGACCCTTGTCGTGGGCCTGCGATCGATCCCGCAGATGGCCCTGATGGACACCGAGACGCTCGGCGTGCGTTCGGTCTCCTTCCCGGGCTACTCGATCAGCGGCCACGAGTGGCTCTCGGCCAACGGGAAGCTGACGTTCATCGCCCTCGAGAGCGCCGACCTCTCCAAGCCGGGCGCGATCGGCGTCGTCGACAACCGATCAGGCGAGATCCTCGACACCTGGCGTTATCCGGGCGGACCTTGGCCCCACGGGGTCTTCTACGAGCCACAGGTGCTGCGGTAGCAGCGAGCGGATGGGGCGTTGGCGTCGCCCCCATCCGCCTCGATTCCGTTTCGCCCGCCCCGCTGCGGGTACCGAGGGAACCGGTCGAAAGGGAGGCGGAATCGATGGAATGGGCAGCATTGATCGCCTGGGTCATAACTGCGGGTGGCGGGTTCGTACTCCTGGCGATCTGGCTTTCCCGCGGCGGGATGCAGCAGGGCCGAGAGCCCGGAACGAAGATCCGCCCGCCGCTGATCCTGACCCACTTCTTGCTCGCGGCGATCGGGCTCGTGATCTGGATCATCTACCTCGCGAGCGACAGCGATGCACTGGCTTGGATCGCATTCGTGCTCCTTGCCGTGGTGGCGCTCCTCGGTTGGACGATGTTCGCCATCTGGTACCAGCGGCGGCAGCGCGAGCCGCAGGTGGCCGGAGCCTCGGCGGGCGGCGAGCGTCCTGCCGAGCAGCACTTCCCGGTCTCGATCGTGACGCTGCACGGCCTGCTGGCGGTGACCACGGTCGTGCTCGTGTTCCTGACCGCGATCGGGGTCGGCGACTAGCTCAGCTCCTTCGCGAGCGCCCGGAACCAGCGCAGGCGCTCGGCGTACGGGACTGCGGCATTGGCCGGCGAGGTCGACGGAAGCACGAAGAGCCGGGTCTCGCCGAGCCGCCGCTTCTGGACGCCGAGCTCCGGGCGCTCGCCGAACGTGCCGCGGTACGCCTCCTTGCCGACGAAGGCGATCCAGCCGGGCTCCAGCTCGCCGGCGAGGCCCTCGAGCCGCTCGGCCGCGCCCGCGAAGTCGCCGCGACGCAGGTCGCCGGAGCCGCGCGTCGTCCGGTACGCGGCATTCGTGAGCCCGATCCCGAGCTCGAGCGCTTCGTACTGCTCGTCGGGCCGGAGGAGCGTAGGTGTGAGCCCGGCGTCCGCTAGCAGGCGCCAGAAGTCGTTGCGAGGGTTGGCAAAGTGCGCGCCCGCGGCGGCTGACACGAACCCGGGGTTGATCCCGCAGAAGACAACTCGGAGCCCGGGCCCGAGGACGTCAGGTACAGCGCTGACGAAAGCGCGCTTTCGGCGCGCAGGCCCGGCGCTCAACGAGGCCGCGTCGCGCCGGCCGTGGTCGCGGCCTCGTTCTGACCCAGCGCGCACACGTCCTCATGCCGCGAGCTCGGCCTCGCGTGCGTCCAGACGAAGCTCGAAGAGGCGGCGCAGCTCCTCACCGGTGATCCGCGCCAGATGCCGCGGTCGGGGCGGCTCCATCTCGACGATCCGCACCTGCGGGTCGCCCGCGCCGTAGCAGCGGAAGTAGCACTCCTCCTCGCTCAGCGGGCGCAACCGTCGCACGCCCGCAGACTACGGCGAGATCCGGACGGAACCGCGTTTACTCGTACTGCAGCGCCTCGAGAACGTTCAGGCGCGACGCGCGCCGGGCCGGCAGCACCGCGGCCAGAACGCCGACCACGATCGCTGCGAGCACGAACCACACCACCTGGACGTACGGCAGCGAGAACACGATTCCCTCGCTCTTGAGCGCCTGCGTGACGAGCGCCGCGAGGAAGATCCCGACGACGATCCCGAGCGCCGCTCCCATCAGCGAGGTGACGATGCTCTCGTAGCGGATCATCATCCGCACCTGGCTCCGCGTCATGCCGACGGCGCGCAGCATTCCGATCTCGCGCGTGCGCTCGTAGACCGTCAGCACCAGCGTGTTGATGATCCCGACGAGGCTCACGATCACGGACAGCGCGAGTAGCGCGTAGAGCAGGTTCAGGATCTTCGTGAACGGCTTGAGGAAGTTCGACTTGAACTCTTCGCGCGTCTGCACCTTCGCGTCCGCGAACGCGGCCACGTCGTCCTCGAGCGTCGCGGTGTTTGCGTCGCTGACGCCGTCAGGCGTGTTCACGAGCACCATCTCGTCGCGTGGCCGCGGAATCATCCGGTCGAAGAGCGCGGTCGAGATCGTCGCCTCGCCGAAAGGCGACCCGCCGTTCGGCTGCTTGTAGATCCCGCGCAGGACGACGGGCACGCGCTTGCCGTTCGGGAACTCCATGCTCGTCGTCGAGCCGAGCCGTAGGTGGTGCTTCTTCGCGTAGTCGTCGTCGGTGAACCAGCCGTTCGCCCCGAGCTCGCTCGGGACGCCGCTGCCGCCGGCGGTCCAGTTGATCCGTACGCCCTTCTGGACATTCGGCGCGACCGCGGTCAGGTCGTGGTCGCCGCCGAGGAAATGCGCGGAGCCCGCACGGATCGGTGTCACGTCGCTGACACCGGGCTTCCCGATGAGCGACTTGCTCACAGCGACGTCGATCGGCGTGAACGTGTTCGTCGCGGTCACCGCGTAGTCGGCGATGAAGAGCTCGTCGACGGCGTCCTCGAACGACTTCCGGACCCCCTGGCCGAAGATGGCCACGAAGGTGACGAGCGCCAGGCCGATCATGAGCGCCGAGGCGGTCGAGGCGGTGCGGGACGGGTTCCGGGTGGCGTTGTCGCGGGCGAGGATCCCGGGCGCTCCCCCGACCGTCCGCGCCGGGGCGCCGAGCACGCCGGCGAGCGGCCGCACGACCCTGGCCGCGTTCATCGAGACGCCGAAGAAGAGCAGGATCACGCCGATGCCAATGAAGAGCAGGCGCGGCCCGGTGGCGATCCCGCTGCCGAGCGTCCCGAGCGCGACGAGCGCGATCGAGACGAGGAGGATGATGAGCGCCGTGACCGGCCCCCACTTTGCGAAGCGGGACACCGGCAGCACCGAGCCCTCGCGCACGGCCGCGATCGGCGGCACGCGGGTCGCGCGCCGCGCCGGCCGGATGCTCGCGATCAGCGTGATGACGGTGCCGACGAGGAGGGCGACGATGACCGTGCGCGTCGCGAAGACCGTCTGGCCCGTGGGCAGGTCGATCCCGAAGATCACGAACAGCTTGTTCAGCAGCTTCGCGAGCGCGAGCCCGAGGAAGAGGCCGACGATCGAGCCGAAGAGGCCGATCACGAGGGCCTCGACGACGACCGAGCGCATGACCTGCCGCCGCGAAGCGCCGAGCGTCCGCAGCGTCGCGAACTCGCGCATCCGCTGGGCGATCGTGATCGAGAGCGTGTTCGCGATCACGAAGGCGCCGACGAAGAGCGCGATCCCGGCGAACGCGAGCAGGATGTACTGCAGGAACGAGACGAACTGGAACTGCTTCTTGTCCTCCTTGACCTGCCCCGCGGTGTTGCGGACCGTGGCGGTCGGCGGGAGCAGGGGCTTGATCTGCGCGATCAACTTCGCATTGCTCACGCCGGCCTTCGACTGGATCCGGATCGCGTCGAGCTGGCCGATCTTCCCGAACACCCGCTGTGCCGTGGGGAGATCGAAGATCGCGAAAGTCGCACCGCCGATCGAGACGCCGCCCGTCAGCTTGGCGATCCCGGCAATGGTGAACCGACGCTGAGGGCCGACGTCCTGGAGGCTGATCGGGTCGCCGACGGCAAAATGCTGACTCGAGGCGGTCTCGTTGTCGATCACGACCTGTCGCGGCCCGTGGGGCCAGGAGCCCGCAGTCAGCTGCGTCGGGTTGAACTGCTGCTCGCGCTCGTCGATCGAGAAGCCGAGCGACGGGGCGCCGCCGGTGTCGATGACCTTGCCGTCCTTGCCGATCAGCTTCGTGTTCTGGCTCTGCACCGCTCCCGCGGCGACGGCCACGTCGGGCAGCGCCTCGACCTTCTTCAGCACCGTCTGCGGGAAGGTGGGCGTCTCGACGCCGTTGCCGTTCGTGTTCTTGAACGCGGCCTCGCCCGTGACCACGACGTCGGTGTTCTTGTACGAGTTCGTCGCGATCGAGTTAAAGCCGTTGTTGATCGTGTCCGTGAGGACGTAAGTGCCGCTGATCATCGCGACGCCCAGGACGATCGCGAGGGCAGTCAGCGCCGCCCTGAGCTTGCGCCCGGCGAGGCCTTTGAGCGCGACCTTGAGCATCAGTCTTGCGTGAGCTCGTCCATCGCCGCGATCACGGCGGCCGGGTCGGAGCGGGGCATGTCGCGGACGATGAGCCCGTCGTCGAGGAACAGCACGCGGTCCGCAATCGCCGCGGCGCGCGGATCGTGGGTGACCATCACCGTGGTCTGGCCGAGCGAGTCGACGGAGTCGCGCATCAAGTCGAGGATTTCGCCGCTTGTCTTCGAGTCGAGGTTGCCGGTCGGCTCGTCGGCGAAGACGACTGTCGGCCGGGCGATCAGCGCGCGTGCGATCGCGACGCGCTGCTGCTGGCCGCCCGAGAGCTCGGCCGGCCGGTGCTCTCGCCGGTCGCCGAGGCCGACCTTCTTCAGCAGCCCTTCGCGCCACTCCTTCTCCGGCTTCTCGCCGGCGATCGTCATCGGCAGGACGACGTTCTCCTCGGCGGTGAGCATCGGGAGCAGGTTGAAGAACTGGAAGACGAAGCCGATGTGCTTGCGGCGCAGCTTCGTGATCTCGGTGTCGCTCAGGCCGCCGAGCTTGGTGCCCGCGATCCAGACCTCGCCGGAGGTCGGCTTGTCGAGCGCGGCGAGGATGTGCATCAGCGTCGACTTGCCCGAGCCCGACGGGCCCATGACAGCGGTCAGCTTTCCTTCCGCGACGTCGAGCGAGACTCCGCGGAGCGCGTCCACCGCGGCGTCGCCCTCGCCGTAGCGGCGGGTCAGGTCACGCGAGGCGACGACGGCGGTCGGTGCGCGTTGGGCCACATCGGTGGCAGGTACGGCGGCGGCTTCCATTGACTCCCCTCTCTCCCTTCGGCGACCCGGTCGGTCCCTGTGCCAGCATAACGTTGCCTTGGTGAAAGTGCTATTCGACCTGGTTTCGATCAGGAAACGGATTTCAGCGCTCGACCACGAGCTCGTGTTCTTTGATGCCCCCGGCGGCACGCAGGTCCCAGACGAAGTGATCGACGCGATTTCTGCGTATCTGCGGGAATCCAACGCAAATCTCGGCGGGCCGTTCGAGACGAGCGTGCGCAGCGACCTGCTCGTAGGCGAGGCCCGGCGCGTCGGCGCGGCGTTCCTCGGCTGCGGCGCGGAGGAGGTCGTGTTCGGCGCAAACATGACGACGCTCAATTTCGCACTCTCGCGGGCTGCGGGCCGGGAGCTCTCGAAGGGCGACGAAATCGTCGTCACGAAGCTCGATCACGACGGCAACATCGCGCCCTGGCTTGAGCTCGCGCACGACCTCGGGCTGCGCGTGCGGTTCGTCGAGCTCCACGACGACACGACGCTCGACCTCGACGATCTGACCGCACAGCTCGGGGAGCGGACGCGGATCGTCGCCTTTTCATGGGCCTCGAACGCGGTCGGGACGATGGTCGACGTCGCGCGCGTCTGCGAGCTGGCCCATTCGGCCGGCGCGCTGGCGTGGGTCGACGCCGTCCATTACGCGCCGCACGGGCCGATCGACGTCGCCGCTGTCGGCGCGGACGTGCTCCTCTGTTCGCCCTACAAGTTCTACGGGCCGCATCTCGGGCTCGCCTTCGCCCGGGCGGAGCTCCTCGAGCGCTGGCGCGCGTACAAGGTTCGCCCTGCGCCCGAGCGCCCGCTCGGGGCGCGCTTCGAGACCGGCACGCTCGCGCACGAGTTGCTGGCCGGCTTCGTCGCTGCCGTGCGCTACGTCGACTCGATCGGCTTCGAGGCGATCGTCCCCTACGAGCGGGAGCTCGGCGAGCGCTTCCTGGCCGGGCTGCCGGAGTCGTGCCGCCTGCACGGGCTGCCGACGATGAACGGCCGCGTGCCGACGTTCTGCGTCACCGTCCGAGGCCTGACCCCGGCGATGGCGGCGTCGCGCCTGGCCGACCGCGGCTTCGCCGTCTGGCACGGCGACTACTACGCGGTCGAGGTGATGGACCGCCTCGGCCTTCCCGAAGGCGGCCTGCGAATCGGGATCGTCCACTACAACACCGCGGATGAGGTCGATCGCCTGCTCGCAGCGTTGGCGACGATCTAGCTAGCGCCAGACCCTAGAGGCGAGGACGAGCTTCGCCGAGCCCACGCCTGGCGTGCTGACGACCTTACGTAGCCAACGTTCCCCTCGGTCGTTGAGACACAGATCAACCTGGTGTCGAGCTGAGGGATGACCTCGAAGGAATCGTGCCTTGCCCGGAGAGTCGTCGTGCAAGCTC
>JBKPLR010000057.1:0-11925 GCA_046731695.1 Actinomycetota bacterium
CTCGTACGGCGGCGTCGTCTCGCTCCTGATCGCGGCTCGGCGCCCGGAGCGCGTCCGGTCGCTGGCAGTCAGTGAGCCGCCCGCCTTCGCGGTCGCCCGTGGCCGACCGGAGGTCGAGCGGCTGCTGAGCGGCCTCGAGGCGTTGGTCTCCGCGGGCCCGCACGAGCCGGCTGCATACCTCCACGGCTTCCTCGAGGCCGTCGGCAGCGGCATGCGGCGGTTGCCCGAGCCGCTGCCGCCCGACCTCGAGCAAGGCGCCCGGGCCGCAATGGCCGAGCGCCCGCCGTACGAGGCCGAGATCCCGCTGGACGAGCTCGCCGCCGCGCCGTTCCCGAAGCTGGTGATCTCCGGTGCCCACCATCCGGCCTTCGACGCCGTCTGCGACGTGCTCGAGGAGCGACTCGGCGCCGAGCGCGCCGTCGTTCCCGGCGCGGGCCACAGCATCCCGCGCGCGCCCGGCTACACCGACACACTGATGGAGTTCCTCGACCGCGCTTGAACTCCCCGGCGCGAGCGCCGATATACGACTTATCCAGTCGACCGCCGCATCGGTCATCGCCGCTGCCCTGCTCGCGTTCGCCTGCAGCGGGGCAAAGGCGCCCCAGACGCTCGTTTCCGTGCGAGGGCAGATTGGCGCGTTCGCGCAGGACGGGAACCGGATCGTATGGGTCTCATCCTCTCCGCGTTGTCGTGACTTCGTCCAGATGCGCAACCTCGCCACCGGCGTCCAGTCGGGGCTCGCCACGAAGCGCGGAGCGACCTGCAGGAACTGGGCTCGGATGGACGTCTCCCCCATGCTGGCCCTCGCCGGCACCCGCGCGCTTTGGGGCCTCTACCAGACGAGCCTCTCCCACCAGCTGCTGACGCTCGTCGCCGGCGGGACCGGGCGGCGCGATCGCGTCGCCGGCGAGCTCCAGTACGACTGCGACGAGTGCCGCGGAGCTCCGACCACCGCGCACGCGGGCGACGGCTCGACGCTCGTCTACGGCGGGGGCGGGATCAACCGCGTCGTCGGAGCTCGCTCTGTAACCGTCCCGGGCGCACACCCGATCGCGTTTCTCGATGCGGCCGCAGGCGCCGTCGCCTTCGCCCGGTACCTCGGCACGGACGAGACCGGCGGGCCGCGCTGGTCGCCGGACGCCTCGACGCTCGCGTTCACGAGCGCGCGCGACTACGGCGACCAGTCGCTCTTCCTGGTCCGTCCAACGGGAAAGGGGCTCGTCAGCCTGACCGCACCCGACATCGCCCAGGTCGCTTGGTCGCCCACCGGCACGGGCCTCGCGTACGTCGGGACCTACCGGGCCATGTGGGCCCTCTGGAGAATCGATCCGGCGACGGGGGCCAGGAAACGAGTTGCGACCGGCGTCGAGCCAGGCAGCCGGCCTGCCTGGTCGCCGAACGGCTACTGGCTCGCATTCACGCGCGGCTCCCGCGTTTACACGGTCGGGTCCGGCGGCGGCGCTGAACGGCTGATCGGCGACGGCCGAGATCCGGCCTGGGCTCCCGACGGGTCGCAGATCGTCTTCGGCGGGCCGGGCGGGATGGTGGTCGCGGACGCTTACGGATCCACCCTGACGCTTCTCGGCGCGGGACAGTCGCCGAGCTTCTCGCCCAACGGAGCGCGGATCGTGTTCGAGCGCGGGGGCCAGATCTGGCTGATGAACGCGGACGGAGGCAACCGGTCACGACTGACCGGCGGGCCCGGCGATCACGACCCTGAGTGGTCCCCGGGCGGGACGCGGATCGCCTTCGAGCGCAACGACGCGCCATACGTGATCAACAGCGACGGAACGGGTGAGCGGAGGGTTGCCAAAGCGTCTGCGCACGGCGAGCTCGACTGGTCTCCCGACGCCGCGAGGATCGCCTTCGCCGGCAAAGGCGGGCTCTTCATCGCAAAGGCCGACGGCTCGGGCACGAAGTTCCTCCCGTTCCCGGCGCGCAGCCGCCTGGAGATCCGAGCCGCGCGCACCGGCCGGTTGCTGAAGACCCTCGTCGTCGGAGGCCACGCGGAGGCGATCGCGCTCTCGCGATCGGTCGTCGCGGTCCTCACCGACGGCCGGCTGTCCGTCTACTCGCGCTCGACAGGAAGACGCCTCGGCTCGCATTCGGTCTCGCGACGGGCGACCGCCGAGCTCTCAGCCTCGGCCAAGAACGTCGTCTTCCACACGGGCCGCACGATCTGGCTATCCCGGCCGCATCGGCTCGTGCGGCTCGCCGTCGCTCAGGCCGTACCGGTCGACCTCTCGATCGAGGGCAAGCGCGTGGCCTGGGCCGAGAACGTCGGCGGCCGCGGCCGGATCAGGGCCGTCTTTCTGCGCTGAGCGCTTCCACGTTCCGCTCCCACATCTCAATCTGGCCCCAGGAGTGGAAGCGCTCCGGGAGCTCGCCGCCTTCCCGGACAGCCTCGTCGAGCGCGAGCAGGTAGTCGCGCAGCGGCTCGATCACGTCGCGGCCGGAGACCGGGCCGTGGCCCGGGACGACCCGCTCCCACTCGAGGTCGAGCAACCGCTCGAGGATCACCGCCCAGCTGGCCGGGTCGCCGTGGCCGGCCCAAGGTTGCATCCCGACGACCACGAGGTCGCCGGCGATGAGCACGCCCGCATCGGGCACGAGCACGACCGCGTCGCTCTCGGTGTGCCCGCCGCCGAGCGTGAGCGCCTGCGCGCGCCCGAAGTCCCAGGACTCGTCGAAGGTCTCGTCGGGAAGCCGAAGCTCGTCCGGCAACTCCCGTACCGAGCCCTCCTTCTTCGCCTCGGCCAGGCGCTCCGCTCCGATCGTCGACATGAGCTCACGAGTTCGGGCCGTCGAGACGATCGTGGCGTCGTCGAACTCGCCGTTCCCGAGCACGTGGTCGGCGTGCCAGTGCGTGTTCAGGACCCATTGCACGGAACCGGCCTGCTCTCGCAGTTCCCGGCCGGCTGCAGAAGTGACGTGCGTATCCACGACCAGCATCGAGCCGCCCAGGTCGACGATCGCGGCGTTGCCGACCGCGCCCCGCTCCGGTTTCGCAACCGCGGCCATGACGCCATCGGCGACGAGAGTGTGCTCGGCATGCGTCACGCGGTGCGGCGCGCGGCCTCGCGGGCTTCCTGCTCGCGGCGCCGGATGTGCGGGTTCGCGAGCTTCACGATCTCGAGCAGGTAGACGATGTAGACCGACGCCGTGAAGGCGAGGAAGCCGATCCCCGCGTCGACCGCGAGCGCCCACGGCCGCCAGTCGCCGTGCGGGTGCGGGCTGACGAAGTGCGTCGCGAGGGCGGCTGCCGCGAGCGTCGCGCACCAGGCGTAGATCGTGAGGACGGCCCGCTTCTGCGAGTAGCCGATGTTCAGGAAGCGGTGGTGCAGGTGCGAGCGATCGGCCGCGTAGATGGGCAACCCGTACTTGATCCGCTTCGCGACGACGAACGACGTGTCGATGATCGGGACCGTCAGCACGGCGAGCGGCAGCAGCAGCGAGACCAAGGACGCCGTCTTCAGGAGACCTTGGACGGCAATCACCGAGAGCGTGAACCCGAGTAACAGCGCGCCCGAGTCACCCATGAAGATCCGCGCCGGGTAGAAGTTGTGGCGCAGGAAACCCAGGGTCGCGCCGAGCACGATCGCCGCGAGGATTGCCGGGTTCACCCGGCCGAGGTCGAGCTCGATCAGCGCGAACGTCCCCGCCGAGATTGCGCACACGCCCGCCGCGAGGCCGTCGAGCCCGTCGAGAAAGTTGACCATGTTCATGACTGCGACGATCCCGATGATCGTCAGCGGCCGGCCGAGCCAGGAAGGCAGCTCATGAGCCCCGACGAGTGGGAACGTGAAGCTGTGCACCCAGATCCCGAAGCCGGTCGGGATCGCCGCCGCAGCGACCTGCCCGCCGAGCTTCTCCCACCAGGCGAGGCCGCGAAAGTCGTCGATCGCGCCGACGGTCGTCGCGACCGCCATGCCAAGCAGCACGCCCTTCGTCTCACGGCCGAGCGGCAGGAAGGCCAGGGCGGGCACGAAGATCCCGAAGAAGAGCGCGAGCCCGCCGAGCCGTGGCACGTTTCGCCGGTTGAGCCTGCGCGCGCCCGGCCTGTCGACGACGCCCAGCAGCCGGGCCATCCCGCCCACGGCCGGCGTGAGCAGGACGACGATCGCGAGAGCGAGCGCCCCGCCGTACAGCACCTCGGGGTTGCTCTTCAGCGTGTCCCACATTGCTATCGCTATTTCGTTCCGTAGAGCCGGTCACCCGCATCGCCGAGGCCCGGGAGGATGTAGCCGCGGTCGTTCAGCTCGCGGTCGATCGCAGCGGTCACGATGCGCACGTCGGGGTGTTCGGCCTGCATGTGGTCGATCCCTTCGGGTGCCGCGACGAGACAGACCAGCGTCACCGAGCGGGCGCCCGCGGACTTGACGGCCGTGACCGCAGCAGCGCTCGAGCGGCCGGTCGCGAGCATTGGGTCGAGCACGATCGCGTCGCGCTCGTCACCCAGGTCGGGCAGCTTCACGTAGTACTCGACCGGTCGCAGCGTCTCCTCGTCGCGGTAGAGCCCGATGAAGCCGACGCGTGCGCTCGAGACGAGGGAGAGCACGCCGTCGAGCATTCCGAGGCCCGCGCGCAGGACCGGGCAGACAGCGACTTTCTTGCCCGCAATGCGCTGCACCTCGGTGCGCTCGAGCGGCGTCTCGACCTCATCCGTCTCGGTCGGGAAGTCCTTCGTCGCCTCGTAGGTGAGCAGCAGCGTGAGCTCGTTGGCGAGCTTGCGGAAGTGGACGGTGGGCGTGTCCCTGTCGCGCAGGTACGAAAGCTTGTGCTGGACGAGCGGGTGCGTGACGACGGTCACGCCGCTGGCCGTCTCGGTGCTCACGCCACGTATGCGGTGAAGCCGCGGAAGCCCGGGTAGAGCGGCCGCTTCTCGCAGAGCGACTCGGCCCGCGCCGCGAGCCGCGCGAGATCGCCGTCGCCGAGCGCCTCGACGATGATCCGGCCGACCTCGCGGAAGTCCTCCTCATCGAAGCCGCGCATCGTGGCGGCCGGCGTGCCGATGCGGATCCCGGAGGCAACCGTCGGCGGGCGCTCGTCGAACGGAACGGTGTTGCGGTTCACGGTGATCTTCACCTCGGCGAGCCGCTCCTCGGCGTCCTTGCCCGTCCATTCTGTCGAGCGCAGGTCGACCTGGAGCAAGTGTGTGTCGGTGCCGCCGGTAAGAACGTCGAGGCCGCCCTCCTGAAGGGTCGTCGCGAGCGTGTCGGCGTTGGCGCGAATCTGCTGCTGGTACTCGCGGAACGCCTCGGTCGCCGCGATGCGGAGGCAGGTCGCCTTCGCGGCGATTGTGTGCACGAGCGGGCCGCCCTGCATGCCGGGGAAGACCGCGCGGTCGATCGCCTGCGCGTGCTCTTCCTTACAGAGGATGAAGCCCGAGCGCGGGCCGGCCAGCGTCTTGTGCGTCGTGGAGGTGACGAAGTCGCAATGCGGGACCGGGTTCGGGTGAATCCCGGCCGCCACGAGCCCCGCGAAGTGCGCCATGTCGCAGAGCAGGAGCGCGCCGACCTCGTCCGCGATCTCGCGGAAACGGTCGGCCTCGACCGTGCGCGGATACGCCGAGCCGCCGCAGACGATCAGCTTGGGCCGGTGCTGCTTCGCTAGCGCGAGGACCTCGTCGTAGTCGACGACGTTCGTCTCGCGGCTGACGCCGTAGTGGACGATCGTGTAGAGGCGGCCAGAGAAGTTGACCTTGAGGCCGTGCGTCAGGTGCCCGCCGTGCGCGAGTTCGAGCGAGAGGATCGTCTCGCCCGGCTGCATTGCGGCCATGTACGCAGCCATGTTCGTCTGCGCGCCCGCGTGGGGCTGGACATTCGCGTGCTCGGAGCCAAAGAGCTCCTTCGCGCGGTCGATCGCGGTCTGCTCGATCTCGTCGACGACTTCGCAACCGCCGTAGTAGCGCTTGCCCGGATAGCCCTCGGCGTACTTGTTCGTCGGGACCGATCCAACAGCCTCGAGGATCGCCGGCCACGTGAAGTTCTCAGACGCAATCAGCTCGATCTGGCCGCGCTGGCGGTCGAGCTCGCGACCGATCAGCTCCGCGATCTCCGGGTCGATCTCGGCGAGCCCCGCCGTGCGGAGATGCTGGACGGTCTCCTGTGCTACGGCCACGGGCTAGATGCTACTCGCGTTGGCGGTCGCGGCCAGGGCCTCGGCAGCGGGGACGGCGCCCTCGCGGAGAACGCGCGGCTCGTCCCCGGTCAGGTCGAGCACCGTCGACGGCGTGCCTGGGAGCTCGCCCGCATCGACGACCGCTCCGCAGGCCCCGCGGATCTGCTCGGGGACGTCTTCGAGGCTGCGTGGATCTGGGCCGCCGTGGACGTTCGCGCTTGTGGCAAGCACGGGTCCCGTCGCGCCGAGGATCGGGGCCGTTTCGGAGGGAAGCCGTGGGACGCGCACACCGATCGTGTCTCCGGCCAGCCATGGGAAACGGCGGGCGGGGTTCGGGAGGATCAGCGTGTAGGCGCCGGGCAGGAGCGCGCGCAGAAGCGCTTCGGGGAGCTCGGGAATCGCCTCGAGCAGCGACTCGACGCTCGGCGCGAGCAGTGCCGTCGGCTGCCTCGCATCGCGACCCTTGAGCCGAGCGAGCTCTGCGGCCGCCGCCTCGGTCGGCTCGGCGCAGAGCCCGTAGACCGTGTCGGTCGGCAGTACGACCGGCCGGCCCGACCGGATCGCGGCCACGGCTTCGTCGATCACGCCTTCGCGGCGACGCCAAGGAACGAGAGCACGGCGTCGCGCCAGGGCTCGGGCCCCTCGACGAAGATGAAGTGGCCGAGGCCCGGCAACACGACCTTCTCGGCGTCGGGAATCCCTGCCGCGACCTCGTCGGCGCACGCAGGGCCGGTGATGAAGTCCTCCTCGCCGGTGATCACCAACGTGGGCATCGTCAGGCGCGGCAGGAGTGGACGCACATCGAAGTGCTCGAAGATCTCCGTCTCCCAGAGCAACGTTGCGTCCATACAACCTTCCTCGCTTGCGATCCACTTGACGTAGGACCGCTCGTCGTCGCCATAGCGTGCGAAGTAGAAGGGCATCATCGCGACGATGAGCTCCATCAGCTCCCGGCCGTCCTTGAAGTTGCCCTTCAGCTCGGTCTCGAGTGCCGCGCGCCCCGCGTCGTACCACGGCTCGCCCGCCCGCGCCTCGATCGACCGCTCCATCGCCGCCCCCTGCTCCGGCCCCCAGCGGGGAAGCGTGCTCGCGAGGATCAGGCGCTCGACACGTTCGGGATGCCGCGCCGCGTAGGCGATGGCGACGACGCCGCCGTGCGAGTGGCCGAGCAGCCACATCCGCTCGAGGCCGAGATGCTCACGGAGCTCCTCGACATCGTCGGAGTAGTCATCAATCGTGTACCCGCGGGGATCGCGGGCGGGATCGGAACCCCCCGTGCCGCGCGGATCGAGGAGGACGAGCTCGAGCTCCGCGTCGAGGCCGCCGAGGTTCGAGAAGTACCGCGACGAGAACCCCGGCCCGCCCGGATTGCACACGAGCGTCGGCCCGCTGCCGAGGCGCTTGTAGGCGAGCTTTCGTCCGTCGGCGGTCGTGAACATCGGGGCGATCCTAGTTGGTCGTCGCGTACAGCTCCCAGCACTCGCCGACGCCCTTGAGCGCGTGCTCGCCGCGGTCGTCGAACTCGATCCCGGAGCCGGCCACCAGGTCACGCACGGTTCGCGTGACGAGCACCTCGCCCGGCAAGGCGAGCTCAGAGACGCGCGCCCCGATGTGCACCGCGATGCCGGCGACATCGCCGTTCCGGGCGGTCACCTCGCCGGTGTGCAGCCCGGAGCGCACCGCAAGCCCTACCCGTCCGACAGCCTCGCGGATTCTCCAGGCGCAGCGGATCGCACGGGCGGGCCCGTCGAAGGTCGCGAGGATGCCGTCACCCGACCGGTCCACCAGCTCGCCGCGATGCGCCAGGAGCTCCCGCTCGACGACGCCGACGAACTGGTCGAGAACACCTTGCCAGCGGCGGTCTCCGAGCTCGGTCACATGCTCCGTCGAGCCGACGACGTCGACGAACAGGACCGTCGTCAGGATCCGGTCGACTCCGGGCTCCTGAACATGTGTGCCAGTGATGAACTCTTCGATCGCAACCAGGAGATCGGGCTCCGGCAGCGGCCAGTGGTCCGGACTTTCGCGCTCGAACAGCTGCGCACCAGCGATGTGCTCAGCCAGGTACCGCCCGTGGCCGGGCCGGACGTAGGCGTCGCCGAGGTTCTGGATTACGAGCGTCGGCGCCGTCACGAGCGAAAGCACTTCGCGCACATCGAGCTCAAGGACCGCGCGCATTCGCGCAAGTGCCGTGCCCGGGCTAGCCGCGAAGCGCTCGAGCCGCCCGTACCACTCGGTCACGCCCGGGGTCGAGGCCAGGGAAGGGCAGAGCAGCGCCGCCATCGTGCCCTGCCCCCACGTGTTCGCGACGCCGTCGAGCATGCGGCCAGCAGCCTCGGCGGGAATACCGGCGGGATAGTCGTCGGCCCGCGCGAACCGGGCGAAGCCGTTGATCAGGACGAGCGACTCGATCCGGTCGGGGTGGGTCGCGGCCGCCATCAGGGCCATCTGTCCAGCGTGACCATGTGCGACCACAGCCGCTCGGTCGGAGTCGGCGGCGTCCATGACGGCTGCCACGTCGTCAAGCCAGTCTTCCGACGCCCCCGGTGTGCCCGGATCCCGGTCGGAGAGCCCGACGCCGCGCATGTCGAACCAGAGCACGCGGGAGAAGCGGGCAAGCGAATAGACGAGTTCCTGCAAGAACGGGTGCTCCCACAGCACCTCGAGGTGAGTCGCCCAGTCGAACGACAGGACGAGGTCGCGCGGGCCGTCGCCGATTACCTGATAGGCGAGGTGGACGTCGCCGCTACGGGCGTACCGCGTGGAGGCCGCCACGCGGCGTTCCTATCACACTCGGCCCGGCCACCTGCCTTCGGCGACACGGTCCCGGCCGGCGAGGTCGGGCGTGATCGTGACGTCCTCGAACCCGAGCATCGAGAGCAGCTGCTCGACGCGCTCGCCCGAGCCCGCGGCGGTCTCCAGCACGAGCCAGCCGCCGGGCCGCAGTGCGTCGCGGGCGGCTTCCGCCAGCTGCTCCGTCGCGCCCGAGGCGACGAGCGCGATATGGGGCTCCCAGTCGCGCACCTCCGGCTGGAGAGTTGGGAGCTCGTCCGGCTCGACGTACGGCGGGTTCGACACGACGAGGTCGAACTCGTCGTCGCCGAGGCCGCTCGTGAGATCGTGCTCGACGATCTGGACGCGGCCGTTCACGCCGGTCAGCTCCAGGTTCTCGCGCGCGAGGGAGAGCGCGTCCTCGGACACGTCCATCGCGGTGACGCGCGCCGCCGGCAGCTCGTCGGCAATCGCGAGCGCGATCGCGCCGGTGCCGGTGCCGACGTCGAGCACCTCGGGCTCGTCGAGCTCGCGCACGTGGTCGAGTGCCCGCTCGACGACGATCTCGGTCTCGGGCCTCGGGATCAGCGCCCGGCGGTCGGTCTTCAGCGTCAGGCGCCGGAAGCCCCACTCGCCGAGGACATACGCGAGCGGCTCGCGCCGGACCCGGCGCGACACGTTGGCCTCGAACGCATCGATCTGCCCCTGCGTCAGCTCCCGGTCCAGCTCGGCATAGAGGAGGGCCCGCGCGCAGTCGTCGCAGGCGCGGGCGAGCAACAGCTCAGCCTCGAGCCGGGCTGACTCGATCCCCGCCGCGGCAAGCCTCGCGGTGGCGGCCGCGAGCGCACCGCCGAGGGTCACGCGGACAAGGCGCCGCTTGTCGGCGCCGCCCTCAGGACGCGCGGCTCGGCCGCGCGTCCGTCTGAGCTGACCGGCCGAAACGCTGGGATTCTCAGTCACGCCGACGTGGTCTCCAGGGCGCGGCGCCGGTCTTCGGCGGTCAGCGCCTCGGTGAACTCGTCGAGCTCGCCCTCGAGGATCTTGTCGAGTCGATGCACGGTGTGGTGTACGCGGTGATCCGTGACTCGGTTCTCGGGGAAGTTGTAGGTGCGGATCTTCTCCGCGCGCCGGCCGGAGCCGATCTGCGAGCGGCGCGCCGCCGCTTCCTCGGCCTGCTGGCGCTCGCGTTCGGCCTCGTAGAGCCGTGCGCGGAGGACGCGCAAGGCCTTCGTCTTGTTCTGGAGCTGCGACTTCTCGTCCTGCATCGCGACGACGATTCCCGTCGGCACGTGCGTGACACGCACCGCGGAGTCGGTGGTGTTGACGCTCTGCCCGCCGGGGCCGGTCGAGCGGTAGACGTCGATCTTGAGGTCGTTCGGATCGATCTCGACCTCGACCTCTTCGGCCTCGGGCATGACGGCCACCGTCGACGTCGAGGTGTGGATGCGTCCCTGCGACTCCGTCTCGGGGACGCGCTGCACGCGATGGGTGCCGGCTTCCCACTTGAAGACCGAGTAGGCGCCGTCGCCCTTGACCGAGAAGACGACCTCCTTGAAACCGCCTGACTCGTTCCCGCTGGCCTCGAGCTGCTCGACGGTGAAGCCGCGGTGCTCGGCGTAGCGGGTGAGCATGCGGAAGACGTCGGCGGCCCAAAGAGCGGCCTCGTCGCCGCCGACGCCCTGACGGATCTCGACGATCACGTCCTTGCGGTCGGCCGGGTCCGTCTCGACGAGCGCGAGCTTCAGCTCGTCCTCGAGCGAGGCGACGCGCTCCTCGAGCTCGGGGACGAGCTCGCGCAAGTCGCCGTCGCCCTGGGCGGCATCGAGGTCGCTGCGCGCCTCGCGCCACTCCTTGGCGAGCCGCTTCGGACGCTCGAGCTCCTTGAGGCGGCGGCCGACCTCGGCCGCCTCGCGGTGGTCGTTGTAGACCGAGGGGTCGCTCATCCGCTCCTCCAGCTCGCGGTACGAGCGCTCGAGCTCGGCGACGAGCTCTTCCATCACGCCATCACCTCGACGCGCTGCGCCTCCGGGCCGGTCTCGCGGCCCTCGAGCGCGAGCACCTCGCGCAGAGCCCGGATCGAGACCTCGAGCTGGTCGAGCGTCGGCTCGCGCGTCGTGAGGCGCTGGAGCCAGAGGCCCGGCGCGAGCAGCCACATCAGGACGCGGTTGTCTGTGTGCTTGCCTGCGAACCGGATCAGCTCGTAGGCGATCCCCGCGATCACGGGCAGGAGCAGGATGCGCGTCACGATCAGCCAGTACCAGGCCGGCCGGCCGAAGAACGCGAACACGAAGATCGCGATCACCATCACCCAGAGCAGGAACGCGGTCCCGCAGCGCGGGTGGATGAGGCTGAAGCGCTGGACGCGCGCGGGCTCGAGCTCCTCGCCGGCCTCGTACGCGTTGATCGCCTTGTGCTCGGCCGCGTGGTACTGGAAGACGCGGCGCAGGTCCGGCAGCAGCGAGATCAGGAACAGGTACGTGACGAAGACGGTGACGCGGATCAGGCCCTCGACGATGACGAACCACGCGCCGCTCGAGATCGGGAGCAGGTCGGCGAGCAGGGCCGGGCCGACCTTGAAGACGGAGATCGCGAAGCCGATCGCGATCAGGAACGCGAACACGAGCGCGCCGCGCGAGAGCTCGGCCTCGGCCTCCTCGTTGTCCTCCGCGGCCGCGTAATTCGCGGAGATCGAGAGCGCGCGGAAGCCGATCGCCAGCGACTCCCCGAGCGCGACGATGCCGCGGATCACCGGCAGGCGGAAGAACCAGTGCCGCTTCATTACGGACTCGATCGGGCGGCAGACCTCGGCGATCTGGCCGTTCGGCTTGCGCACGGCAACGGCCCAGTTCGAGGGGCCGCGCATCATCACGCCCTCGAGGACGGCTTGCCCGCCTATGGGCTGGGACACGGTCCTAAGGCTGTCTCTTATACACATCTGACGCTGCCGACGATCTGCTTCAAGTGTAGTTCTGGGGGGGGGGCGGGTGAGTTTAGGGGGGGGGGGGGGGGGGGGGGGGGGGGGGGGGGGGGGGG
>JBKPLR010000058.1:0-38583 GCA_046731695.1 Actinomycetota bacterium
AGCCCGCCCTGGACAGCTCTCCGGCGGCGAACAGCAGCGGATCGCGCTGGGTGCAGCTCTCGCCCATCGGCCGCGGCTGCTGCTGGCCGACGAGCCTACGGGTGAGCTCGACGCCGCCAACGCGAGCATCGTCTATCGCACGATTGCCGAGCTCGCCGAGGCCGAGCGGTGCACGGTCGTCATCGTGAGCCACGACCCCGGCGCCACGGAGATCGCCGACCGGGTCGTGCACATCCGCGACGGGCGCGTCAGCGAGGAGACTGTTCGCGGGGGCGAGGGCACGATCGTCGTGGGCCGCGGCGGCTGGCTTCGCCTGCCGCAGGAGTTCCTCGACCGGGCGGGCATCGGCTCACGCGCGGCGGCGTCGCTCGAATGCGACCGGATCGTCGTCGTCGCGGCGGGCGAGACGCTGACCGCCGCGGAGGAGCGCCTCCCGGCGGAGAGCACCGACTCGCGCGGGCCGATCGCCTACGTCCGGGGTGTTGCGAAGATCCATGGCTCGGGAGCGGCCGCTGCGCACGTCTTCGAGGGCCTCGACGCTGCCTTCACCGCCGGCCGGCTGACCGTCGTCACCGGGCGCTCGGGATCGGGGAAGACGACGCTACTCCATCTGCTGGCCGGCCTCGACCTTCCCGACGCGGGCGAGATCGAGGTCTGCGGGTCGAAGCTCGGAGCCCTCGACCGGGCCGGGCGCGCCGAGCTTCGGCGCAAGCACATCGCGCTCGTCGCCCAGCGACCGGGGCTGATCCCGTTTCTCAGCGCCCGGGAGAACGTCGAGCTGACAGAGGAGATCCGTGGACTGAACGGCGACGGCGCGTCCGACCCGCTCGCGGCCGTCGGCCTCACCGAGCGAGCCGGGCAGCGGGTCTCCCGGCTGTCCGCCGGGGAGCAGGTGCGCGTTGCCGTCGCCCGCGCCCTCGCAGCGTGTCCGGACCTGATGCTCGTCGACGAGCCCACGGCACGGCTCGACCAGGCGAACGCACGCAGGCTTGCGGCGCTCCTCTCGAGCCTGGCGCGCGAGACCGGCGCCGCGGTCGTCTGCGCGACCCACGACCCGGTCGTAATCGAGCAGGCAGACGACGAGCTCGCGCTCGCTAGAACCTAGAGCCCTTAGGTGTTCAGCGCGAGCGTGAGCGCGACGGCGACGACGGCTAGCGCCACGCTCGCCATCACGACCAGGCCGCTGTAGAGAGTGCGTCGCAAGATTTCCCTTCCCCTGTCCCCGGATGAGGCCTGACGATAGGACGGAGATCGGCCGGCGGCATCCCTCGACAAGGTGAACCGACTATCGTCACAGCGTGCGACGTGGGCTCTTGCTGCTCGCCGTGGTCCTCGCCGCCGTTGTTCTGGTCGGCGGCTACCTCGTCTACCGGTCGCGGCAGCCTCATGACGTCGTCGGTCGCCGACGACCGAGTTCGTGCCGTCCCTCGAGCCGGGCGTGCGGCCTCGGCCGCAGCCGGTCACGAGCAGCTCCCCTGGCCGGCGTATGGGCTCGACCCCGAGCGCACGCACTTCGCGGCCGGCATGAAGCTGCGGCCGCCGTTCCGGAAGCTCTGGAAGCTGTTTCCGGACCCGAGCTTCATCGAGTTCCCGCCGGTGATCGGCTACGGGCGCCTCTACTTCGGGACGCACCACGGCCTGGTGCTCGCCGTGAACGCCCGGAGCGGGCGGCTGCTCTGGGCGCGGCGGACCGGGAGCTTCGTCTACGCGCCTGCGGCCGTCTGGCACGGGACGGTGTACGTCGGCTCGTACGACCACCACTTCTACGCGCTGAACGCGGCGACCGGGACCGTGCGCTGGAGCTACGACGCGGGTCATCCGATCTCCGGCGCCCCGACCGTCCTGGACGGCCTGGTCTACTTCTCGACCTGCGGTTCCTGCTCGTCGTACGAGCAGAACGCCCACGCACGGCGCACGTACGCCCTCGACGCGCCCACTGGTCGCCTGGCTTGGACCTTCCCCGACGGCGAGTACAGCTCGCTCGTCGCCGACTCGCACCGCGCATACCTGACCGGGTTCACGGAGCTGTACGCCCTCGCGCCCGCTTAGGCGGGCGGCCTCAGCACGGCGAACTGGTCTGTGATCTCGAGGGTCCGGGAGCGGAAGCGGTAGAGCGCGGCCGGGCGGCCGCCCGCGCGGCCGGGCTCCCGGCGCTCGCCGGTGGCTTCGAGCACGCCGCGGCGCAGCAGGACCCGCTGGAGGTTCGTCGCCGAGACCACGTGCCCGAGCGCCGCGACGTAGATCTCGCGCAGCTCTGAGAGCGTGAACTGGGGCGGGGCGAGTGCGAATCCGACGTTCGTGTACGAGAGCTTCGCGCGCAGGCGGTCGCGGCCGCCGAGCGTGATCGCACGGTGGTCGAAGGCGAGCTCGGGCAGACGCGAGACCCGGTGCCAGCGGGTGTCCTCCGGCACCGCCGGGTCGACGTCGGCCGGAACGAGGCCGAGGTAGGCCGTGGCCAGCTCCCATTCGTGCGGGTTCCGCTCGGGGTCGCTCAACGTGGCGAGCTGCTCGAGGTGCGCGAGCTCGCGTACGTCGACTTTGACCGCGAGGTGGCGCCGGATCGACTCCTCCAGCGTCTCGCCGGGCTCGAGGTAGCCGCCCGGGAGGGACCAGGCGCCGAGGAACGGCTCGCGGGCCCGCTGCCAGAGGAGTACCTGCAGCCGGCCGTCGCGCACCTGGAGGACGACGGCCAGCGTGACGTGTGCGGGTCTCGGCCTGGTAGACTCAAGTCGAGGTTTTCGACTCACAGTCAAAAACTAGCTGAAGATGACGACGACGACAGCCGATATCGCAGTTCCACGCGCGCGGGACGTCGAGGAGGTCCTGCGCCAGGGCGGGCTCTCGCGGTTCCACAAGAAGGCGATCCTCGTCACCGGGGCGGCCTGGACGTTCGTCGCGATGGAGATCCTGCTCGTGGGCTTCGTCGCGCCGATCTTCACGGGGCTCTGGAACCTCGACGGGCGGATGCAGGGGCTCGTCAACAGCGCGGCGCTCGCGGGGTCGCTGTGCGGGTCGCTCGTGCTCGGCCGCGCAGCCGACCGGATCGGCAGGCGGGCGATCTTCCAGTACTCGATCCTTTGGTACGCGGTCTTCACGGCGATCACTGCGCTCGCGTGGGGGCCGTGGTCCGTGATGACCTTCCGCTTCCTCGCCGGGCTCGGCCTCGGCGGGATGCTCGTCGTCGACCCTTCGATGCTGGCCGAGTACCTGCCGCCGCAGCGGCGTGGGCGCCTGCTCGTGTTCCTCGATTTCTGGTGGCCGGTCGGGCTCCTCGCGGCGACCGGGCTGTCGTACATCTTCCTCGGGCCGACGTTCGACCGCTTCGGCGAATGGAGCTGGCGCTACCTTTTCCTGGCGGCCGCGTTCCCTGCGTTCCTCGCGTTCGTGGTGCGGAAGACGCTGCCCGAGAGCCCGTACTTCCTGGCGCGGCATGGGCGCTCTCGCGAGGCGGCGGAGGTGCTGACGGAGATCACGGGAAGAACGGTCGAGCAGGGTGAGTTCGAAGCACCCGAGGAGCCGCGTTCCTCGGTGCGGGACCTCTTCGCCGAGCGCCTGCGCGGCCGGTCGGTGACGACGGCCCTGATCTGGATCGCGCTCAACGTCTCCTACTACGGCCTCTTCCTTTGGCTGCCGTTCGTGCTCCAGGACGAGAAGAGCTTCCACGTCGACGTCTACCTGCTCCTCACCCTGAGCGCGCTCTCGCAGTTCCCGGGCTACGCGGCTGCGATCTGGCTCGTCGAGCGGATCGGGCGCAAGCCGACGCTGGCCACGTTCCTCGTGCTCGGCGGGATTTCCGCCTACGCGTTCGCTGCCGCGGACACGCAGGGCGTCTACATCACGGCGCTGTTCTTCGTCGGCTTCTTCAACCTCGGTGCGTGGGGGGCGGTCTATCCGTATACCGCCGAGCTGTTCCCGACGCGCCTCCGCTCGAGCGCCTTCGGCTTGATGGAGGGTGTCGGCAAGGCGGCCGCGATCGCCGGCCCGTACATCTTCGGCCACCTCAACGACGCGACCGGCAGCACGACGTGGTCGCTGACGTTCATCGCGATCGTGATGGCAGCCGGGGGCGCGGTCGCAGCCATCTTCGGCCGCGAGACCCGCGGCGAGGCGCTGACCTAGCCGCAGTAGGCCGACCAGACGAGCCGGCCCAGCGGCTCCCAAAGCTCGTCGGTCACGGCGATGATGTTCGTCAGCGCCACCACCTGACGCTCGCCGTCCTCACTCGCGAGCGCGATCGTCGTGTAGCCCATCCCCAACCCGAGGTGGCCCCAGGCGGGCCCGCACGGCGACGGCGACTTGCCCATCAGCGACGTCAGCATCTCGATCCCGAGCCCGTACGAGTCCGACTCCTCCCAGCCCGAGGGAACGCTGCTCAGCAGCTCCTGGCGCTGCGCAGGCGATAGCAGCTCTCCGCCGAGCAGCGCCTGGAGGAACCGTGCGACGTCGCGGCCGGTCGAGACGAGGCCGCCGCCGGCCCAGGATGGGAAATCCAGCTCCGTCGCGTCGACGAGGCCCGGACCGGGGAGAAGCGGGTTGTCGGGCGGGAAGTATCCGCGGGCCAGGCCGCTTGCTTTAACCAGGTCGACCGGCAGCTCGGTCGTGTCGAGCCCGAGCGGCTCGAAGATCCGGCGCCTGAGCTCGTCGCGCAGCGTCGAGCCCGTCACCTCCTCGACGAGCAGGCCGAGGGCGGTGTAGCCGCTGCTCGAGTACGACCAGCCCTCTCCGGCGGGGAAGAGCCGGGGCCGCGCCAGGGCAAGAGCCAGCAGCTCGCGCGGGCCGTGCTCGAAGCGGTGGGCGGGGTCTTCCCGGTAGGGCTCGAAGAACTCGACCAGGTTGTCGAACAGCGCGGCGTCCGGGAGTCCGCTCGTGTGGTTGAGGAGCTGGCGCACGGTCACGCCGCTCAGGATCGGCTCGGCCTCACCGTCGAGCTCGAGCGCTCCCTCAGCCACGAGCTGGAGCACGAGTGCGGCCACGAAGGTTTTCGTCACGCTGCCGATGCGGAACCGGTGCTCAGGCGTCATCGCCTCGTTCGTCTCGACGTTCGCGAGCCCGGCAGCGCCTTGCCAGTCGCCTGTGACTGCGACCGCGCCGGGCAGGCCGCTTGCGACGACGGCTTCGAGCTCGTCCTGGAAGCTAGCCGCCGGCAACCGCCGCGACCAGGCGGATCTCAGTGCCGTCTTCGAGCGGTGTGGCGAGATCGTCGATTTGTACGCGGTCGACGTAGACGTTCACGAGCGGGCGGAGCGTTCCGCGTTCGTCGAAGAGGAGGTCCGCGATCGGGAGACCCTGCAGCGCGTCGCGGACGTTGGCCGCATCGGTCTCGAACCGCCCTTCGCCGCCCGCCTCTCGAGCGAGCAGCGAGGGCAGCAGGACTACTGCCACGTCGCTCGCCTCCGGCTCGCTCCCGTAGGAGAAACCATGTTTCCCCCCCGAGCCCCCTTCTTCTTCCAAGCTCGCCTCGGCTCCGCCGAGGAACTCGATGTGGGGAACCTCCCGGTTCCCGAGGACCCCTCCACGGTGGCCTTTACGGCCACTCGACGGCTTCGACCGACAAGATCGTCGGGAGGAACTGCGCGGCCTCGACCCACGAGTCGCCGGCGTCCGGCGAGACGAAGACCGAGCCGTTCTGCGTGCCCGCGTAGATCCCGACGGGGTCGAGCCGGTCGAACGACATCCCCTCGCGCTTGATCGAGACCCACGCCTGCTGCGGAAGCCCGTCCTGCAGCAGCTCCCATGATGCGCCGGCGTCGCGCGTGCGGTAGACCCCGAGCCGCCCGTTCGGCGTGACGCGGTTCTCAGCGCCCTCCTCCGGGATCACGTAGGCGACGTCCGGATCGGCCGGGTCCAGCGCCAGCGGGAAGCCGAACCCCGACGGCAGGCCGTTGCCCTCGAGCCGCTCCCCGTCGTCGCCGCGATCGTCTGAGCGGTAGACGCCGCAGTGGTTCTGCTGCCAGAGCCGCTCGGGCTTCGCCGGGTGCAGCAGCAGCTTGTGCACGCACTGCCCGATCTCGGGGAACGGGTTGTCGGGGAAGAAGTCGGCCGCGACGTTCTTGTTGATCGGCGTCCACGACTCGCCGCCGTCCTCGCTCCGGAAGCCGCCGGCCGCCGAGATTGCGATGTAGATCCGTTGCGTGTCCGATGGGTCGATCTGGATCGAGTGGCAGCAGAGCCCGCCGGCGCCTGGGTTCCACTTCTCGCGTGTCGAGTGCTCGAGCAGCGCCTGGTTCGGCTCCCAGGTGGCCCCGCCGTCGGTGCTCTTGAACAAGGCACCAGGCGTCCCGCCGAGCCACATCGTCCCGGGCTCGTCCGCGTGACCCGGCTCGATGTGCCACGACTTCTCCCACGCGAGATCGGTCTCCTCGGGGAGGCCGATCTGCTCCGCGCGCTCCCAGGTCTCGCCAAGATCGCTCGAGCGGTGAGCCGTGGCCCCGTAGACCCAGCTGTTCGTCGCCGCGTGAAGCGTCCCGTCGCGGGGGTCGCGCGTCGCGTGAAAGACCTCGAAGCCGGTCAGATGCGGCCCCTCCACCGACCATTCGCGACGGGTTTCGTCGCCGGTGAGCACGAAAAGCCCCTTCTGGGTACCGACGAGGACGGCAACTCCCACGCAGTGACTAGCCTAGCGATCGAGATCTGGAAGGAGGGACGATGGCAACCCTGAGCGAGAAGCAGCGTGACTTTCTGGAGCAGCCGTTCGTGGGCGAGGTGACGACCCTCCGCCCCGACGGCTCCCCGCATACGACCGTCGTCTGGGTCGACACCGACACGGACGTCGTGATGTTCAACACCGCGGTCGGCCGCGCGAAGGAGCGGCACCTCCGCAGCGACCCGCGCGCCTCGCTGATCGTGGTCGACCCCCAGAACGCCTACCGGTGGCTCTCGATCAGTGGGAGCGCCGAGATCACGACCGACGGCGCCGACGACCAGATCGACAAGCTCGCGAAGAAGTACCTCGGCGAGGACAAATACCCGTGGCGCAACCCGGCGGAGCAGCGAATCAGCGTTCGGATTCGCCCGGAGCGCGTCGACTCGTACGGCCTCGACGAGTAGCGCTTGACACTCGTCCTCTGCGACGTCGGCCCCCGCGACGGGCTGCAAAACGAGCCGGAGACGCTCGAGCCGGCGGTTCGCGCCGACCTCGTCAACCAGCTCGCGGCCGCGGGCCTGCCAAGGGTCGAGGCCGTCAGCTTCGTGCGCGCCGACCGTGTCCCGCAAATGGCGGGCGCCGAGGAGGTGGTCGACGGCATCCAGCGGCGCGACGGAACCGAGTACTCGGGCCTCGTCCTCAACGAGCAGGGATACGAACGGTTCGCCGAGGCCCGGCTCGACCGCGTCAACGCGACGCTGGCCGCGACCGAGGAGTTCAACCGCCGCAACGCGAACGCGTCACTCGCCGAGGCGATCGAGCGCGTCGAGCGGATCCTGGCCGCGGCCGAGAAGCCGGCGACCGTCACGATCAGCGTTGCGTTCGGTTGCCCGTTCGAAGGCCGCGTCGACCCGGCGCGCGTGAGCGAGCTCGCGTCACGGTTCGAAGGCGCGGAGGTCGTCCTCGCGGACACGATCGGGGTTGCCGCGCCACGTGAGGTGCGCGACCTGATCGGGCGCACGAAGGCCGCAGGGTTCCACGGCCACAACACGCGCAACACCGGCTACGCGAATGCGCTGGCCGCGTTGGACGCCGGCGCCCAGGTCCTCGACGCGTCGGTCGGGGGGCTAGGCGGCTGCCCCTATGCGCCTCGGGCGAGCGGGAACATCGCGACCGAGGACCTCGTGTATCTGCTCGAGCGCGAGGGCGTCGAGACCGGCGTCGACCTCGATGCGCTGATCCGGATCTCGCGGTGGCTGGAGGGCGCCTTGGGACGCAAGCTCGAAGGCCAGGTCTACCGCGCCGGCCCATTCAGCGAATAGAGGCCGACGGGGTCGCGGAAGAAACCTTCTCTCACCTTTCCCTCGTACGTCTCGCCGATCTTCTCCGCGACCCGGATCGAGGCCGCGTTTTGCAAGGCGATCAGCGAGATCACGCGTGTCAGGCCGAGCGGGCCGAACGCGTGGTCGCGGCAGGCGAGCGCGCTTTCGGTCGCGTAGCCTTGGTTCCAGAACTCGCGGCCCAGCGTCCAGCCGATCTCCGTCTCGTGCGGCTCGATCTTTTCCCGGAGCCCGTTCCGCCACTGCTCGTCCCAGAACAGGAACCCGACCCGTCCGAGGACACGCTCATCCTCCTTCCGCACGATCGTGAAGAGTCCGATTCCGAACCAGTCCCAGTGGCGCTGCATCCGGCCGATCGCCGCCTCCGCGTCGGCGAGCGACCACGTTCTCCCCGAGAGGAAGCGAACGACCTCGGGATCGCTCCAGATCGCCGCGTAGTCCGACGCATCCCCGAGCTGGGGCTGCCTGAGGAGCAGCCGTTCGGTCTCGAGGATCACCGTTCGAAGACGTACACGAAGGCCTCGCGCCGGCCGAAGCGGATACCGCGCTCGTACTCGAAGCCGAGCTTGAGGGCGACCCGCTCGGAGGCGTCGTTGCCTTGGATGATCAGCGCGATCAGCCTCCGCGCACCCAGTCGCTCGAGCGCGAAGTCCCGCACCGCCGACGCCGCCTCGGTCGCGTAGCCCTGCCCCCAGTACGGCTTGCCGATCGTGTACCCGACCTCGAGCTCCTTCGATCCCTGGCTCGACGCCCTCACCGGCTCCCAGGTCTCCGGGTTCCAGAGAATGAGGCCGACGCGCCCGATCACGGTCTCGTCGTCCCTGCGCACGGTCGTGAAGAGGCCGAACCCGTCCGCGCCCCAGCCCTCGATCATCCGCTGCACCGAGCGCTCGGTCTCGTCGTGGGTGAGCGTGCGCCCGTTGCCGAGGTAGCGCATCACCTCGCGGTCGGCGTACATGGGCGCCAGCGCCTCGACGTCCTCGGGAACGGGCGGCCGGAGGACGAGCCGTTCGGTCTCGAGAACCGTCACGAGACCAGCTTGACGAGGAGGACGATCCCGACCACAAGCGCGGCGAGGATCACGAGCCCGACGCCGGCGACGGCGAGACCTCCAGCAGCAACGCGCATCGGGCTCGCCTCTGGCACGTCGCCGCTGAAGGCGCGCTCGAGTTGATCCTCGACGTACTTCGAGATCCGGTCCTCGAACCGCTCGGCCAGGTCGTCGCGTGCCGCTTTCTCAGCCTTCAACGGCGGGAACTGCGTGCGATCCTCGTCGAGCGAGAGCTCGTAGACGTGCTCCTGCTGGATGTCCTTCAGGTTCTGGCGGCCGAGGTCCCGAACGCTGACGCCGTCGGGGAGCTGGTTGCCGACGAGCGCGCGCGTCGTCTCCGAGATGAGAATCTGCCCGCCGTGCCCGGCTGAGCAGATCCGTGCTGCCCGCACCACGTCGAGGCCGACGTAACCCTCGTCGGCCAGGTGCGGCTCGCCGGTGTGCAGGCCCATCCGAACGCGCACCTCCGCGCCCCGTGGCCAGGCGTGTCCAACGAGCGCGCGCTGGCCGTCCACGGCTGCGCGAACGGCGTCTCGCGCGCGCGTGAACGAGTAAAAGAACGCGTCGCCCTGGGTGTCGACCTCGCGCCCTTCGGCCTTCTGGAAGACGTCGCGCAGCAGCCGGCGGTGATCAGCCACTACCTGCGTGTAGTCGTCGCCCAGCCGCTGGAGGAGGGCCGTCGAGCCCTCGATGTCGGTGAACAGAAAGGTGACGGTCCCGCCCGGAAAAGCCACGGCAGTACGGTACAAGCGTGAACCGCCTGGCCGGCCAGACCAGCCCGTACCTGCTCCAGCATGCGGACAACCCGGTCGACTGGTACCCGTGGGGGGACGAGGCACTCGCGCGCGCGCGTGAAGAGGACAGGCCGATCCTGCTCTCGATCGGCTACGCAGCCTGCCACTGGTGTCACGTGATGGAGCACGAGTCGTTCGAGGACGAGGTGACCGCGGCGCTGATGAACGAGCGCTTCGTGTGCGTCAAGGTCGACCGCGAGGAGCGACCCGACCTCGACTCGGTCTACATGGACGCGGTCGTCGCGATGACCGGCCACGGCGGGTGGCCGCTTACGGTCTTCCTGACGCCCGAGGGCGAGCCGTTCCTCGGCGGCACCTACTTCCCGCCCGAGCCCCGGCACGGGATGCCTTCATTCCAGCAGGTGCTCGTCGCGGTCTCCGACCTCTACCGCGAGCGGCGCGGCGACGTCGACCACCGGACGCGTGTGCTCATCGACGCGCTGGAGCAGGCCGCGGCGGCGGCGCCGTCGGGTGAGCCCCTGACCGAGTCGCTGCTCTTCCAGGCCGTGCGCCGGCTCGACGAGCTCCATGACCCGGAGTGGGGCGGCTTTGGGCGCGCGCCGAAGTTCCCACCCGCCTC
Source organism: Actinomycetota bacterium (assembly GCA_046731695.1). Lineage (GTDB taxonomy): Bacteria > Actinomycetota > Thermoleophilia > Gaiellales > Gaiellaceae > AC-32. The sequence continues at coordinate 10,349 of JBKPLR010000058.1, forward strand.
TGCGCTCGAGCTGCTCCTGCGCCGCGGTGAGACCGAGACGCCTGCGAAGACGCTCGACGCCATGGCGGCCGGCGGCATGTACGACCTCGTCGGCGGCGGCTTCCACCGTTACTCGGTCGACGAGCACTGGCTCGTGCCGCACTTCGAGAAGATGCTCTACGACAACGCTCTGCTCGTCCCGGCCTATCTCCACGGCTGGCTGGTCACCGGGGACGGGCGCTACCGCGAGGTGGTCGAGCAGACGCTCGAGTACATGCTGCGCGACCTGCGGCTGGAGGAGGGCGGGTTCGCCTCGTCGCAGGACGCCGACACGAACGGCGCGGAAGGGCTGACGTACACGTGGGCCCCCGGCGAGGGCGCGTCGGAAGAGCTCTTCGAGCCATTCGAGGACGGCCGCTTCATCCTCCGCGGCGAGCTCGACGAGGGGACACGAAAGCGACTGCTCGAGATCCGCTCGCAGCGGCCGCAGCCGGGGCTCGACGACAAGGCGATTGCGTCGTGGAACGGACTTGCGCTGGCTGCGCTCGCCGAGGCGGGGCGGAGGCTCCGACGCGACGACCTCGTCGACGAGGCCGGCGCGGTCGCCGAGTTCCTGCTCGGCCCGCTCACCGACGGGGAGGGTCGCCTCCACCGCAGCCGCCGCGACGGGCGCTCGAGTGGCACCGGCTACCTCGACGACTACGCCAACGTCGCGCACGGCCTGTACGAGCTCCATGTCGCGACCGGCGAGCTGCGTTGGCTCGAGGAGTCGCGCCGTCTCGCGTTGCTTGCGATCGAGCTCTTCGCGGACGATGACCACGGCGGCTTCTTCCTTGCCCCTTCCCACGGGGAGCAGCTCGTCGCGCGCAAGAAGGACCTCTTCGACCACCCGATCCCGTCCGGAAACTCGATGCTCGCGTACGTCCTCCTCCGGCTGGGTCGGATCTACGGCGACGACGAGCTCGAGCGGCGGGCGGTGGGCGTCCTTCGCCTGCTCGGGCCGAGCCTCGGGACCTCGCCGAGCGAGTTCGCCTGGGCGCTCTGCGCGCTTGACCTCTACCTCGCGACGCCGCGCGAGATTGCGGTCGTCGGCCCGCCCGGGAGCGAGGTCGCCCGTGCCGCCCTCGAGCCCTTCGACCCCAATGCCGTCGTTGCATTCGGGCCCGCCGAAGGCGTCCCGCTCCTCGAGGGCAAGGACTACGTCGACGGCAAGCCCGCGGTCTACCTCTGCGAGCGCTTCGCCTGCAAGCAGCCGGTGACCGAGGTAGGTGAGCTGACAGCGCTTTAGAGTCCTCCGCAGTGGCGCTGCTCTCGCTCGAGCACCTGACGCGGAGGTTCGGGGGGATCGTCGCGGTCGACGGCGTCACCTTCGACGTCCCTGAAGGCGAGATCGTCGGGCTGATCGGGCCGAACGGCGCCGGCAAGACGACGGTCTTCAACCTCATCACGAGGCTCTACGACCCGACCAAGGGCGAGATCCAGTTCGACGGCGAGAGCCTGCGGCGCACGCCTCCACACGGTGTCGTCAAGCGCGGAATCGCGCGCACGTTCCAGAACGTCGAGCTGTTCGGCTCGATGACCGTCCTCGAGCACGTGCTGATGGGGCGGCACGCACGGCGCGGCCGCGGCGCCCGCGAGCTGATCGAGTACACGGGCCTGGCAGGGCTCGCCCACCGGGAGGCACGCGCGCTCCCCTACGGCATGCAGAAGCGCGTCGAGCTCGCGCGCGCCCTTGCGTCGGCACCGCGCCTGCTCTTGCTCGACGAGCCTGCCGGCGGCCTGAACCACGAGGAGGTCCAGGAACTCGGCGCCCAGATCCGCCGGCTGCGGGACGATTTCGAGCTCACGATCCTGCTCGTCGAGCACCACATGGGCCTCGTGATGGGCGTCGCCGACCGCGTCCACGTGCTCGACTTCGGCGTCCTGATCGCGAGCGGCACGCCTGCCGAAGTGCAGAACGACACGGCCGTGATCGAGGCCTACCTGGGGACGACCTGATGGTCCTGGCCGTCGACTGGACACAGCTCGCCCAGCAGACCGTCATCGGCCTGTCGTCGGGTGGCACTTGGGCGCTGCTCGCCCTTGCGCTCGTCCTGATCTACCGCTCGACCGGGGTCGTCAACTTCGCGCAAGGCGAGATGGCGATGTTCTCGACGTTCATCGCGTGGTCGCTCGTCCACCACGGTCTCTCCTACTGGGCCGCGTTCGCGCTGACGGTCGCGATCTCGCTCGTCGGAGGGATCGGCATCGAACGAGCGGTGATCCGGCCGGTCGAGCGCGCCCCGGTGCTGACGATCGTGATCGTGACCGTCGGTCTCTTCTTCGTGATCGACGGCGTCGCTCGCTGGCACTGGTCGACGGAGACCCGCACGCTTCCGAACGCGTTCTCGACGCGGCCCATCCACGTCGCGGGAGTCGCGTTCTCGATTCAGGACCTCGGGAACATCGCGGTCTCGCTCGGCATGGTCGTCGCCCTGTGGCTCCTGTTCCGGTTCACGAGGCTGGGCCTGGCCTTGCGCGCGTCCGCGGTCAACCCCGATGAAAGCCGGTTGGTCGGAATCCGCGTGAGCTGGATGCTCGCAATCGGTTGGGGGCTCGCCGCGGCGATGGGCGCTGTCGCAGGAATGCTGATCGCGCCGTCGCTGGCGAGCTTCGATCAGACGTTCATGTTCACGGTCTTGCTGTACGCATTCGCCGGGGCCGTTCTCGGCGGGCTCGACAGCCCGCTCGGCGCGGTGGTCGGCTCGCTGCTGCTCGGCGTTTTCATCACCCTGTTCGGCACGTACGTCGATCAGGCCCTAAAGGTGCCCGTGGCGCTGGCGGTCATCCTCGGCGTCCTGCTCGTGCGCCCGCAAGGCATCTTTGGGCACCCCGTCGTGAGGAGGGTGTGATGCGGCGCGCACTCGGGATCGGCGCGGGCGTGCTCGTCGCAGTGGCGGCCGTGGGGCTCGTGCTGCTCGTGCCGAGGCTGGTCAGCGACTTCCATTCGTTCGACCTCGCCATCGTCGGGACGTACTTCATCGCGATCGTCGGGCTGAACTTGCTCACGGGCTACACCGGCCAGATCTCGCTGGGCCACGGCGCGCTGATGGCGATCGGCGGCTACACGACGGCGATCATCGTCACCCACGAGCACTGGCGCGACGTCTGGACGATCCCGATCGCCGGGCTCGTGACGGGGATCGTCGGCTTCGCCATCGGTCTCCCCGCGCTTCGGCTCTCGGGCCTCTACCTCGCGCTCGCGACCTTCGGGCTCGCGGTCGCGATGCCGTCGCTGCTGAAGAAGTACGACGGGCTGACCGGCGGGACGGACGGTCTGAGCTTCTTCGAGAAGGCGCCGGAGCAGGTCACCGGCCTTAGCGGGACGGTCACGATCTTCGGCCATTCGATGACGCAGAACCACTTCTACTACTACCTCACGTGGACGATCGGGCTCATCGGCTTCGCCCTCGCCTGGCTGATCCTGCGCGGGCGCTTCGGGCGGGCCTTCCGCTCGATCCGTGACAGCGAGGTCGCCGCGGTCTCGACCGGCGTGAACCTGGCCGCCAACAAGACCCTGGCGTTCGCCATCAGCGGCGTCTACGCCGGTGTCGCAGGCTCCCTCTACGTGATCCTGCGCGCCATCGTCACGCCCGGCAGCTTCATCTTCCTGCTCTCGATGACGCTGCTCATCGGCGCGGTCGTCGGCGGGCTCGGCTCGCTTCCCGGGATGGTGCTCGGCGCGCTGTTCATCAAGTATTTACCGACCGTCTCCACGCACATCTCGGACCGGCCCGGAGCTCCGGACTTCATCTTCGGCGCGGCGATCATCCTGATCATGATCCTGCTCCCCAGCGGGGCGGGCGGCCTCATCAAACGCGCGTTCAAACCGCTAACAACCTGGTTGTACACTCGTCCGTAGGGATCGGATGAAGAGGGTGTACTTGGGAATCGTGGCGCTCTGCGCCCTTGTGCCGGCTGCCGTCGCCGCCGGGGCGCCGAACGCGACGCCCGGGGTCTCGAAGACCCAGGTCGTGATCGGCGGGACGACGCCGCTGAGCGGCCCGGCCGCGGCATACTCGTCGGTCGCGCGCGGGGCCCAGGCCTACTTCAAGTACGTCAACGCGCACGGGGGAGTCAACAAGCGGAAGATCAAGTACATCTACAAGGACGACGCCTACGACCCGGCGCAGACGAGCGACAAGACGCGCGAGCTCGTCCAGCAGGATCACGTCTTCGCGATCTTCAACAGCCTCGGCACCGAGCAGAACCTCGCGACGCGGCCGTACCTGAACGCCGCCAAGGTGCCGCAGCTCTTCGTTGCGAGCGGCGCGACGACGTGGGGCAAGGACCACAAGAAGTACCCGTGGACGATCGGCTACCAGCCGAACTACCGCGCCGAGGGGACGATCTACGGCCGCTACGTCGCCAAGACGAATCCGAAGGCCCGGATCGGCGTCCTCTACCAGAACGACGACTACGGCAAGGACCTGCTGCGCGGCCTGACCAACGGGCTCGGCAAGAAGGCGAAGCTGATCGTCGCGAAGCAGGGCTACGACGTCACCGACTCGGACGTGCAGTCGCAGATCGCGCGCCTCAAGGGGAAGAAGGTCAACACGTTGATGGTCTTCGCCACGCCCAGATTCGCGATTCAGTCCTACGTCTTTGCGGAGAGGATCGGTTGGCGGCCGAAGGTGTTCATGAATGCGGTCTCGAGCGCGGCGAACGTGATGGGGATCGCGACCGCCGCCACGAGCAAGAAGCAGACGGAAGGCTCGCTCTCGATCGTCTTCCTTAAGGACCCGACCGACGCGCACTGGAAGCGCGACCCAGGGATCAAGCTCTACCGCTCGATCATGAAGCGCTACAAGGGCGGCAACGCGAACGACGTCTACAACGTCTACGGGATGTCGGTCGCGCACACCTTCGTCGCGGCGCTGAAGAAGGCGGGGAAGAACCCGACGCGCGATTCGATCATGCGCGCGGCGACGCACCTGACGATCCGCAACGACTCGTTCTTGCTCCCGGGCGTGACCGTCCGCACGACCTCGAGCGACCACTTCCCTCTCGACCAGGCCCGCCTCGAGCGGTACCACAACGGGCACTGGGTCGTCTTCGGCGGGTTGTTCAGAGTCAGGTAGTCGCGAGGCCCGGTTCCGTTCGCGGGGGCACGCGCACGAGGTCGCGGCGGCGGACCGGGAGGAGGCTGATCACGCCGACCGTGATCACGACGCCGACCCACTGCGTCCAGCGCAGCGAGCTGCCGAAGACGTAGATCCCGACGAGCGCGGCCGTGACCGGGAAGGCAAGCTCCCCGATTGCGGCGAGCAGCGCGGGCGTGCGCCGCAGGCCGAAGTAGTAGAGGTTCAGGGCGAGAAGCCCGGTGACCAGGGCGAGGACGGCGATCCAGATGCTGTCGTGCAGGCTCGAGAACGCCGGCGCGTCCTTGATCAGCAGCGCGCAGGCGCTCGCGAGGAGCCCGAATCCGAACCGGACCGTCGACACGTGATCGAACGCGAGCCGCCGCGACAGATAGCGGCCGAACACCGTTCCGAGCCCCCAGAGCGTTGCCGCGCCCAGCGTCTCGACGATCGGCACCAGGCCGTGTGCGTGCGGGTCGAGCGGATACGGGAGCGCGATCAGCCAGATCCCCGCGAGCGCCGGGATCAGGAACCACGCAAAACCGCGCCGCGGCTGCTCGCCGAGGATGAGCCACGCACCGATCACGGCAATCAGCGGCTGCGCTTTCTGGAGGACGACGACGGTGATGAAGTCGCCCTCGAAGATCGCCTCGGTGAACAGGATCGTTGCGATCGCGGAGGCCCCGGCTCCGACCGCCACGCCGGCCGCGACGTAGCGAGGGCCTGCGCGCCAGAGCGCGGTGAACGCCGGCACGAGGAGCGGTAGCGTCAGGGCGACGAGCACGACGTGTTCCCCGAAGACGATCGTGTACGCACTGGTCGTATGCGCGAGCGGCTTGCGGATGAGGCCGTCGAGGCCCCACATCGTCGCCGCGAGGCTGATCAGGACGACTCCGGGAATCCGCTCGAGCCGGGACGCCATTGGCTGAGCCTAGCGGGTGGCCTCGTACCGAACGAGGTCGCCCACGGTCTCGCGCCGGCGGATCAGCCGCGCCTCGCCGCCGGAGACGAGCACCGCGGCCGGCCGCGGGACGGCGTTGTAGTTCGAGCCCATCGCGAGCGTGTAGGCACCGGTTGCCGGCACCGCGAGCAGGTCGCCGCGGGCCGGTTTCGGGAGGCTCACTTCCTCGATCAGCACGTCGCCGGACTCGCAGTGCTTGCCGCAGACGCTGTAGGCGCCGGTGGGGTCCTCGGACGCGCGGTTGGCGAGCAGCGCGCTGTATTGGGCGGCGTAGAGCTGGGGCCGAGGGTTGTCCGACATGCCGCCGTCGATCGCGACGAACGCCGTTGTCTCGCTCGCCTGCTTGACGACCCCGACGCGGTACAGCGTCACCCCGGCCCGGCCGACGAGCGACCGCCCGGGCTCCAGGATCACCTGCGGCGGATCCGCCGGCCACGTGTCGGCCAGGCGTGCGAGGAGCGTGCCGACGAAGTCGGCGATCGCCGGAGGCCGATCCGCCTCCACGTACCGGATTCCGAGGCCCCCGCCGAGGTCGACGACCGTCGGTGCCCAGCCGACCTCATCGCGCGCGCGGGTGACAAACGGTCCCAGCCAGTCGACGGTCTCGAGCGCAGCGGACGTGTCGAGCAGCTGCGAGCCGATGTGAAGGTGAAGGCCGGCGGGCTCGAGGTCCGCCTCTTGCGCGCGAGCGACGGCGTCGAGGGCCTGATCCGGCGGCAGTCCGAACTTCGAGCCGTGGTGCGCGGTTCGGATCGCCTCGTGCGTGTCCGCTTCGATCCCGGGAGTCACTCGCACGAGGACGTGCTTGACGCCCGCCGCCGCCGCGCGCTCGATTTCATCGAGGGCGTCGAGGACGACGAAGCGAACGCCCGTTTTCGCCGCTTCGTGCAGTTCCTCGTCGCTCTTGTTGTTCCCGTGGACGACGATCCGCTCGCCGAGCACGCCCGCCTGGCGGGCGAACGCGAGCTCGCCGAGGGTCGAGACGTCCGCGCCGAGCCCTTCAGCCGCAAGCAGCTCCAGCAGCGCGACGCTGGGGAACGCTTTGACGCCGTAGAGCACGAGCGCGTCGGGCGCAGCCTCGCGGTAGGCGCGCGCGGCCGCGAGCAGGGTCTGCTCGTCGTAAACCACAAGCGGGGTGCCGAACTCCTCCGCGAGGTCCGTGGTGGAGATGCCCCCGACCGCGAGCGCGCCGTTCTCGACGGCAGCGCTGTCGGGGAAGAGCTCGCTCAGTCCATCCACCAGCCCTGGATCATGTCGGCGTCGCCGGGGCCCGTGTTCGGGGCCCCGATTGCGAGCATCTCGGCACCCTCCGGGCCGGCCTCGAAGCTCCGCACCGTGTCCTTGTGCACGCGGAGCGCGTCCCACGGCTTGAGGTCGACGATGTCGTCTTCGACCTTCGCGCGGGCGCTGCCGCTGAGCAGGACGTAGACCTCCTCCTGGTTCTTGTGCCTGTGCGCGAACGGGAGCCGGTAGTTCGGCGCCAGGCGCTGGTAGCTGACGCCGCTGTGCTCCATCTCGAGCGGCACGCGCGCCATGCGCGCCTCCAGGTTCGGCGAGAGCCCGAAGTTCGGGGCCTGGTCATCGACGTCTTCTTTCAGGTTTACCTTCGTGTAGCCGGCCACGGTCTACCTCCTTTTCGCTGCGGTGATGCTAAAGTCACGGCAATGGTGCAGCTTCTCGAGTAGCGCAGGAAGCCAACGCGGCGACGCCGCGGCAGCTTCCCGATGACCTCTCCAAGCGAGAGGTCTTTTTGTATCCGGAGGCAAGCGATGGAGACATACGACCCGAAGGCAATCGAGGCGAAGTGGCAGGAGGTCTGGGAGGCCGAGCGCGCCTTCTACACCGCTGACCCTGAGCCCGGCGACGACCGCGCTGAGTTCTACATGCTCGAAATGCTCCCGTACCCCTCCGGGCAGCTGCACATGGGCCACGTCCTCAATTACACGCTGGGGGACGTCGTCACACACTTTCGCCGCCGCCACGGCCTGCGAGTCCTGCGTCCGATGGGCTGGGACTCGTTCGGCCTGCCAAGCGAGAACGCCGCGATCAAAGAGGGCGGGCATCCGCGCGAGATCACCGAGGCGAACATCGCGAGGATCGAGAGCCAGATGCACCGGCTGGGCTGGGCGATCGACTGGGACCGCGTGATCGCCGCCCACGATCCGGACTACTACCGCTGGACGCAGTGGCTCTTCCTGAAGTTCTTCGAGAAGGATCTCGCGTACCGGAAGGAAGCGCCGGTCAATTGGTGCCCGAACGACCAGACGGTGCTCGCGAACGAGCAGGTGATCGACGGCCGCTGCGAACGGTGCGGGGCCGTGGTCGAGGCGCGAAAGATGGAGCAGTGGTTCTTCCGCATCACGGCCTACGCGGACGCGCTGCTGGACGACCACGCGCTGATCGACTGGCCGGAGCGAACCATCACGATCCAGCGCAACTGGATCGGCCGCTCGGAAGGCGCCGAGCTGCTCTTCCGGATTCACGAGCTCGACCTGGACGTGCCCGTCTTCACCACGCGGCCCGACACCGTCTTCGGCGCGACGTTCTTCGTGTTGGCGCCCGAGCATCCGCTGGTTGACCGGATCACCGAGCGTTCTTCGGTGGCGGACGAGCTGCGCGAGTACGTGAAGCACAGCGCCGCAAAGCGCGGTGAGGAGCGGGCCTCGGCGGAGGAGAAGACGGGCGTCTTCACTGGGCTCTTCGCAACGAACCCTGCGACGGACGAGGAGATTCCGATCTGGATCGCCGACTACGTGCTGATGGAGTACGGCACCGGCGCGATCATGGCCGTGCCGGCCCACGACGAGCGCGACCTCGAGTTCGCAGAACGGTTCGGGCTGGAGGTTCGGCCGGTGATCGACGAGGAGGACGGTCAGCTGATCAACTCCGGGCAGTTCTCCGGGAAGCCGGCCGAGGAAGGACAGGCCGCGATCGTCGCGTGGCTCGGCTCGCGTGGCCGCGGTCGGCCGGCGATCAGCTTCCGCCTGCGGGACTGGGGGTTTTCGCGCCAGCGTTACTGGGGCTGCCCGATCCCGATCGTCTACTGCGAAAGCTGTGGTCTCGTCCCGGTGCCCGAGGACGACCTCCCGGTGCTGCTGCCGGAGGTCGAGGACTACCGGCCCAAGGGCAAGCCGCCGCTTGCTTCGAATGAGGAGTGGCTCCGAGTGCCGTGCCCCAACTGCAGCGCGATGGGCACGCGCGAGGCGGACACGATGGACACGTTCGTCGACTCCTCCTGGTACTTCCTGCGCTACTGCGATCCGAAGAACGACGGTGCGCCGTTCTCGCGGGAGCTGGTCGACTTCTGGATGCCGGTCGATCAGTACGTCGGCGGGATCGACCATGCGACCGGCCACCTGCTCTACTCGCGCTTCTTCGTGAAGGTGCTGAACGAGCTCGGGATGCTCGAATTCCGGGAGCCGTTCGCCCGCCTGTTCCACCAGGGCTGGGTCCGGCAGGGCGGGACGAAGATGTCGAAGTCGCGCGGGAACGTGGTCGGTCCGGACCAGCTGGCGGACATGTACGGCGCAGATGCCGTGCGGCTGTACATCCTGTTCGTCGGGCCCGCCGACCAGGACATGGACTGGACTGAGGAGGGCGTCGAGGGCGTCGCGCGGTTCCTGCGCCGGCTGTGGCGGATCGTCCACGAAACGGCAGAGGCCGGGGGCGACGAGGCCGGCGCCGACGCTGAGCTCGTGCGGAAGGCACACCAGACGATCGCGAAGGTGACCGACGACATCGGCCGTCGGTTCATGTTCAACACGCCGATCGCGGCGATGATGGAGCTGGTCAACGAGCTCGGCCGCGACCCTTCGGCTCCGGGGGCTCGCTTCGCCGCGGAGACCGCTGTGTCGCTGATTCAGCCGTATGCGCCCCACATCGCGGAGGAGCTCTGGCGCGTCCTCGGGCACGAGCGCCTGTGGGAGCAGCCTTGGCCGGTTGCGGACGAGTCGCTGCTCATGCGCGAGACGTTCGAGCTGGTCTTGCAGGTGAACGGCAAGGTGCGCGACCGTGTGGAGGCCTCGGTCGAGGAGACTGAGGAGGAGCTGGTGCAGCGCGCGCTGGCCTCGCCGCGGGTGCAGGCGCATGTCGACGGGAAGCAGGTTCGCCAGACGATCGTCGTGCCCGGCCGCCTCGTAAACGTCGTCGTCTAGCCCGCACGCTTCCTCGTAACTAGTTCACGCGCCCGCCCGCGTGCGCATCCCCTCTCAGGGCGGGTTGGGGGTTAGGGATGGTACCCGCCGAACCCGCACGAACGTGTGTCGTCTCTGTGCCGAGTGTGTGTCGATTTCGTTGCGCTTTCGGCACGAACCGGTCACACACGCGTGACGCGTTCTCCGGCACGCTCGCCACATGCCGGAGTCCCTTATCCAGCACCGGCGGTTCCTCCTGGCCGCCGCAGTCGCGCTCGTGCTGCTCTTGCTCGCAGCCCGCTTCATCCTGCCGGCGGGCACGACGACGCCGGCGGCTCCGCTCCCCCCGCCGCCGGCGCCGGGCACGGGCGCGACTGGAACCTCGGGCGCGCGCCTTGTGGTCGACGTCGTCGGCGCCGTCAGGCGGCCGGGTCTCTACCGGCTCGAACAAGGATCTCGCATCGCGGACGCCGTTGCGCAAGCCGGCGGGGCGACCGCCAAGGCCGATCTCGCGGAGGTCAACCTGGCCGCCCCGCTTGCGGACGGGGAGCAGGTGGTCGTGCCAAAGCGAGGGCTTGCAGCGGCTGTCCCTGCCGGCGGCGCCGCGACCGGCGGTGGCGGCGCACCGTCGGCTCCCGTGCAACTCAGCACCGCCACGCTCGAGCAACTCGACTCCCTCCCTGGGATCGGCCCGGTGACGGCGCAGAAGATCCTCGATTACCGGACGAAGCACGGCGCCTTCAGCTCAGTCGACGAGCTCGACGCAGTGCCGGGTATCGGGCCGGCGCGACTCGACCAACTCCGCGACCTCGTCGTGCCGTGAGAGCCACGCCGCACGCTCATCTCGCCGCCCTCTGTTTCGGGATCGCCGCTGCGAATCTCACTCGCGCGACCCTCCCGGCACTCGTGATCGGTGTCGGTCTGGTCGTGCTCGCCGCCGTGTTCGTCGCCGGCGCGCACCCCTGGCTGCTAGCGGGCCTCCTGGTCCTCACCGGCTGGTGGTGGGGAAGCGCGAGGTTGAACGCCCTCGACCGCAGCGTGCTCCTTGCGCGGGTTGACACCGCGGAGCGAGCGCTGCTCGCCATCACCGCCCCGGCTCGCAGAACGCGATTCCAGCTCCGTGTCCCGGCTGAAGTGCGCCGATTCGGGCGCTTGCGGTTCCGCGAGCCCGTCTTGCTCGAGCTGCCACGCGGACGTGCGCCTCCGCAAGGCGGCCTGCTCGAGGCTGTCACCACCGTTCGCCTTCCCAAGCCAGCCAAGCACGGGTTCGACGAGCGCGTCTGGCTGCGGCGTCATGGCGTCCACGTCGTCCTGCGTGCGGACCGCTGGAGGCTTGTTGGTCATCGCGGCGGCCTTGGCGGGATCGCCGATCGCCTGCGCTCGGCACTGGCCGGCTCGATCGCGCCAGGCCTACATGGGGAACGGCGCGGTGTGATCGAAGGCGTCGTCCTCGGCGACGAGCAGGGGCTCTCGGAGGAGTTGCGAGAGCGGTTTCGGATCTCAGGCCTGTACCACTTACTTGCCGTCTCAGGCCAGAACGTAGCCCTGGTCGCTGGCGGGGCTCTCGCGATCGCGTGGCTCGTCGGAGTCCCACGCTGGCTCGGGGAGGTCGTCGCTCTCGCCTCGATCGGGGCGTACGTGCTGGCGGTCGGTGCGCAGCCATCCGTCGTGCGGGCGGGAGTAGCAGGCGCGCTGGTATCGCTCGCCTGGCTCACGGCTCGTCCGAGGGACCGCTGGTACTTCCTGGTCGTCGGAGCTTTCACGCTGTTGGCGTGGAACCCTTACGACCTGTTGGATGCGGGCTTTCAGCTCTCGTTCGCCGCCGTCGCCGCGATCTTCGTCGTGGTGCCGCGCTTTCAGCGCGAGCTCGAGGGCTACCCGCTGCCGCGCGCGCTCGCCGACGCGCTCGCCGTCTCGGCGTCGTGCGGCCTCGCGACGGCGCCCGTCCTATGGCTTCAGTTCCACGCCGTGCCGCTGCTCACCGTCCCGGCGAACGCTCTCGCTGCTCCCGCAATGGCGCCACTCCTCGGGCTCGCGTTCACGACCGCTCTGATCCACGCGCTCTTCCCGACCGCCGCAGCGGTGCTCGCGTGGCTCAACGGTTGGTGTGCGGCGTATCTCGCCGGCTGCGCGCGGCTGATCGGCGGCCTTCCGGGGGCGCAGGTGAGGTCGGGGCGTGGCCTCGTGGCGCTCCTCGTGCTCGGCGCTGTCGTTGCCGCCTATGCTTGGCGGCGGTGGCAGAGCTCGCCGCGGCCTACCTGATCATCGGCACCGATCGCCCGAAGGTTGCTCGTGCCGTCCGTCGGCTCCGCACGCGCGTCGGCGAGGAGGCCACCGAGATCCTCTCGGCGCGCGAAGCGAGCGGGGAGGACGTCGTCGCCGCGTGCAACGCCCTCGGGCTCTTCGCGGTCGAGCGGCGCCTGGTCATCGTCGAGGAGGTCGAGCGCTGGAAGGCCGCCGACCTGAAGGAGCTCGCGGCCTACCTGCAGCGACCGGCCCCGACCACCGTCCTGGCGCTCGTCGGTGATGAGGTCAAGAAGGATTCCGCCCTGGCCAAAGCGGTGGCGAAGAGCGGTGAGGTCCTCCTCTACGACCTCCCCAAGCGGGGGCGGAAGGCGGATCTGCCGCGCTGGGTCGAGGCGCAGCTTCGCGACCGTGGCGTGCTCGTCGATCCGGACGCGGCCCGGGCGATCGTCGAGCTCGTGGGAGACAACGCCGACGAGCTCGCGACGGAGGTCGACAAGCTCGCGACGTGGGCCGACGGCGAGCGAATCGGCGAGCGGGAGGTGGCAGAGCTCATTCCGGCGCGAGCCGAGGTGCCACCCTTCGACCTCACCGACGCATGGGGTCGAAGGGACGTCCCTGGTGTCCTCGCCGCGAGCGAGCGCCTCGTCGAGCGTTCGGGGGACGGCTCCCGAGACGTCTTCCTACGAGTGAGCGGCCTGCTGACGGCCCACGTCGGACGCGTTCGGGATTGCCAGCAGCTCTCGGCCGCGGGCGTTCCTCCAGCTGCGGCCGCGGAGCAGCTGAAGCGGAACCGCTTCTACGTGCAGAAGCTCTACGAGCAGGCGGGGCACTTCAGCGAAGACGAGCTTGCCGACGCAATCGTCCGCCTCGCCCGGCTCGACCATGCGCTGAAGGGCGGCAGCAAGCTTCCCGGCGAACTCGAGTTCACGAGAGCGTTGATCGACATCACGCGTGGAGCCGAGCCCGCGCTAAGCGCGAGCGTCTAGGCGCCCGAGATCAGCTTTGCTGCCTGCGCCTTCTTGCGCGCGGCGGCATTGCGGTGAAGGGCCCCGCGCGCGGCCGCCCTGTCGATCCAGCGGACGAGCTCGCGGTGCTCGGCGGCGATCCGGTCCTTGTCGCCGTCCGCAACCGCGGCGTTGAGGCGCCGCGTCAACGTTTTCACGGTCGAGGCATAACGCAGGTTCTCGAACCGCTCGTCGGCGGCGATGCGAACGCGCTTCTTCTGCTGCTTGATGTTGGGCATAAGCGTGAAAGCGCCCGCAATGCGGGCCCGGCGATGGTAGCAGCAGCCGCTCCTATACTCGCCACGTGGACGAGCGAGTCGCGGCCCGCGGCCGAAGGCTGGCGTGGTCGACGGCGATTTTCTCCCTCGCGACCGGCGTCTCCCGCATCCTCGGCCTCGTCCGCGAGATCGTCGCCGCGTACTACTTCGGCGCCGCGGGCAAGGTCAACGCCTTCACGGTCGCCTTTCAGGTGCCGAACCTCGTCCGCGCGCTCGTCGCCGACGCAGCCCTTTCCTCGGCGTTCGTCCCAGTGTTCAGCGAGCTCCTCGAGAAGGGCGAGCGCAAGCGCGCTTGGCGCGTCGCCTCCACGCTCTTCTGGCTGATGCTGCTCGGCCTCGGCGCGCTGACCGCGCTCTTCATCGTCGTCGCCCCGCTCGTGATCGCGCCGTTCGGCGACCCGGGCGGCGACAAGGAGCTCGCCATCGGCCTTTCGCGCGTCCTCTTCCCGATCGTCGCGCTGCTCGGAGTCTCCGGAGTCGTCGTCGGAATCCTGAACAGCTACGAGGAGTTCACGATCCCCGCGCTGACGCCGGTCTTCTGGAACATCGCGATCATCGTGGGTCTCGTGCTCGGCGTCCCCAATGCGGACTCGATGGACGCCAAGCTCTATGTCTACGCGATCTCGATCGTCGTCGGCACCGTCATTCAGGTGCTACTGCCGATCCCGTGGCTACGCGGCCTCGACGGACGCTTGCAGCTCGTCCTCGACTGGCGCGACCCCGCGGTCCGCAGTGTCTTCAAGCTCATGATCCCGGTCACCGTCGGCCTCGGGTTGATCAATTTCAATGCGGTCGTCGACTCGATCTTCGCCTCGCGCCTCATCGACCCCGAGCTCGCGCCGACCGCGATCGACAAGGCGTTCCGCCTCTACATGCTCCCGCAGGGGATGTTCTCCGTCGCGATCGCGACTGTGCTGTTCCCCTCTCTGGCGCGACTCGCCGCTCGCCGCGACCTCGACGGCTTCCGCAACACCGTCAATCTCGGCCTTCGCCAGATCGGGTTCCTGCTCATCCCGGCCGGCGTAGTGACGGCCGTGCTCGCCGAGCCCATCACCCGGATCGTCTACCAGCGCGGAGAGTGGGGCGCCCACGAGTCCGCCGTCACCGCCGCCGCCGTGGCGGCGTTCTCGGGCGGCCTGGTCTTCAACGGCTGGATGCTGATGCTCAACCGCGCGTTCTTCAGCCTGCAGGAGAACTGGATCCCGACGGCCGTCGCACTCGCGAACCTCGGGCTCAACGCGGTGCTCGACGCGGCGTTCTACCACTTCGGCACGTGGGGGATCCCGCTCGCCACGACCGTCGTCAACATCGCCGGCGCGGCCTTGCTGCTCGCGCTCCTCCGCCGCCGTCTGACCCGGATCGACCTCAGGCGGACGCTCGGCGCGCTCGGGCGGATCGTCGTCGCCGCGGCCGTCGCGGCACTTGCGTACTTCATCTGGTGGCCGCTCGACGACGTCCTCGGCCGTTCGCTCGCCGGACAAGCCGTTTCGCTGTTCTCCGCGCTCGTCGCCGCAACCGGTCTGTATCTGGCCGCCTGCCGGCTGCTGCACGTGCGAGAGCTTCAGGCGCTCCTCGCCATGCGGTCCGCGTGATCGGTTTCGAGCCCCTGCGGCGGGACGACCTGCCGCTCGTACGCGAGTGGCTCGGCCGCGAGCACGTCCGCCGCTGGTACGGACGGGACTCGATCGACGAAAGCATCCACAACTACGAGGACGCGCTCGCGGGCCACGACCCCAGCGACCACTACGTGATCGTCCTCGAAGGCAGGCCGATCGGGATGATCCAGACCTACCTCGTGAGCGACCACCCCGACTGGGAGGCGGTCGTCCACGTCGGCCCGGATGTCGCAGGGGTCGACCTTCTGATCGGCGAGGAGGAGCTGACGGGACGCGGCCTCGGGCCTCGGATCCTCCAGCAATTCGCGCGCGAGGTCGTCTTCGCGCGGCCGGAGACGCACGCATGCGTCGCGTCCGTCGAGGAGGCGAACTGCCGCTCCTGGCGTGCCTTCGAGAAAGCCGGGTTTCGGTACGTACGAGATGTTGAGGAGAACGGCCTCCCGCATCGCTTGATGCGGCTCGAGCGCCGCTACGCTCCATAGACCGATGGAGCAGAGCCGCATCCGCAACTTTTCGATCATCGCGCACATCGACCACGGCAAGTCGACCCTGGCCGACCGCATCCTCGAGCTGACCGAGACCGTGACCGGGCGCGAGATGCGTGCGCAGGTGCTCGACACGATGGAGCTCGAGCGCGAGCGCGGGATCACGATCAAGGCCCAGGCCGTGCGCGTCGCCTGGAAAGGGCACCAGCTCAACTTGATTGACACGCCCGGCCACGTCGACTTCACGTACGAGGTCTCCCGCTCGCTACAGGCATGCGAAGGCGCGCTGCTGGTCGTCGATGCGGCCCAGGGCGTCGAGGCGCAGACCGTGGCCAACGCGTACCTCGCGATCGAGAACGACCTCGAGATCGTCCCGGTCGTGAACAAGATCGACCTTCCGCAGGCCGATCCCGACGCGACCGCCGCCGAGATCGCGGAGCTGATCGGCGACGACCACAGCCGCGTCCTGCGGATCTCGGCGAAGACCGGCGAGGGAGTCGACGCGGTGCTCGACGCGGTCGTCGAGCGCATTCCCTCACCGGCGGGCGACCCGGTCGCGCCTCCGCGTGCGCTCGTCTTCGACTCGGCGTACGACCAGTACCGGGGAGTCGTCGCGTTCGTGCGGGTCGTCGACGGAAGCTTCGGCGCGCGCGAACCGCTGCGCGCGATGGCGGCCGGGACGCGCTTCGAGTCCGAGGAGGTCGGATTTTTCTCGCCGACGATGCGCGGCGCGGACTCGCTCGGCGCGGGCGAGGTCGGCTACATCATCACCGGGCTGAAGGACGTGAGCCGGCTGCGGGTCGGAGACACGCTCACGTCCGAACGGAATCCGGCGGCCGATCCCCTGCCCGGCTACAAGGACGTCAAGCCGATGGTGTTCGCCGGGCTCTTTCCGACGGACTCGGACGACTACCCCGATCTTCGCGACGCGCTCGAGCGCCTCAAGCTGAACGACGCGGCGCTCTTCTACGAGCCCGAAACCTCGCAGGCGCTCGGCTTCGGCTTCCGTTGCGGGTTTCTCGGCCTGTTGCACCTGGAGATCGTCCGCGAGCGGCTCGAGCGCGAGTTCGACCTCGACCTGCTCGTCACGGCGCCCAACGTCGCGTACCGGGTGCTGACGAGCGCCGGCGAAGAGGTCGAGGTGCACAACCCGGCCGAGATGCCGCGCGAGGTCGAGCGCGTCGAAGAGCCCTACATCAAGGCGTCGATCATCGTGCCCAAGGACTTCGTCGGCCCCATCATGGAGCTGAACACCGAGCGCCGCGGCCGTTTCGACCACATGGAGTACCTCTCGGAGGAACGCGTGCACCTGCTCTACGAGCTTCCGCTCGCCGAGATCGTGCTCGACTACTACGACCAGCTGAAGTCGCGCACGCGAGGGTACGCGAGCTTCGACTACGACGTGATCGGTTTCCGAGAGGGCGAGCTCACGCGCGTGGACGTGCTGATCGCCGGCGAGCCTGTGGATGCGTTGTCACTGATCGTTCACCGCGACGGCGCGTACGCTCGCGGGCGCGCGCTCGTCGACAAGCTGCGCGAGGAGATCCCCCGGCAGCTCTTCGACGTTCCGGTGCAGGCCGCGATCGGCTCGCGCGTGATCGCCCGCGAGACGATCAAGGCCAAGCGGAAGGACGTGCTCGCCAAGTGCTACGGGGGTGACATCACGCGGAAGCGCAAGCTGCTCGAGCGCCAGAAGGCCGGGAAGCGCCGGATGAAGCAGGTCGGCTCGGTCGAGGTGCCGCAAGAGGCGTTCCTCGCAGTGCTCAACCTCGACGGGGGGAAGAAGTGAGCGTCCGGCACCTGTACGTGCATCTGCCGTTCTGCGCTTCGCGATGCGGGTACTGCGACTTCATCACGGTCGTCGGGCGCCTCGGGCAGCACGGCGCATACGTCGACGCGCTGCTCGCGGAGCTCGCGCTCGAGCGGGACGTGCTCGCGCCGCAACTGGAGAGCGTGTTCCTCGGCGGCGGAACGCCGACGTTCATGCAGCCCCGGGAGCTCGAGCGGTTGCTGCGGGCGCTGCCGCCCGCGGAAGAGGTGACCGTCGAGGCGAACCCGGAGACCGTGACGCCCGCACTCGCGGCGCTGCTCTTCGACTGTGGCGTGAACCGGGTCTCGCTTGGGGCGCAGAGCTTCCGGCCACACCTGCTCGAGACGCTTGACCGCCGCGCCGGCCCGAACGACGTCCGGCGTGCCGTCTACCATCTCCGTGATGCCAAGATTGACAACATTTCACTCGACCTCATCTATGGGATCCCCGGCCAGAGCGCCGCCGACCTCGAAGCCGACCTGAGCGATGCACTGGCGCTGGAGCCGGAGCACGTCTCCTGCTATGAGCTGGAAGCGAAGCCGGGGACGCGCTTCACCCACACGCACGGTGCCGAGCTCGCGCGCCAAGCCGAGGCCATGGAGTCGTACTTCGAGCGCGTCGTCGAGCACGTGACTGCTGCCGGCTACCGCTGGTATGAGACGGCGAACTTCTGCCGGGAGCCTCACCTCGCGGACGGGCGCGATCTACGCTCGCGGCACAACCTCGCGTACTGGCGGGGCCGGGACTACCTCGGCCTTGGGATCGGCGCGGTTTCGACAATCGAAGGGAGTCGGTGGCGGACGACGCCTCGACTCGGCGCCTACCTCTCGGCGCTCGCGGCGGGCAAGAGACCCTCGCGGGAGGTGGAAGAGCTGCCTCCCGAGGTACTGCGGACCGAGCGTGTGCTGCTCGGGCTGCGGCTGGACGAGCCGCTGCCGATCGCGGGCGTGGCGGCCGCGCTCGATTGGGCTGCGGTCGAGCATCTCGAGCGGCTCGGCCTCGTCGCCCGGAACGGGAGCGCTGAGGACCCCGAGCTGGCGTTGACGCCTCGCGGTCGCTTCCTCGGCGGCGGCGTAACGGCTGAGCTCCTCGCGTAAAATCCCTGCAAAAGGGTGTCGCAAGTACCTTCAGCCGACCTGACCGACCGCCAGCGGACGATCCTGCGCGGCGTCGTCGAGAGCTTCGTTGAAACGGGGCAGCCCGTAGGTTCGCACACGCTCGTCGAGCGAACAGACCTCGAGGTCTCCTCGTCGACGGTCCGAAGCGAGCTGGCCGAGCTCGAGGCACGAGGCCTGCTCACGCACCCGCACACGTCCGCGGGCCGCGTCCCCACCGAGCAAGGCTACCGGTACTACGCGGCCCGGCTCCTCGAGCGACTCGACCCGCAGCCGGGAGGCTTCCCCCTGGACCTGAGCTCGGTGCGCAGCGAGGTCGACGCCGCGCTTCAGGCCACGACGGAGATGCTCTCGGGGCTGACGCGACTGCTGGCGCTCGTCTCGGCGCCCCCGCTCGGGACGGCGACGGTGCGCCATGTGGAGGTCCTCCTCCTGCAGCCCCAGGTCGTGATGGTTGTCGTGATCACCTCGACCGGGAGCGTCACAAAGCGGCTCTACCGCTTCGAAGAGCCGGTCGACCCTGGGCTCGCAAACTGGGCTGGGCAGTACTTGAACGAACGCGTCGCCGGGCTCGAGCTCGGAAGCCATGCTCTGCGGCGGCGGCTCGAGGATCCGAGCCTCGGCCCTCGGGAGAATGCCTTTCTCGCCTCGGTCCAGACCCTCTTCGCCGAGGCGCTCGCGAGCGAGGAGCAGAGCCTCTACGTCGGCGGCACGGCGGGCCTGCTCGAGGATCTACGCGGTGAGGAGCTCGATGCGTATCACCGGCTCATGGAGGTACTCGAGAAGCGGGCCGCGCTGCTCGAAGTAGTCAGTCAGGCCCTCGACCCGCGCCGTCCGTTCGTTCGGGTCGGCCCGGAGCTCGAACACCCCGCGATGCGAGATCTCTCGCTTGTAGGCGCCTCCTACGGGCTCGCCAACCGAACCCTCGGCGCCGTCACGCTGCTGGGGCCGCTGCGAATGGACTACGTGAAGGCGCTGCGCTCCGTCCGCGCCGCTGCGCACGAGCTCTCCCAGTTCGTCGAAGAGGTCTACGAGGACAACTAGCGGCGGAGCTACGCTTCGAAGCGATGGCGACGACGCAGCGCGACTACTACGAGATCCTCGGAGTCGATCGATCCGCAGGCGAGACCGAGATCAAGAAAGCCTTTCGCGGCCTCGCGCGGACGCTGCATCCCGATGTCTCCTCTGAGCCGGACGCGGAGGCGCGCTTCCGCGAGGTCGTCGAGGCCTACGAAGTGCTCTCGAAGCCGGAGACGCGCAAGCTCTACGACCGCTACGGGCACGCGGGCTTGCGGAGCGGCGGCTTCACGCCGACGAGCTTCGACCTCGGCAGCCTCTCCGATCTGTTCGCAGCGTTCTTCGGAGACGACTTGTTCGGCGTCTCGGCGCGGCCCCGCCGGGCGCGCGGCGCCGATGTCGTCGCCCAGGTCGAGATCGAGCTCGTCGACGCGGCGAAGGGCACTACCCGCGAGGTGCCGTTTCCGGTCACGGTCGCGTGCGAGACGTGCAGTGGGTCCGGCGCCGAGCCCGGGACCGAGCCGACCGTGTGCCCGTTGTGCGATGGCGGCGGTCGCCTGCAGCAGGTCTCGCGCACCGTCTTCGGAGAGTTCATCCGGCAGCAGACGTGCTCCCGCTGCGGCGGAAGCGGCCGCATCGTCGAACACCCGTGCCGAAGCTGCGAGGGGACTGGGCGGATCGTCGAGGAACGCACCCTGGGCGTGGAGATCCCGGCCGGGATCCACGACGGTCAGCAGATCCGCCTCTCCGGTGCAGGGCACGCCGGCTCCCTGGGCGGGCGTGCGGGCGACGTTTACGTTCAGGTACGGGTTCGACCGGACCCGCGCTTCGTGCGAGAGGGAAACGACGTTTTCTCTACCGTTGACCTGACGATGACCGAGGCCGCGCTCGGAACGTCGGTCAACGTTCCGACGATCGAGGGCGACGTCGAGGTCGAGTTCGAGCCCGGGACGCAGCCGGGCGAGATCCGGGTACTGCGCGGTCGCGGGCTCCCCGTGCTCCAGGGCTTCGGGCGCGGAGACCACCGCGTGCTCGTGAACGTTCGGGTCCCGCGCCGCCTGACGGACGAGCAGCGCACACTGCTGCAGGAGTTCGAGCGCCAGGCCGGCGAGGACACATACCGGCCCGACGAGGGGTTCTTCGAGAAGCTGAAGAGCGCCTTCCGCTGAGCCCGCTGCGCCGCGTCGCCGCGGTCGTCCCGCCCGAGAGGGCCGAGATCGCACGCGCGCTGATGCTCGAGCTCTTTCCCGAGGGGTTCGAGGAGCGCGACACTGGAGAAGGCCTGGAGCTCGCCGCCTACACCGACGCGGGCGGCGAAGAGCGTCTGTGGGCCGCATTCGGAAAGGTTTCGGCGAGCGCGGTTCCCGCAGGGTGGGAGGAGCGCTGGCGCGCGTTCCACCGCCCGGTGCAAGTTGGGCCACTGTGGGTCGGCCCGCCCTGGGAGGAGCACCCAGGCGATGCCGTGGTGATCGACCCCGGACGGGCCTTCGGAACGGGCGGGCATCCGACGACGCGGCTCTGTCTGGAGCTCCTGCTCGAGGTCGAGCCCGGCAGCCTCGTCGAGGTCGGCTGCGGCTCAGGGGTGATCGCGATCGCGGCTGCCCGGCTCGGCTTCCACCCGGTGGTCGCCATCGACCACGATCCCGCCGCGGTCGACGCAACCGCACGCAACGCCAAGACCAACAACGTGTCGCTCGAACTGCGCTCTGCCGATGCGCTGGCCGAGCAGTTGCCGGCGGCAGACGCCGCGGTCGCAAACGTCTCGGCCTCGTTCGTTCAGGAGCTGATGGGCAACCTGCAGACCCGCAGCCTGATCGCCTCGGGCTACCTCGAAGCGGAGCAGCCGCGACTCCCGGGCTTTCGCCGCGCAAAGCGTCGAGTCGAGGACGGTTGGGCGGCGGACCTCTTTCGACACGAAGAGTAGAGTCCAGCGCTTGGCAGGTTTCTCCGTCCAGTTCCTGGGCTGCAAGGTCTCGCATGCCGATGCGCAGGCGATCCGGGAGCGGCTGCTTGCCGACGGCCACACCGAGCTCGACGACGGCGCCGAGATCGCGGTCGTGAACACCTGCTGCGTGACGCACGAGGCCGTACGGAAGTCGCGCCACGCGACGTCGCGGGCAGCTCGAACGCACGCGCGCGTCTACGTGACCGGCTGCGGCGCAAACCTTGCGGCCGACGGCTTCGCCGGGTTGCCCGAGAACGTCGTCGTCGTCCCCCGCCGTAGCGAGGAAACGCCCGACGCCGTCGCCCGCGATGTCGGGCCGATCGGGTGTGTGCAGTCGGACGCGAGGCTCGATCGCGTGCGCGCATTCGTGAAGGTGCAGGACGGCTGTAGCTTCTCGTGCGCGTTCTGCGTCATCCCTTTCGTCCGTGGGCCGTCACGGAGCCGAAGCGCTGCCGCCGTCCTGCAGGAAGTGAGGCGGCGGGCGGGCCAGGGCCACCGCGAGGTCGTCCTGACCGGCATCAACCTCGGTTGCTACCGCGACCGGGATGCGAGGTACGGCCTGGCGCGCCTTGTGCGTGAGGCCGGTGCAACGCCGGGCCTCGTCCGGCTTCGCCTCTCGTCGATCGAGGTCAACCACGTCAACGACGAGCTCATCGCGGCGCTTCGCGAGACGCCCACTGTTGCGAGGCACTTGCACGTTCCGCTCCAATCCGGAGATGACGAGGTTCTGCGGGCGATGGGGCGCCGCTACGACGCCGCGACCTACACGCGCCGGCTTGCGCCGCTCGAGGACTTCAACCTGACGACCGACGCCATCGTCGGCTTTCCGGGCGAGGACGAGCGCGCTTTCGATCGCACGCTCGGCGTGGTTGCCGCAGCAGGCATCTCGAGAGTCCACGTCTTCCCGTACTCACCGCGGCCCGGAACCGAGACTGCTGCGGCGGACACCGTGCCTGTCACGGTCAAGCGCGCGCGAAGCCGGCGACTACGGGAGCTGTCGGACCGCCGGAGCCTCGAGCATTGGCGTCGAAAGGTGGGGAGCGAGGACGTCGTTCTCGTTGATCGGCCGGGCCGTGGGTACGGCGACGACTATTCGCCGTGGCTTGTTCGGGGAGAAGTCGGGGAGCTTGTTCGCGTCCGCGGCAGCGCGGTCACCGAGGAGGGGATCCTCGCTGCCTGAGGACTGCCTCTTCTGCAAGCTGGTGCAGGAGTCAGAGCCCGTTCACGCTGCCGATGGATTCGTGGCGATCCGGGACATCAACCCAAAGGCCGACACGCACCTGCTCGTCCTTCCCGAGCGCCACGTCCCGACCTTCCGCGAGATCGGCGAGTTTCCGGCGGAGGAGGCAAAGCGAATGCTCGAGTTCGTGGCCGAGACGGCGAAGGTGTCGGGGCTCGAGGACTACCGGGTCGTTCTGAACGTGGGCGAGGGCGGCGGTCAGACGATCTTTCATCTCCACTGGCACGTGCTCGGCGGCCGGATCACGGGGCTTGCGGGATGAGCCTCATCGCCCGGCTCGAGGACGAGCTCAAGCAGGCGATGGTCGCGCGCGACACGGAGCGGCGCAACGCGCTCCGGCTGATCCTGGACAGCCTTCGCAGTGCTGAGAAGGAGCTGCAACGGCCGCTCCACGACGATGAGGAGCTGCAGGTGCTGCAGCGCGAGCGCAAGCGGAGGCAGGAGGCCGCGGAAGCTTTTCGCACGGGCGACCGGGAGGAGCAGGCGCAGGCGGAAGAGCAGGAGCTCGCGGTGCTCCAAGAATTCATGCCCGAGCCGCTCTCGGAGGAGGAGCTCGAAGAGATCGTCGACGATGCCATCGCCGAGGTGGGGGCGACGAGCATGCGGGACATCGGCCGTGTGATGGCCGACGTGATGCCGCAGGTGGCCGGTAGGGCGGACGGTTCCGCGGTGAGCCAGCTCGTGCGCGAGAAGCTCGCGTAGCGGACGCGCATCTCCGTTTGCGCGGGCCGCCGTGTTTAGGGCGCGCCCAGCCTCCTCCCCGCTGCGAGCGTAACGAGAAAGAACGCACGGGTGGGTGACGGAAGTGCCACGATTCTGTGACGTTTCGCGCGTCCGACGTAGCCGGTGCCAGCGCCTACACTGAGGCTCTGTGCGGGAGGTTCTGTCGGTCTCGAATGATGTCGCAGCCGAGCTCGCAACCGTCGGTGACGGCGTGCTCGACGCGCTCCGCGACCGCCTGCGCTGCACGATCCTTCTCCGCGGGAACCGCTTGACTATCGAGGGGTCCGACCCGGACGTCGTCCAGGCCAGGGCGGTGATCGACGAGCTCGGCGAGCTCGTTGAGGGCGGCCACGAGATCGATCCCAGCACCGTCGACGCGGTGCTCGCAGCACTCGACCAGGCGGAGGACCTCCGCGAGGTCTTCGAGGACGTTGTCTGGCGCCACCGCGGCAAAAAGATCTCACCCAAGACGGTCAACCAGAAGCGCTACGTCGACGCGATGCGCAAGCACACCGTGACGTTCGCGATCGGGCCGGCAGGCACCGGCAAGACGTACCTCGCGATGGCCCTCGCCGTGGCCGCGCTGTCGGACCGCGAGGTCGGCCGGATCATCCTCACCCGCCCCGCCGTCGAGGCCGGGGAACGGCTCGGGTTTCTCCCCGG
This sequence comes from Actinomycetota bacterium, assembly GCA_046731695.1. Classification (GTDB taxonomy): domain Bacteria; phylum Actinomycetota; class Thermoleophilia; order Gaiellales; family Gaiellaceae; genus AC-32. The sequence goes on from JBKPLR010000058.1 coordinate 34,685, forward strand.
CGACATGCTCGCGAAGGTCGACCCCTACCTCCGCCCGCTGTACGACGCGCTCTACGACATGCTCGACCCAGACCGGCTTGCCGCGTACATGGACAAGGGAACGATCGAGGTCGCGCCGCTCGCGTTCATGCGAGGCCGGACGCTCAACGACTCGTTCATCATCCTCGACGAGGCGCAGAACACGAGCCCCGAACAGATGCAGATGTTCCTCACGAGGCTTGGGTTCGGTTCGAAGGTCGTCGTCACCGGCGACGTCACGCAGATCGACCTTCCGCGCGAGCAGGCATCGGGGCTGATCCAGGTTCAGGACATCCTCGGCGCGATCGACGGGATCGCCTTCATCCGGTTCGGGCACGAGGATGTGGTCCGGCATCGACTCGTGCAGCGGATCGTCGAGGCGTACAAGCTCCACGCGGAGGAGACGGGCACGCAGCGCCGGCGCTAGCGATGGTCGCGGTCGAGGTGGCAAACCGCAGCGGCGTCGAGGTCGAGGAGGAAGCGGCAGTTGAGCTCGTACGGCGTGTGCTCTCGGAGGAAGGGATCGAGGACGGCGAGCTCGGACTGCTCTTCGTCGACCCGGAGGAGATGCGGACGTTGAAGCGGGAGCATCTGGGAGTCGACGAGGTGACCGACGTCCTCTCGTTCCCGATCGACGAGCGTGGCCACGTGGAGCCCGGAGTTCCGCGCCAGCTCGGCGACGCGATCCTCTGTCCCCAGGTCATTGGCGAGCGCTGGCGCGGGGCGCTGGTGCACGGGCTTCTACACCTCGTCGGCTACGACCATGGCTCCGAGATGGAGCAGCGAGAGGCCAGATGGACCGAATGAGTCACCGCCGGGCCCAGACGCTCCTCGAGAGCTTCAACTTCGCCTTCGAGGGGATCATCCACGTGCTTCGCACGCAGCGGAACATGCGGATCCACTTCCTCGCGGCCGTGGTGGTCCTGGTCGCCGGTCTCGCAGTGAGCGTCTCCAAGCTCGAAATGATCGCGCTCTTGCTGGCGATCGCATTCGTCTTTATCACCGAGATGATTAACTCGGCGCTCGAGCAGGCGATCGACGTGGCGACCACCTCGTTTGACCCGCTGGCCAAGCTCGCGAAGGACATCGCGGCCGGCGCCGTGCTGATCGCGACCGTGAACGCGATCGCAATCGGCTATCTGGTCTTCTCCGGAGAGATCGCCGACCCGAGCGCGCGGCTCCTCGACCGGCTCCGCGACGCTCCGGCCCAGGTGACCTTGATCTCGCTCGTGGTGACGATCATCGTCGTGATCGCCGCGAAGGCCTACACCGGCCGGGGCACTCCACTGCGGGGCGGACTTCCGTCCGGCCACGCCGCAGTCGCGTTCGCGGGTTGGATGGCGGCGACGCTCGTCATCGGCGACTCGCACCGCTTCCTGATCTCGTCGCTGACGTTCATCATGGCGTTACTCGTGGCGCAAACGAGGGTCGAATCCGGGATTCACTCCGCCCTTGAGGTGACGTACGGCGGGGTGCTCGGTGCGCTTGTCACCCTGACGGTGTTTCAGCTGTTCTCGTGAGCGAGGAGCTCTACGAGCGGGCCGTGGCGGTTGCCGACCGGGCATACGCGCCGTATTCCAACTACCTGGTCGGCGCGGCGGTGGTCGCGCGCGACGGCCGCGTGTTCGACGGCGTGAACGTCGAGAACGCCGCGTATCCACTCGGGATCTGCGCGGAGCGGGCGGCGCTCGCCCGGGCGGTGGTCGAGGGCTGCCGGCCCGGCGACCTCGAGGCGATCGCCATTACCGCTTCGCCGTGCGGCGGCTGCCGGCAGTGGCTGTACGAGTTCAGGCTCGACCGGATCACGTTCCGCAACCGCGAAGGCGAGGTCGTCACCTACACGCCGGCCGAGCTGCTCCCGGAGACGTGGGAGCTGGATTGAGCCTTTGGCGGCGGCCTGCATCGGCGGATGAAAAGTCACGAAATCGGCACGAAGACGTCACCCACGCGTGCGCAAATCGTGGGTACGCTCATCGCCGAGGGCGGCGGGCAATCAACCCCACCCTCTCACTGGGTGGGGGAAGAACCCTATGAGGAGCGGGTTCGTGTCCGTCGTCGGGCGGCCCAATGTTGGGAAGTCGACGCTCGTGAACGCGCTCTGCGGTGGGAAGGTCGCGATCGTCTCGGACAAGCCGCAGACCACCCGGCGGCGGGTCGTCGGAATCGCGAACGACGACGAGTACCAGCTCGTGCTCGCCGACCTCCCGGGTTTCCAGCGGCCGCGCGACCCGCTGACGGAGCGCATGCAGCGGACGGTCGACCGGTCGCTCGACGACGTGGAGGCGATCCTCTTCGTCCTCTCGGCACGCGAGCGGATCGGCGCCGGTGACCGCTTTATCGCCGAACGCGTCTTCAACCTCGGCATCCCCGTCGTCATCGCCCTGAACAAGGTCGACCGCCTCAAGCCCGGCCACATTGCCGAGCAGATGGCGCGCGCGGCACAACTCGGCGACTTCCACGCCCTCCACCCGGTCAGCGCCGTCACCGGCGACGGGGTGAACGACCTCCGAGAAGAGCTGGTCGCCCTCCTCCCCGAAGGCCCCGCGTACTATCCGCGCGAGCAGCGCACCGATCTCACGCCGGAAACACAGGTCGCGGAGTTGATCCGCGAGAAGGCGCTCCAGCTGACCCGCGAGGAGGTCCCCCACGCGATTTCCGTCGAGATCGAGGAGGTCACCGACAAGGTCGTCCGCGCCACGGTCTTCGTCGAGACGGACTCGCAGAAGCAGATCGTGATCGGCAAAGGCGGCTCGATCGTGAAGCAGATCGGCACACGTGCGCGGCCCGAGATCGAGCTCGTACTCGGCCACCCGGTGTTCCTGGAGCTGGCCGTTAAGGCAAGGCCGAGATGGCGCCGGGACGAGGCGATGCTCGAGCGCCTCGGCATCTAAGCGCCCGGGGACTACACTTTTCGCATGGCGCAGGCGCCTGCTCTTCCGACCGGGTTCGAGCTTCCGCTCGAGCCACGGCTACCCCGAATCGGCTCGATCGACCAGGTCGCGGTCGAGGAGCGCGCCGGAACGCTCGCGAAGCGTTCGATCAAGCGCGAGACGAAGGTCTTCGCGCTCGAGCTCGCCGTCCGCATGACCGACCTGACGACGCTCGAGGGCGCCGACACGCCCGGCAAGGTGGCGGCACTCGCGTCGAAAGCGGTGCGCCCCGACCCCTCCGATCCCGGCGTACCGTCGGTCGCCGCCGTCTGCGTCTACCCGAACCTCGTCCCGACTGCGGTCGAGCGAGTTCGCGGCAGCGGCGTCAAGGTGGCGTCGGTCGCCACGGCGTTTCCGTCCGGCCAGTCGCCGCTCGAGACCAAGCTCGAGGAGGTGCGCTGGGTCGTCGAGCACGGCGCCGACGAGGTCGACATGGTGATCGACCGCGGCGCCTTCCTCGCCGGCCGGTACGCGAAGGTCTACGACGAGATCGTTCGCGTCAAGGAGGCGTGCGGCGACACGCACCTGAAGGTGATCCTGGAGACCGGCGAGCTCGGCACCTACGACAACGTCCGGCGCGCCTCGCTGCTCGCGATGGCCGCCGGAGCGGACTTCATCAAGACCTCGACGGGGAAGCTGTCCTCAGCGGCGACGCTGCCGGTCGCGCTCGTAATGCTTGAGGCGATCCGCGACGTCTACGAGGAGACCGGCCGCAGGATCGGCTTCAAGCCGGCGGGCGGGATCCGCAACGCGAAGCAGGCCGTGCAGCACCTCGTCCTCACGCACGAGACGCTCGGGATCGACTGGCTCACGCCGGACCGTTACCGCTTCGGTGCATCGTCCCTGCTGAACGACATCCTGATGCAGCTCCGCAAGGAGAAGACGGGCCGCTACCAGAGCCCGGACTACTTCACGATCGATTAGCGCCTAGAGGATCCCTCGGTCTTGGAA
>JBKPLR010000059.1:0-58176 GCA_046731695.1 Actinomycetota bacterium
GCGCCGGGCTACGTGAACACGCGGCTGACCGACGTCCTGCCCGAGGAGGCGAAGGAAGCGATGCTCTCGAACACGCCGCTCGGCCGGCTCGGCGATCCGGAAGACGTCGCCGGGGCGGTACGCTTCCTCTGCTCCGACGAGGCCTCGTTCATCACGGGCGAAGTGCTCCTCGTCGACGGCGGTCTCGGGATGTAATGGACAACGGAGCGCAGCTCAACGGGCGACGGAGGGTCGTGATCACCGGCCTCGGCGCGCTGACCCCGCTCGGCAACGACGTCGAGTCCTCGTGGAAGACTCTGCTCGCTGGCAAGTCCGGCGCGGCGCCCATCACGCAGTTCGACTCGAGCGCCTTCTACGTCCACTTCGCGTGCGAGGTGAAGGGCTTCGACGCGACCGACTTCATCGAGCGCAAGCAGACGCGGCGCATGGACCGCTTTGCGCACCTGATCGTCGCGGCCGCCCGCATGGCCGAGCAGGACGCTGGGCTCGAAATTGCCAAGGAGCCGGATCGGATCGGGGCTGCGATCGCGACCGGCATCGGCGGTCTGAAGGCTTTTCAGGACTGCCACGCCGAGTTGCTCGAGCGCGGGCCCGACCGCGTCAATCCGTTCTCGATTCCGGAGATCATCCCCAACATGGGTGCGGCTTGGGTCTCGATGCAGCTCGGGACGCAAGGGCCGCTGAGCTCGCAGTGCACCGCGTGCGCCGCGTCGAACATGGCGATCGGCGACGGGCTCGACGCGATCCGGCTCGGGCGGGCCGACGTGATGCTCTGCGGCGGGACGGAGGCGCCGGTAACCGAAGTCGGCATCGCCGGCTTCAGCGCGATGCGGGCGCTCTCGCGGCGCAACGACGAGCCGGAGAAGGCGTCACGACCGTTCGACGCTGAGCGAGACGGGTTCGTGATGGGAGAAGCCGGCGCCGTGGTCGTGCTCGAGGCGCTCGAGCACGCGCAGGCGCGTGGTGCGAAGATCTACGCGGAGCTAGTCGGCTATGGCGTCTCCTCGGACGCGCAGCACATCACCGAGCCGGACCCGAGCGGCAAGAACCCTGCGCGGGCGATGACGATGGCATTTCACGACGCGGGGATCTCGCCGGACGAGATCGACTACATCAACGCGCACGGTACTTCGACGCCGCTCGGCGACGCCTCCGAGACCCGCGTGCTGAAGCTTGCTCTTGGCGAGGAGAACGCGCGCAAGACCCCGGTTTCCTCGACGAAGGGCGCGACCGGTCACTGCCTCGGCGCCGCGGGCGCGGTGGAGGCGATGTTCACGACGCTCGCGGTGAACCGGGGCGCGCTGCCGCCGACGATCAACTACGAAGAGCCCGACCCCCAATGCGACCTCGACTACATCCCGAACGAGTCGCGCGAGGCCGACGTGCGGGTCGGAGTCTCGAACTCGTTCGGCTTCGGCGGCCACAACGCGACGATCGTCGTCCGCCGCTTCGAGGACTGACCGCAGCGTCAGCGTAGAACGCGGAAGTGCCGGCGGAGATGCGGACGCCGGTAGCCGTGGTGAGAAACCGTCACACTTTCGTGAGGCTCACGCCCTTGCCTAAAACCGGTGTCGGACACCGATTGTGGGGCTTCGTGGACTAGGCCGCGCAGGACCTTGGCGTAGACGGCCGGGTGTTGGTTCAGCTGCAGGCGTCGGCGTAGAACCGCAGGTACTGGGCGAAGTGCGTGTTCCAGTACCGGCCGGTATGCGCACCGGGCCAGACGCGGAAGGTCACGTCTGCTCCATCGGATCGGAGCTCCCGAGCAAAGGCGGTGGCCGTAGGGCGGAGGAGGTCGTCTGCGCCGACGTCGATCCACACCGGCGCCTGGTAGGGCGATTGCCTTCGCGCAATCCGAAACAGGTTGTGCCGCTCGAACGCCGCCTTACTGTCGAAGGCGAACGCGATGTCGGGCGAACCGGGCTCGAAGACCGCTGGTGAGTGGCCGCCGACTGCGCAGAAGCGGCGCGGCGCGATTCGTCCCAGGTCGAGTGCGCCGAAACCGCCCATCGAGATCCCGCCGACTGCCACGTGCCGTGCGTCGGCCCCGCTCCGCCTGAGCGCCGCGGGGATCGCCTCATGCAGGACGTACGAAGCCCACGGCTCACCCGGGTGGTCGTACCACCAACCGAAGTCGCCCTCGGGGACGAGGACGACCGGCGCGCGGTCGCCCAAGCCCCGCAGTGCCCCAATGAACGCCTGGTCGATCGTGCCGATCGGCGTCCCGCCGTAGCCGTGCAGGAAGACCAGCAGCGGCCGCCCCTTCCCGCCGCCCGCCGGCGTGACGAGCACCTCGTCCAACTGCCGGCCCAGCAGCTTGCTCTGCAGCGCGAAGCTCGCGATCTTCGGTGGCCGCGCCGGCTTCGTCGCCGACGATCCGCATGCGCAGCAGCAGAGGACGGACGCAGCCAGAGCGAGACGGATGGGCATCCGCGCGATGCTATGTACGATCGCCGCGTGGCCACGGACCGGTGGGCGACCTTCGACTGCTACGGGACGCTGATCGACTGGAACGGCGGTATTCGCGGTGAGCTCGCGCTGGTTTTCGGCGAAGAACGCGCCGACGAGCTGCTCGAGCGCTACCACGAGCTCGAGCCCGAGCTCGAGGCCGATGGGAAGCGCTCCTACCGCGAGGTGCTGACCGAGGCGATGCGACGCCTCGGCGCGCCGCCGGACGAATACGATGCGCTCGCCCGGTCGCTCCCGGGCTGGCAGCCGTTTCCGGAGGTGCCCGACGCGCTCGGCGATGCGAGGAATCACGGCTGGAAGCTCGCGATCCTCTCGAACACGGACCGCGACTACATCGAAGCGTCGATGCAGCAGCTCGGCGTGCCGTTCGAGCTCGCGATCGTGGCCTCCGAGATCGGCTCGTACAAGCCGGGGCTCACGCACTGGAGCACATTCGAGGAACGGGTCGGGCGACTGCCTGACGTGCACGTCGCCGCCAGCCTCTTCCACGACATCGCACCGGCGAACGAGCTCGGGGTGCGGTCGATCTGGATCAACCGGCTCGGCGAGAGGCCGGGGCCGGAGCCAACCCGCGAGCTCCCGGACCTCGCGCGTCTGCCGGACACGCTGGAGGAGGTCGCGGCGTGACGGTCGAGCTGAGGGACGCGCGGGTCGACGAGGCCGCGCAGATCGCCGACCTGCTGAACGAGCACGCCCGGGCGGCGTTCGGCGAGACCGAGATCGGGGAGGCCGAGGTCCGGCATTGGTTCACGCTTTCCGAGATCTGGGTGCAGGTCGCCGAGCGGGACGGGCGGCTCGTGGGCTATGCCGACTCCGTGCCCAGGGGCAAGGAAGGGCGGACCGAGGTCGACGTCCGCACGCGTGACCGCGACGCTGCCGTGGCGCTGCTTCAAGGGGCCGTAAAGGCTGCGAACACAAGATCGGCTCGGGTAGTCGTGCAGGGTGACGATGCGATTCTCAGGGACGTCGTCGAGGAGGAGGGGTGGCGGCCCGTGCGCCGCTCGTACCAGATGCGGATCGAGCTCGGCGACGACGTGCCGGAGCCGGACTGGCCGGACGGAATCTCGGTCCGCGTGCTCGACTCGGCCGACGAGCGGCGCCTCCACGAAGCAAACGAGCTCGCCTTCGCCGCAGACTGGGACTTCCGGCCGCAGCCGTTCGAGCAGTGGCGCAACGACGCGTTTGGCCGGGACAACGCTGACCATTCGCTTTCGTGGCTCGCGGAGGACGGAGACGAGCTCGCCGGCTATTCCCTGAACGCCTGGCACTCCTCGGAGGACCCCGAGTTCGGGTGGGTCGCAAGCCTCGGGGTCCTGCCCGAATACCGGAGACGTGGGCTCGGCGCCGCGTTGCTCCAGCAGTCGTTCCGCGAGTTCCGGCGCCGTGGCGCCACTCGGGTCGGCCTCGGCGTCGACTCGGAGAACGTGACCGGGGCGGTCCGGCTCTACGAGCGGGTCGGCATGCACGTCCACCGCCTGAACGTGACGTACGAGAAGGCGCTCTCGTGACCGTCGAGCTGCGCACACCTCGCCCTGACGACGCCGCGGAGCTCGCGGCGGTTGTCGACGAGTTCGGGCGCGTTCTGGGGGGCGACCGGATGAGCCTGCAAAGCGCTCAGACCTGGCTCGCCACCCCGTCGCTCGACCTCGAGCACGACGCACGGGTTGCGCTCGTTGACGGACGCGTCGCCGGGTTCGGAGACGTCTTCGACTCCTCGCACCGGGGCGAGGTGATGTGGACGTTCCTTGCCGGCGATCCGGCGGCGCCGGAGATGTGGCCCCCGCTGCTCGACTTTGTGGAAGCGCGCGCAGCGGAGCTCGCTGCGCCGGGCGGTCGACTCAAGATCGCGGTGCCGGAGAAGGCGGACGAGCTCCGCGAGCTGCTCGAGTCGCGTGGCTGGGCCTTCGATCGCTTCTCGTTCCGGATGCTGACGTGGCTCGGCGACGATCTTCCGGAGCCCGAATGGCCCGAGGGGATCACGGTCAGCCCGTTCAGCGAGGAGGATGCTCGCGCCGTGCACGATCTCCAGGAGGAGACGTTCTCCGAGCACGACGACCACATGCCGATCTCGTTCGAGGACTGGCGACACTGGTGGCAGACCGACGGTTTCGACCGTGAGCTCTGGACCCTGGCGTTGGCAGACGGCAAGTTGCAGGGCATCGCGCTCTGCCGAAGCAGTTGGGACAACGACCCGGCCTACGGCTGGGTGTCGATTCTCGGCGTGCGGCGGTCTTGGCGGGGCCGCGGCCTCGGGCTCGCGCTGCTCAGGCACTCGTTCCGGCAGCTTCGCGCGCGCGGCATGAAGCGCGCCGGTCTCGGCGTCGATTCCGCGAACTCGAGCGGCGTCCGGCTTTACGAGCGGGCCGGCATGCACGTGGCGCGCCGCAAGCTGACCTTCAAGAAGGCGGTGGGCTGATGTCGCGGCTCCGTGCCAAGTGTCCGAACTGCAACACCTACACCGCCGTTGCCCTCGGCCCCGCGTACGAGTGCCACGCGTGCGGCGCCGAGTTCGCGGCCGGGCTCGTCCGCGTGCCGCAGGCCTGGGGCGAGGGCGGCGAGTCGATGGCCGAGGCCGCGCGGCTGCCGCTCGCGTACCCGGAGGTCGCCGTCGTCGAGGAGGAGACGCTCGGCGAGCAGAACCTCGCGATTGCGAGTGAGCTTCCGGAGCGCCCGCTCGTTCTGGGCGGCTGCTGCTGCGCCCACATCGGCGCCGTCGAGGGCCTCGCCGCGCGCTACGGGCGACTCGGGCTCGTCTGGTTCGACGCCCACGGTGACCTGAACACTCCGGAGTCGTCCCCGTCGGGCGATCTCTGGGGTATGCCGCTTCGGATGCTGCTCGACGCCGGCGCGGTCGAGCCGGAGGACGTCGTGCTCCTCGGCGCGCGCAATCTCGATCCGCCCGAGCGCGAGTACATCGCGTCGATCGGCCTTCGCACCGACGCCAACGACATCGCCGACGCGCTTCAGGGGACCGAGGGCGTCTACGTGGCGTTGGACGTTGACTCCCTCGAGCCCGGAGAGATCAGTCCGTTCATGCCTGAGCCGGGCGGGTTCTCCCTCGTCGAGACGGAGACGCTGCTGAGGCGTATCCCCCGGGACGCGCCGGTGCTCGGAGCGGGGTTCAGCGGGCTTGCCGCTGAGGTCTCCAACGTGGAACCGCTGACGCGGTTCTGCGCGGCCCTCGGCCTCTGACCTAGACTCACATCTTCGCCGTGTCCGAACGGATCGACGTCTCCATCGAGCACAAGCACGCTCCGCCGCAAGACGGAAGCCGCCCGCACCCGAACACCTGCCCGGGTTGCGGCTCGCATTACCGGGACGACGAGCTCGACGCGCACCTCCGTGTCTGCCCGCAGTGCGGTCACCATTTCCCGGTACACGCGCGCGAGCGCATCCGGCAGCTGGTCGACCCGGACTCGTTTTCCGAGGAGGCGGCTGAGCTGCGCTCGGACGACCCGCTCGAGTTCTTCGACCTTCGGCCCTACACGGAGCGTCTCGCGGAGGCGGAGCTGTCGACCGGGCTGGGGGAAGCGATGCTGATCGGCCGCGCGGCGATCGAGGATCATCCATGCGAGCTCGCGGTGATGGAGTTCGGATTCATGGGCGGCTCGATGGGCCGCACGGTCGGCGAGAAGTTCGCACGAGCCTGTGAGAGCGCGGCCGAGCGAAGCGTCCCGCTCGTCTCCGTCACCGCCTCCGGCGGCGCCCGCATGCAGGAGGGAATCCTCTCGCTGATGCAGCTGCCGAAGACCGTCTGCGCCGTCGAGGACCTCCGCGATGCGGGCGGCACCGTGATCAGCGTCATGGCTCATCCGACGACGGCCGGCGTGCTTGCGAGCTTCGCCAGCCTCGGTGACGTGTTGATCGCCGAGCCCGGCGCGCTCCTCTCGTTCACCGGCCCCCGCGTCGTGCAGCAGACGACGCGCGAGAAGCTGCCCGACGACTTCGGGCTCGCCGAGTCCAACTACCGGTACGGGCACGTGGACCAGATCGTCCCCCGACCCGAGCTGCGGCCGACACTTGCTCGTCTGCTGCGGCTCCTCGCCGATGGCCCGTGAGGCCGAGTTACGGCTGCGGGATCAGCTGAGCCGGCTCCGGAGCCTTCCGCTGCTGCGCGGCGCCAGGGTCTCCGGCGACCTCGAACGCCTCCAGCGCCAGCTCGACCGGATCGTTGCGGAGCCCAGCGACGAGGAGATCTGGCGGTCGGTCGAGCTTGCCCGCCACGCGGACCGCCCGTACACGCTCGACTACGTCGATCGCCTGCTCGAGGACTGGTTCGAGCTCCACGGCGACCGGGCGCACGGCGACGACGCGGCGGTGATCGCGGGGCTCGGGCGGTTCCGCGGGCGGACGGTCGTGCTCGTCGGAAACCAGAAGGGCCGGGACGTCAAGGAGCGCACGCGCCGCAACTTCGGGATGGCGTACCCAGAGGGGTACGGCAAAGCGATGCGCGCGATGGAGCTCGCCGGCCGGCACGGGTTCCCGGTGATCAGCCTCGTCGACATCCCGGGCGCATATCCGGGAGTGACCGCCGAGCAGCACGGCCAGGGCGGCGCGATCGCCCGCTCGCAGGCGCTGATGTCTCGGCTGCGGGTTCCGATCGTGACCTGCGTGATCGGTGAGGGCGGCTCGGGCGGCGCAATCGCAACCGCGCTTGCCGACCGGGTGTTGATGCAGGAGAACGCGATCTACACCGTGATCTCGCCGGAAGGCTGCGCGGCCATTCTCTGGCGCGACGCCGGCGAGGCTCGGAAGGCTGCCGCGGCGTTCAAGCCCGACGCGGGACATTGCCTGGAGCTCGGCGTCATCGACGCGGTCGTCCCCGAGCCCGAAGGTGGTGCGCACACCAACTACGACGAAGCCGCGCGGCTGCTCGGAGAGGCGCTCGCCGAGTCGCTGGAGCTCTTCGAAGGAATCTCGGGCGACGACCTGCGCAGGCAGCGGCGTGTGCGATTTCGCACAATCGGACAGGTTCCGGCGACCCGCTGAGCGCCGCTTGAAACCGCGCATTAGCGGCCCTTTTCCACATCTTCCACAGGCTTATCCCCGGCCCGTACACATGCCGAGGCCGGCTTATAGCCGGCCTCGACCCTAACCCCCCGTTAGGTGGAGAAGCTTTGTAAGAAGCACGTTTCCGCGTTTCAAGCCATCCTAAACACGCTCGGTTTTCGGGCCGGTGAACGCCGGGTACACGGGTGCCGTGGCTCGTCCAATCTGGAGCGGAACGATCTCGTTCGGGCTCGTCAGCGTGCCGGTGCGCATGTTCTCGGCGACCGAGTCGAAGGAGCTTCGGTTCCACTTCCTGGACAAGCGCGACCTCCAGCCGATCGGCTACGACAAGGTCCGCCGCGACACCGGTCAGCACGTCGACAGCGAGGACATCATCCGCGGGTTCGAGGTGGAGAAGGGCCGCTTCGTTCCGCTGGAGGACGAGGACCTCGACAGGCTCGACGTCGAGCTGACGAAGACGATCGACATCTGCGACTTCGTCGACCTCGACGAAATCGACCCTGTCTACTTCCGCAAGGCGTATTACCTGCTTCCTCAGGAGGGTGGCGAGAAGCCCTACCGCCTGTTCGCCCGCGCGCTCGAGGAGACCGGCAAGGTCGGAATCGCCAAGGTCGTGATCCGCAACAAGCAGCACCTCGCCTGCCTCCGCCGGTACGAGGACGTGCTGCTGATCGAGACCATGTACTACGCCGACGAGGTCCGGCAGCCGGAGCGCTTCGACGGCAAGGCGGAGGTGCGTAAGCCCGAGGTCGAGATGGCGAAGTCGCTCGTCGAGAACCTCAGCGACTCCTTCGATCCGGAGAAGTACGACGACACCTACCGTAAGGAGCTGCTCGAGCTCCTGCGGGCGAAGGCCGAGGGTGAGCCGCTGCCGCCGGCCGAGACCGAGGAGGAGGGCGAGGTCGTCGACCTGATGGCGGCGCTCCGCGAGTCGGTGGAGCGCACGCAGAAATCGGGCCGCAGGCGCTCACGCGCTAAAAAGGCTTCGTGAGCCTTCGCGACTACGAGCGCAAGCGCGATCCGAAGAAGACGAAAGAGCCGTTCCCCACGGGGAAGGGGCGGCGCAAGGCGGATGGCCCGATCTTCGTCGTGCAGCGCCACGACGCGAGGCGGCTCCACTACGACTTCCGCCTCGAGCGGGACGGCGCGCTGGCGAGCTGGGCGGTGCCGAAGGGCGTGCCGCTCGAGCCCGGCCAGCAGCATCTCGCCGTTCACGTCGAGGACCACCCGCTCGAGTACGCAACCTTCCACGGTGAGATCCCGAAGGGCCAGTACGGCGCCGGCACGGTCGAGATCTGGGACAACGGCACGTACGAGCTGCTCGAGGAGAAGCCCAACGGCGGGCTCACGGTGCGGTTGCACGGGAAGAGGCTCGACGGTGTGTGGGCGCTCGTGCCGGCGAAGCTCTCCGGCGATCCGAAGAACTGGCTGATCCTGCGCAAGCGCGAGGACGGCGCCGCGGCGTCTCGCCCGCACCGCAAGTACGCGCCGATGTACGCGACGCTCGAGGACGAGAAGAACATGCCCCGGACCGACGACTGGGAGTTCGAGATCAAATGGGACGGCTACCGGATCGTCGCCACGGTGGCGGGAGGCGAGGCCGAGCTGCGCACGCGCAAGGACCAGGACTACACGCGGCGCTTCGCCAACGTCGCCAAGGAGCTCGCGAAGGCGCTGAAGACGCCCGACGCCGTACTCGACGGCGAGGTGTGCGCGCTCGACGACGAAGGACGCCCGAGCTTCTCGGCGATGCAGCAGGCGAACCCCGGGACTCCCATCGTGTACTACGTCTTCGACCTGCTCGAGGTCGACGGAGAGCCGGTGCTCGACCTCCCGCTCTCGGAGAGACGGAAGCGCCTCCGAATGCTCCTCGACGGGCGCAACCGCACCGTCAAGTTCTCGGAGCCTTTCGACGACGGGCGCGCGCTGCTCGCGGCCGCGAAGGAGCGGCGGCTCGAGGGGATCATGGGCAAGCGGGTCGACTCGCGCTATCTCCCCGGCAAGCGCAGCCGCGACTGGCTCAAGTTCAAGACGCACGGCGAGCAGGAGTTCGTGGTCGCCGGCTATACGGCTGGCAAGGGCCGGCGTGAGGGCTCGTTCGGCTCGCTCGTCCTCGGCGTCTACGAGGAGGACGGGCTGCGCTGGGTCGGCAACGTGGGGACCGGCTTCGACGAGGCGGAGATCGGGCGGCTGCTGAAGAAGCTGCGGCCGCTCGAGCAGAAGGGCGCGCCGTTCCCGCAGGAACCGAAGATGCCGCGCGTCCGGAAGGGCGAGGTCGCCTGGGTCGAGCCGAAGCTCGTCGCCGACGTCTCGTTTGCCGAGTGGACGCACGACGGCCGGCTCCGAGCGCCCGTCTACCACGGGCTGCGCGAGGACAAGGACGCGACGGAGGTGAGGCGCGAGCTACCGGGCGAGCCGACCGAGGCGATCCCGTCGGTGATACGCAAAGGCAAGAGGACGCTGCGGCTCTCGAACCTCGACAAGCCGTTCTGGCCGGACGAGGGGATCACGAAGGGCGATCTGCTCGCCTACTACCGCGACGTGGCGGCGGTCGTTGTTCCGCACGTCTCCAACCGGCCGTTCACGCTCAAGCGCTACCCCGACGGCTGGCAGGGGAAATTCTTCTTCCAGAAGGACAAGCCGGCGGGGATGCCCGACTGGATCCCGACGGTGAACATCGAGGTCTCGACGCGGGAGACGCCGCGCCGCCGCCGTCGGATCGACGCGCCGCTCGTGAACGACGAGCTCGCCCTGCTCTGGGTCGTGAACATGGGCTGCATCGACCTGAACACGTGGTACTCACGGGTCGACAAGCTCGACCGCCCGGACTTCGTGCTCTTCGACCTCGACCCGTCGCCGGACGTCGGCTTCCCCGAGGCCGTGCAGGTCGCGCGGTTGGTCAAGGACGCGCTCGACGCGCTCGGGCTCGAGTCGTTCTGCAAGACGAGCGGCTCGGACGGGATCCACGTGCTCGTCCCGATCGAGCGGCGCGCGACCTACGACGACACGCGCCAGTTCGCCGAGATCGTCGCCGGCGCGCTGGCGCGGACGCACCGCGGGCTCGTCACGACCGAGTGGTCGAAGGCAAAGCGGCGAGGCGTTCTGATCGACTCGAACCAGAACGGCGAGGGCAAGACGATCGCGTCGGTCTATTCCGTGCGGCCGCGGGCGGGCGCGCCGGTGTCGACGCCGTTGCGCTGGGAGGAGGTCGACGAGTCGCTTGACCCGGCGGCGTTCACGATGGACGTCGTGCGGCAGCGGGTGCAAGAGCACGGAGACCTTTTCGAAGGCGTGCTGAAGACTCGCCAGTCGCTGAGCGCGGCTCTCCGCAAGCTGAGCTAAGTGTTACGAGGGTGATACACCCGCCTGCGACGATTCGCTCGTGCGGGCGGCGATTCTCGTAGCAGCGGTGCTCCTGGTGGCCGGTTGCGGCGAAACCGGAGCCACGACGCACTCGAAGGCCGGCAAGTCGCGGCCGACTGAGCATCGAACGTGCGGGCACCAGCGCGAGGACCAGGGAGGCGCCGTACCGGGTTTCCGGACGTGCTTCAGCGCGAGCGAGGCCGATTCTCGGGCGACGATCGAGCGGCGGACGGGATCGGAGTGGACCGTCGTTGCTGGCCCGCTGAAGCCTCGCGATCCGTCGACCGCCTGGGGCGATCTTTGGCTGTCGCCGGACGGGGGGACGCTCCTAGCGGAGTGGCTGTACGCGTGTGACGGGCACATGGCCGTCTTCGTGCCCCTGCACGGGGGAAAGCCGCGAATCGTCACCGGCGAGCGGAGCTGGACCGACGCCGTGGCCTCGCTGCCCCTGGGCTGGACGACCGGCGGAAAGGCGCGCGTCCGCGTTCTCCGTCGGTGGGGCCCCCGGAGCGAGCATCACGCAGGTGTCTACCTCTTCGATCCGGGAGCAACCGGCGGGCCGGCTCGCAACACGCGCGGCCGGCTGCTAGGGCGCTAGCGCAGCACGGCGCAGCCGGTGTACGACGCGTCGCCCTCCCGGCCTCGTGTGAAGAGGACAAACACGCCGGGGTGCCCGACCCGCCACTCAACCGTGCGACCGTCGAGCTTCGCGTCTTCGTGCTCGACAGATGCGCCCTCAGGCTCGTAGCCGAGATGTGCCCGGACGGTCTCGCCATTCCCGATCCGGAGGGTCGGCACGCTCTGCTGGCTGCACTTCGGGATGACCATGTCGGCGCAGGTGCCGGTGCGCGACTCTGGCGGATGCCAGCAGAAGGTCGAAAAGCCGAGCCAGTGGCTGCCAGCGGTCGTCTCCAGCCACGCGGGCGGCGGACCATTCGATCCTGACCTGGGCGCGGGCACGGGCGGACGCGAGACCGAAGCCGACCCGCACGCGCTGACGAGAATGGCTGTTACGGCGAGCAGCGCGGACTTCATCGACCGAAATACGTCGCTGAGTGCTGATTCGTCACAGGTCTCGGCGCGAGAAGGCGACCGCGGCCAGCACCGCCAGGATTCCGAACGCCGCCACGGCCCAGAGCCGGACCCAGAGGCCGCCGGTGTACCCGCCGCCGAACGGGCCGAGCTCCAGCAGGAAGCCGGTGAGCCCTGTGGTCTCCGAGACGAGCTCGCGGAGGGCGTCCTGGTAGAGGCCCTCGAAGGGGATCAGGTAGGCGGCGATCTTGGCCGCGCGGACAAGCCCGTGTGAGTTGAGCCCGTGGCCGATCGTGCCGAGGAGGCCCGCGACGAGCCCGGCACCGAAGACCATGAAGACCGCGATCCCGTTTGCAGTCGACGCGAGGAAAACGGATCCGAGCAGCGAGATCGCCGCGACTAGCGCGACCGCTGCGGCCAGTTCGATCCCGGGGACGACGACATGATCCGGCCACCAGTGGCCCGTGAGCCCGGTGATGAGCATCGCCGCGACGTAGACGACCACGACGTACGGGGCGCAGACCGCGGCCGCGCCGAGCCAGCGCGCGAAGAGCAGCGTCGTCCGCCCGAGTGGACGGACGACCAGCGGTTGCAGGAGTCCGCGCTCGGCGTCGCCGCGCCCGACCCCGAGCGTCAGGAAGATCGCGAGCACGGTCCCAAGGAATAGCGTTCCAAACATCGCGAGCCCGAAGACCGTCGCGCCGACGAAGGTGCGCGCGTCGATGCCGGCAGGAGGCCCGACGCCGGTGAGGTGCTGGAAGAGGTAGTGCACGCCGAGCCAGTAGAGCGTCAGGAACGCGATCGTGAGCAGCAGGACGACCACGAAGACCTTTCGGCGCACCGCCTCGCGCAGCCCGTAGACGGCGATCGTCGCCACCGAGCTCACGAGCTCGTGCCCCCCACGGCCTCGATGTAGGTCTCCTCGAGGGTCGAAGTGAGGACGCGAACGCCGTAGACCTTGCGGCCGGTGCTGACGAGCTCGCCGACGAGGCGCGGGAGGTCCTCGCGGGTCACCCCTTCGATAACGCGCGTGCCCTCGTCCGTCTCGATCTCGACGCCACGCGGGCGCGCGAGCTCGGCGGGCGAGCCCTCGGTCACGACGCGGCCGTCGAGGAGGATCACGACGCGGTCGCACACGAGCTCGATCTCGCTCAGGAGGTGAGAGTTGAGCAGCACGGAGGTCCCGCGCTCGCGGAGGTTCTCCAGCAGTCCGCGCACCGTGCGGCGGCCGACTGGGTCGAGCGCGCTCGTCGGCTCGTCGAGGAGAAGCAGCGGCGGCGAGCCGACCAGCGCCTGGGCGACGCCGAGCCGCTGCTGCATGCCCTTCGACATGGCCTCGATCCGCCGGCTGCGCGCGTCGACGAGCCCGACGAGCGTCAGGAGCTGGGTTCGCTCCGCCGCGCCGCCCTGCGAGCCCGCGAGCCGCTGGTGGAGCTCGAGGAGCTCGTCCGCGGAGTACCAGCCGGGGAACCGGAAGAGCTCGGCCAGGTAGCCGAGCGAGCGCCTGGCCTGCAGCGACCCGGCGCGGTGGCCGCGGATCGCGGCGGTTCCGCGCGTCTGCCTGACAAGGCCGCACGCGATCTTGACCAGGGTCGACTTCCCGGCGCCGTTCGGGCCGAGGAGGCCGACGAGCTCGCCTTCGCCGACCTCGAGGTCGACACCCGAGAGCGCGGAGATCGACCCGTAGAGCTTCGTCAGCCCCTTGATCGAGAGCGCGCTCACACATCCACGCTACGCGAGGTACACACGGTTGGAAGGAGCCTCGCCCGGTAGTAGTGTGGGAGATGACCCGAGACACGGGTCATTCAGTGCAGGCGATTGGTGCAGCGATAGGCGCGGCGGTATGGCGGCCCGCGGCCGTCACCGCTGTGGTGTCGCTACTCGCGCTCACCGTTACTGGGGCGAACGTTGCCTCGAAGCCCGCCTCTGCCGCTTTGCAGGGCGACGCGGCGCGCAAGCAAGCTGACCGGGGCCGATCGTGGCTCGCCGACACTCAGCTCGAGCCGGCCGTTGCCTTCGACGGTACGAACTACCTCGTCGTCTGGGTGGGGCCCGAGCGATCCGACACGCCCGGGCCGCACTACTGGGACATCTATGCCGCGCGGGTGACCCGGGCCGGCACTGTGCTCGACCCAGGCGGGATTGCGGTCTCGACGGCGGCGCTCGAGCAGAGACTGCCCACGGTTGCCTTCGACGGCACGAACTACCTCGTTGCCTGGGAGGACCTTCGGTCCGGCACAAACACCCCCGACATCTACGGCGCGCGGGTGAGCCCGGCCGGCGCGGTGCTCGACCCGAGGGGGATCGCGATCTCGACGGCGGCCGGCTACCAGCAGGAGCTTGCGATCGGCTTCGACGGCACGAACTACCTCGTCACCTGGATCGATTCTCGGTCCGGCGTCGCCATCTATGCCGCGCGCGTGAGCCGGGCTGGCACTGTGCTCGACCCGGCGGGAATACCGCTCTTCCTCGCCGACGGGATCCACGACGCTCGCGAGCCGAGCGTTGCCTTCGACGGCACGAACTACTTCGTCGCCCGGGGGGAACGAGGCTACGACATCTACGGCGCCCGCGTGAGCCGGGCCGGCACGGTGCTCGACCCGGGCGGGATCGCGATCTCGACAGCGCCGTTTCCGGATTACCAGGATTCGCCGGCGGTCGCCTTCGACGGCACCAACTACTTCGTCGCCTGGCTGGCCCACCGATGTGCTGGCTGCCGGTTCTTCGACATCTACGGCGCCCGCGTAAGTCCGGCCGGCGCCGTCCTGGACCCTGCTGGCATCGCCGTCTCGACGGCGACGTATAGCCAGCAGAATCCGAGCGTCACCTCCGGCGGGACGAACTACCTCGTCGCCTGGGAGGACGCTCGGTCCGGCACCAACTACGACATCTACGCCGCGCGCGTGAGCCCGGCCGGTGCGGTGCTCGACCCGGGCGGGATCGCGATCTCGACAACGCAGGGTGCAGACCTC
This sequence comes from Actinomycetota bacterium, assembly GCA_046731695.1. Classification (GTDB taxonomy): domain Bacteria; phylum Actinomycetota; class Thermoleophilia; order Gaiellales; family Gaiellaceae; genus AC-32. The sequence goes on from JBKPLR010000059.1 coordinate 14,847, forward strand.
TACCCGAAAGCCGCCTTCGACGGCACGAACTACCTGGTCGTCTGGCAGGCCTACCGCGGGCCTGATCAGATTTACGGCGCTCGTGTCAGCCCGGGTGGCGCCGTGCTCGATCCCGGCGGGTTCCCGATCGCCCCACCTCCACCTCCACCGCCGCCCCCGCCTCCGCCGCCTCCGCCGCCTCCATCACCTCGGGTGCACTGCAACGTGCCGAGGGTGATCGGTCTCAGGCTCGCGCCGGCCCGCAGGCGAATCAAGGCTAGGCATTGCTCCGTCGGCCGCATCCGGCGCGTTCGATCGAGGCGAGTGGGCCGCGTCATTTCCCAGAGCCCGAAGCCCGGAGTCGTCAAGCGCTTCGGTGCCCCGGTCAAGCTGGTCGTCGGTCGCCGCTGAGCTCTACGTGTGCGGCGCGATCAGCTTCACGTAGTACCCGAGCTCGTCGAAGCCGAGCCGCCGGTAGAGCTCCTTCGGCCAGTCGTCGCGGTCGGCGACGAGGAAGACGAACTCGGCGGCCTCCCTACGGGCGACGTCGATCGCGGCGAGGACGACCGTGCTTGCGTATCCACGGCAGCGGTGCCCGGGCACGGTGCCGACGTCTTCGATCTGCGCGTCGGCACCGTCCTGGTAGAGGTCGGTGTAGCTCGCGATCTTCCCGCCGACCTTGATTGCGAAAAAGCGCGCGCGGATGCGCTCGGCGACGAGCTGCTTGCCCGCGAAGAGCTGTGCCATCACCTCGGGTATGCCCCACGGCTGCCCGGCCGCTATCTGGTTGCGCGCAGGTCGCAGCGACTCCTCGTCGACCTCCTCCACGAGGCTGAGATCGCCGGCACGGTCGGGCTCGCGGAGCTGGGCCATCACGATTTGACGGCGGATGATCCAGCCGCGCTCGGCAAAGAACGGAGCCAGGCGCTCCCCGAGCTCCGCGTCCTCGATGTGGATCATCCGCCGGTTCAGGCGCTTGGCCTCTTCGAGCACCGCCTCGGGCTCGACGGCGCGCTCGACGCGCAGGAAGTTCGAGTCGAGCCGTTTCGGCACCGCGTCGTCGAAGACCGCCGTTCCGACTTGCGACGGCTCGCGCCGCTCGCCCGCCATCTCGCCCCGGGCGAGAAATGCGTACGCGCGGGCCAGTTCATCACTCATCGCGGAGGCCTCGAGGATGGCCGAGGGTGCCGAGCTCGGCGATATCGCGGCGGAAGAAGAGCGCGACCGTCCAGTCGGTCACGACGCGCAGCTTCCGCGAGACGAGCGGCAGCTGGTAGAGGTGGTACGTGCGGGTGACGAACCAGCCGACGAACCCTTTCACCCCGACTCCGAACACCTCCGCAATGCCCTTGTAGCGGCCGAGCGTCGCGACCTGCCCGAGCATCCGGTAACGGTAGGGCTTGGGTTCGTCCCAGAGGTTCTTCGCGAGCCTTCGGGCCTGCCGAAGGGCGTGCTGGCAGGTCGGCGGGTCGGGCTCGGAGCTCGCGCGATTCGGCACTCGAGCGCCGTCGCCGAGCGCCCAGACGTGCTCGTGCCCCTCGACGCGCAGGGTCTCGTCGACCCGCACGCGCCCGCGCTCGTCGAGCGGCAGGCCGAAGTGCCGGAGCTGCGGGTTCGCGGTCACGCCTGCGGTCCAGACGAGGGTGCTGGTCAGGATTCGCGTCCCGTCCGAGAGCAGCGCCGCGTGCGGCTCGACGGACTCGAGGGTCGTGTTGACGTGGATCTCGACGCCGCGGCGGGCGAGCCGCTCGGCGGCGTACTCCCCGAGCCGGCGCGGGATCTCGGGGAGGATCTTCGGCGCGGCGTCGACGAGCACCCAGCGCTGCTCGGCGGTCCGGAGGTCCGGGTAATGGCGCAGCGCGTCGCGGACGAGGTCGGAGAGCTCACCGAGGGCTTCCACGCCCGCGTAGCCGGCGCCGACGAAGACGAAGGTCAGCTCGCGCAGGCGGTAGGCGTCGGTCGCTGCGGCAACCGCCGCTTCGAGGCGACGTAGGACGTGGTTCCGCAGGTAGATCGCGTCGGCCAGCGTCTTGAAGCCGAGCCCGTGCTCCGCGAGGCCTGGGATCGGGAGCGTGCGCGAGACGGCGCCGATTGCGACCACGACGTTGCGGAAGTGGACGTTGACGAGATCCTCCTCGGTCTCGACCTGCACGCGGTCGTGGTCGAGGTCGAGCGCGATCGCGCGGCCGAGGAGGAGCTCGGCGTGCGGGCACATGACCCGCAGCGGGACGACCACGTGGCGGGGTTCGAGCGTCCCGGATGCCGCCTCCGGGAGCATCGGCGTGTAGAGCATGAAGTTCTCCGGGCTGACGATCGTCGCGCCGCGCTTCTTCAGGAGTCGCGCGACGTAGGCGCCGGCGAAGCCCCCGCCGACGACCAGCGTCCCGCCCCTCGCTTCCCGGTCAGCCACGGCTCTACTATCGCTGCGTGGTGGGAGTGCAGGTCGCGGTCATCGGCAGCGGGCGCGAGCACGAGGGGCGAGCGGAGGAGGTCGGGCGGCTTCTGGCCGAGCGCGGCTGTACGGTTGTCACCGGCGGGCTGGGCGAAGTGATGGAGGCCGCGGCTCGCGGAGCCAAGTCGGCGGGCGGGACGACGATCGGGATCCTCCCGGGCGAGACCCGCGCCCACGCCAACGAGTGGATCGACCACGTAGTCGTGACCGGGGTCGGCCATGCCAGGAACCTGGCCGTCGTCGCGTCGGGCGACGCGGTGATCGCGGTAGGGGGGAAGTGGGGGACGCTGGCCGAGATCGGCTTCGCGCACGTGCTCGGGCGGCCGGTGGTGATCCTGGAGCCCGGCTGGCAGCTAGAGGGTGTGCCATGTGCAGGCTCGCCGCAGGCGGCCGTGGAGCTCGCGCTCAGCCGGCTCGAAGCAGCGGAAGCGTGAGGCAGGTCGGGCCGCCGTCGCCCTTCCAGAGCTCCGTACCTTCGTAGACCTGTACTTCGACTCCGGCTCGCTCCATGCGGCGACGCGTCTCCGGATTGCCCTCGACCGCAAGCGCTACCCGCGGAGCGAGCGCGAGGACGTTGGTGCCGATCGAGTCGAACTCCTCGTCCGGGACCGGGACGATCTCGATCTCGCGCTCCTCGAAGAGCTCGGCCAGCCGCACGGGCAGCAAGGGCGGGTAGGCGACGGCCAGGTCGTCGGCCAACGGGCTGAGGAGCGAGAGCAGGTGCATCACCTCGCGGCGCCCGCGCCAGTGCGGCAGGTCGAAGACGAGGACTTCGACGCCGGGCAGCAGCCGCTCGACGGCAGAGATCCCGTCCGCGTTCGTCCGATAGCCGCGGCCCGCGAGCAGGGTGTGCTCGTCGAGCCAGCAGAAGTCGCCGCCCTCTGCCCGCTCGGTTCCGGAAAGCCGACCCGCAACGGGCACGTGGGATCGCTCGAGGTCCTCCGCGAGCGCGGCCGGCTCGCCGCGCCTGCACTCCTTGCTCGGGTTGAGCAGCAGCGCGCCGTCGTTCGCGACGAGCGCTGCGTCGTACGTGTAGATCGCGTCCGGATTGCCCTCGGCGTCCGACTCGGCGAGGACCACCTCGGCCCCTGCATCCGAGAGCAGCGAGCAGAACGCCTCGTGCTCGCGCGCAATCCCGGCCGCGTCCGGCTCGCCGCGCCAGCCGCATATCTGCCAGCCGCGCAGGTCCTCCGCCCGCGGAGCGCGCACGAGGACCCGGCGCAGCGCGCCCGTCATCGACTGGCTCACGCAGAAGATCGTAGTTCGGCCAGGCGGTGCTCCAGGAACGCGCGCTCGGCCGGCTGCTCCGCGAGCTCCAGCGCCCGGGCGTAGGCGCGCTCAGCCTCGGCGCTTCGCCCGAGTCGGCGGAGCAGGTCACCTCGGGCGGAATGGAGGTGCCGGTAGGCGTCGAGCCCCTCGATCGCGTCGATCAGCGCGAGCCCTTCGTCCGGGCCGGAAGCCATTGCGACCGCGACCGCGCGGTTGAGCGCGACGACCGGCGACGGCTGCAGGCAGCTCAGGCGGCCGTACAGCTCGGCGATCTGCGCCCAGTCGGTCTCCGGCTCCAAGTGCAGCGACGCGATCGCAGCCTGCAGCTGGTACGGCCCGGGCCTGCGGAAAGGCAGCGCGCGGTCGAGCACGTGGCGGCCCTCGGCAATCCGCTCCACGTCCCAGAGACTCCGGTCCTGGTCCTCGAGTAGGACCAGCTCACCGTTGTCGTCGAGCCGAGCTGCCCGGCGCGCGTCGTGGAGGAGCATCAACGCCAGCAGCCCGAGCGCCTCTGGCTCGTCGGGCATCAGCACGGCAAGCACCTTCCCGAGCCGGATCGCCTCGTCACACAGCTCGGCGCGGGGAGGCGGCCCATAGCCCTCGTTGAAGATCAGATAGAGCACCGCGAGGACCGCGCGCAGGCGCTCCGGCAAGACGTGGTCCGGCGGGACCCGGAACGGAATCCCAGCGTCGCGGATCTTCCGCTTAGCGCGCACGAGCCGCTGCGCCATCGTCGGCTCGGGGACGAGGAACGCCCGAGCGATCTCGTCGGTCGTGAGCCCGCCGAGGGTTCGCAGCGTCAAGGCGACCTGTGCTTCCGTGGCCAGCGCCGGATGGCAGCACGCGAAGATCAGGCTCAGTCGTTCGTCGGGAATCACGTCAGCCTCCTCGGACTGGCCGGGCTGCAGGGCCGCGAGCAGCTCGGTCTTGCGCGCCAGCGTCTGGTCCCGGCGGATCCGGTCGATCGCCTTGTTGCGCGCAGTTGTCAGCAGCCAGCCGCCGGGATTGGCGGGGGCGCCCTCACGCGGCCAGCGCTCGAGCGCAGCCGCGAAGGCCTCCTGCACCGCGTCCTCGGCGAGCTCGACGTCGCCGAGCGCTCGGGCCAGGATCGCGAGGGTCCGCCCCCACTCCTCCCGAAAGAGGGCCTCGACTATGCGGGCGTCTCCGAGAAGACCATGACCGGCCTCACCTCGATCGCGCCGTGGCGCGCTCCGGGGATCTTCGCCGCCCACTCAATCGCCTCGTCGAGCGACTCGGCCTCGATCAGGTAGTAGCCGCCGAGCTGCTCCTTCGTCTCCGCGAAGGGCCCGTCGGTCGTCAGGGTCTCATCGTTCTTCACCCGTACCGTCGTCGCCGACTGGGTTGGCTGGAGCGCGTTCCCGCCGATCATCGCGCCCGAGTCCTCAAGCTCCTTGGTGAACGCGCCGTACGCGTTGAAGATCTGGCCGCGCTCCTCCTCGCTCAAGGAGTCCCAAGAGCCCTCCTCGCCGTAGATCAGCAGCAAGTACTGCATGTCTACTCCCTTCTGGTCGCTTACGACCTTATGACGAACGGGAAGCTTCTGGATCGACACCTTCCTGACCAAGCATCCGCTGGAGCAGCGACAGTGCCCCGGCCTTGTCCAGGGGCTCGTTCAGGTTGCCGCACTTCGGGCTCTGGACGCAGGACGGGCAGCCGTGCTCGCACGGGCAGCCGACTAGGAGCTTCGCCGTGTCCCCGGCCCAACCCTCGAAGGTCTCGAAGCCGCGCTCCGTGATCCCGACGCCGCCTGCGTGGCCGTCGTAGACGAAGATCGTCGGCGCGCCGGTCTGGAAGTGGAGGTTGGTCGAGAGCCCGCCGATGTCCCACCGGTCGCACATCGCCCAGAGCGGCAGGAGCGCGATCAGCGAGTGCTCGGCGGCGTGTAGCGAGCCGAGCAGGCGCGGCATCTCCTCGAGCCCCTCGAGCATCCACGGCTCCGGGACGAACCAGATCGCCTCGGTCTCGAACTCGGTCTGCGGCAGCGTGAGCGCGACGAGCTCGAGGCTCTCCTGCGTCTGGATCGACTTCTTCTGGTAGCCGACGACCTGCTCCGTGACGACAACGCGGCCGAACGAGAGCTCGACGCCGAGTTGCCGCCCGGCGCGCTCCGCTTCCACGATCGCGGTCGTCGTCTCCTTCTTCGCCTGCGTGTAGTAGTCGCCCGTGAACGGCTCGACGACCGCGGTACGTGACTCGAGGTCGAGCTCCTGGACGCGGAAGCTGTCGCCGAGGTGCAGGTAGACCGCGCCCTCGTGGACGGTCGAGTACGCACGCTCCTGCTCGACGATGCCGAGGATCGTCCCGCTCGAGCCGTCGACGATCGTGAACGCCTCCGGGCCGGTCGATCGCAGCGGCACGCGCGCCGCCGGGTAGTCGCGTCCGGCCCACACGTAGCCGGCCTTCGTCTTGCGCAGCTCGGGAAGTACCGCCGCTCGCTCCAGGGCCATGTTGCCGAGGAGCTCCCGGTCGGCATCGTCGAGGGGCGCCTCGAAGGCGGCCGCGAGCACGTGGCCGTCGAGGACGCGCGGGTTCTGGTGATCGAGGATCGCGGCCTCGACCCGGCGCTCGAGCAGCGTCTCGGGCTCGCGCATGAAGTACTGGTCGAGCGCGTCCTCGCTCGCGACCAGAACTGCGAGACCGTGGCCTCGCCGCCCCGCGCGCCCCCACTGCTGGCGCAGCGAGGCGACCGTGCCCGGGAAGCCGACCGAGAGAACGCAGTCGAGGAGGCCGACGTCGATGCCGAGCTCGAGGGCGTTCGTCGCGGAGACTCCGAGCAGCTCGCCTTCGAGTAGGCGCCGCTCGATCTCGCGCCGCTGAGCAGGTGTGTATCCCGCCCGGTACGGCGAGAGGGCCAAGTCGTCGCCGAGGCGCTGGGCCGTGAAGCGGTGGATGAGCTCGGCGGCACGGCGGCTCTTCGCGAAGCAGAGCGTGCGCAGGCCGCGCGACACGAGGTCGGCCATCAGCCGCGACGCCTCGCCGAGCGGGCTCGCACGGAGGCCGAGCTCCTCGTCGGTCAGCGGCGGATTCCAGAGCGCGACGGTCCGCTCGGCGCGTGGCGCGCCGTCGTCGCCGATCACGGTCGCCTCCGAGCCGATCAGGGACAGCGCGAGCTCACCGGGGTTGGCGATGGTCGCCGAGGCGAGCAGGAACTGCGGCTCGGCGCCGTAGACCCGTGCGAGCCTTCGCAGCCGCCGGAGCACGTTCGCGACGTGCGAGCCGAAGACGCCGCGGTAGACGTGCGCCTCGTCGACGATCACGTAGCGGAGGTTCGTGAGCACGTCACCCCAGCGGTCGTGGTGCGGGAGGACGCCGACGTGGAGCATGTCCGGGTTCGACAGGATCAGGTTCGCCCACTTGCGGATCTGCCAGCGCCGCTCGGCGGCCGTGTCGCCGTCGTAGATCGCGGCGCGGAGGCGCGGCAGTCGAAGCGCGGCGAGCGAGCGGAGCTGGTCCTGGGCGAGCGCCTTCGTCGGATAGAGGTAGAGAGCCCGCTGCTTCGGCTCCCGCGCGAGCGCGTCGAGCACCGGGAGGTTGAAGGCGAGGGTCTTCCCGCTGGCGGTGCCGGTTGTGACGACCAGGTGCTCGCCCCGTGCGGCGGCCTCCCAGGCTTCGGCCTGGTGGGTGTAGAGCTCGTCGATTCCGTGCACCGCGAGCGCCTCGCGCACGCGCGGGTGGAGCTCCCCCGGCAGCGGCGCGGTCTGCGGGTCGCGCGCGGACTCCGTGCCGAGGTATGCGAGCTCCTCGCCCTGCAGCAGATCGGCGGTGACGCTCATCGCCGTGCCCGCAGCCCGACGAGGTGCGGGTAGTCGCGCTTGCCAAGCTCTTCGAACCGCTCGATGCGCAGTCCGGCATCCGTGAATGCGGCGCAGAAGTCACCGAGCGTGAGGTGCACTGCGCCGACCCGCACACGCACGCCGTCGGGGTTCTCGACACCGAAGGCCGCGCCGTCGTACCGGCCCGTTCGCCGGTACCCCGGGGCCAGCTCAGGCACGCCCTGCGCCTCGAGAAAAAGCGAGTGCGGCCCGACGAAGCAGGGATGGATGCCCAGGTAGACGAACGGAGCCGCCGGCCGGAGCACCCGAGCGACTTCCGCGACCGCCGCCGGGAACTCGTCGATGTCGGTGTGCGTCAAGAGCGAGACAGCCGCGTCGAAGCTCGCATCCTCGAACGGCAGCGCGTCGGCCGGCGCTTCGAGCACGTCCAGCCCGCGTCGTCGCGCGATCTCGAGCACGTCGCTCGAGACGTCGACGCCGATGACCGACCATCCGAGCTCGGCCACAGCCGCCGTCGGCACGCCGGTCCCGCAGCCGACATCGAGGCAGCGACCGTTGCCGGGGCCGAGCAGCCGCCGGAGCGCGTCGAGCTCGTGCTCGGCCAGGGCCGGCCGGAAGTTCTCGTACCACTCGGCGAGACCGTCGTAGCGCGCTTCAGCCACGCTGCCGATGCTAGCCTGGCCGTACCGGGGTGCCCCTTCACGGGCTGAGATCACACCCGTCGAACCTGATCCGGTTCGTACCGGCGAAGGGAGGAGCTTGATTCCACGTTGCTTGACGATTGCCGGGTCGGATTCCGGTGGCGGCGCCGGGCTCCAGGCCGACCTGAAGGCCTTTGCGGCCGCTGGCTGTCACGGGATGAGCGCCGTCGTCGCGCTCACCGCTCAGAACACGACCGGCGTTACGGACGTGCACGAGGTTCCGCCCGCATTCGTCCGCGCGCAGCTCGAGGCGGTCTTCGACGATCTCGGCGTGGATGCAGCCAAGACCGGGATGCTCTTCTCGGCGGAGCTGATCGAGACCGTGGCGGAGTTCCTTGCCGAGCACCCGGTCAAGCTCGTCGTCGACCCGGTCATGGTCGCGAGCTCCGGCGCGCGGCTCCTCCAGGAGGACGCTGTCGAGACCCTCGTCGAGCGGCTCTTCCCGCTTGCGGCGGTCGTGACGCCGAACCTCCCCGAGGCGGAAGCGCTCGTGGGCGACGGGAGCCCCCGAGACCTCGCGGAACGGATCCACGAGCTCGGCGCGCCGGCCGTGGTCGTCACCGGTGGGCACGGCGAGCCCGTCGACCATTTCTTCGACGGCGATCGGCACGTCGAGATCCCGGTCGAGCGGCACGAGATCGCGGCGACCCACGGCGCGGGCTGCACGCACTCGGCGATGCTGGCCGCGCTCCTCGCGAAGGGCGAACGCCTCGAGGCCGCCGCGCGCGGGGCCGCGCAAGCCGCGTCACGCGCCGTCGCGCAGGGCCTCGCCGAGCTCGGCGCCGGCGAGGGTCCCGTCGATGTTCTCGGGCTGAAAGGAGCCGCATGAACACCGGCGCCGACTTGCAGGCGATCCGTGAGCGCAAGCCGCTCGTGCACCAGATCACCAACTACGTCGTCATGAACGAGACCGCCAACGCCACGCTGGCCCTCGGCGCCCTCCCGGTGATGGCGCACGCGCCGGAAGAGGTCGAGGAGATGGCCTCGGTCGCGAGCGCGCTCGTCCTCAACATCGGGACGCTCTCTGGTCCCTGGGTCGAGTCGATGCTGCTTGCCGGCGCCGCAGCGAACGGCGCCGGAGCTCCGATCGTGTTTGACCCCGTCGGCGCCGGGGCCACGAGTTACCGAACGAGCACGGCGCAGCGGCTCCTGAATGAGCTCGAGATCGCCGTCGTGCGCGGGAACGCGGCCGAGATCGCGACGTTGGCCGGTCGTGAGGCCGAGATCCGCGGGGTCGAGGCGGTCGGCGAGGCCGCAGGGCCGGAGCTGGCGCAGGCGGCGGCGCGTGCCCTCGGATGCGTCGCTTCGGTCACCGGTGCGGTGGACCAGGTCTCGGATGGCAGCCGGACCGTCGCCGTCGCAAACGGCCACGAGCTGCTGGGCACGGTCTCCGGCACCGGCTGCATGTCGACTGCGATCACCGGCTGCTTCCTCGCCGTGCGCCGAGACGCACCGCTGGACGCCGCCGCGGAGGCGCTCGTCGCGTTCGGTGTCGCAGGCGAGGACGCCGCGGCCGTCGCAAGCGGGCCCGGCACGTTCCATGCGGCGCTCTACGACGCGCTCTACAACCTCGATCCGGCGACGCTCGAAGCGCGCGCGAAGGTCGAGTGAGGTTGCACGCGATCGTGGAGGATCTCGAAACGGCGCAGGCCGCCGTCGCGGGAGGAGCAACCGTGGTGCAACTCCGGCGCAAGGCCGCGAGCATCGAGGAGCTCGTCGAGACCGGGCGGCCCTTCCGCGCGCTCACCGCGACCTTCGTCGTGAACGACGACGTCGAGGCCGCCATCCGCCTCGGCGCTGACGGCGTGCACCTGGGGCGGAAGGACGAGGGCGCCGACCGCGCCCGAGAGGCCGGGCTGCTGCTCGGGCTCTCCGCCGCCTCGCCGGCCGAGGCGGAGGGAGCTGAACGCGCGGGTGCGGCCTACATCGGCGCCGGCCCGGTTTGGGCGACTCCATCCAAGCCGGACGCGGACTCGCCGGTGGGGCTCGACGGCCTGCGCGAGATCTGCGCCACGGTGAGCATCCCCGTCGTGGCGATCGGCGGGATCGATGCCTCGAACGCCGCCGAGTGCATTCGCGCCGGGGCCTCGGGCGTGGCCGTCATCCGCGCCGCGACAGACGCGGCCGCCCTGCGCGCGGCGATCGATGCGGCTCTCTGACCTCGGCGAGTTCGGGCTCCTCGCGGAGCTCGAGCGGCGCGGGCTCGCGCGCGGAATCGAGGACGATGTCGCGCAGCTCGCAGGCGGTGTCGTCGTCACGCAGGACGCGCTCGTCGAAGGCGTGCACTTCCGCCTGGACTGGACGACGCACCGCGAGCTCGGGTACAAGGCCGCCGCCGTCAACCTGAGCGATCTGGCCGCCGCCGGCGCCGAGCCCGAGGGGCTGCTCGTCACGCTCGCTGCCCGGCCCGAGGTGAGGGTCGAGGAAGTGATCGAGCTCTACGAAGGCCTGAACGAGCCCGGAGTTCCGGTCGTCGGAGGAGACACGACGCGCGCCGAGAGTCTTTCGGTCTCGGTCACGGCAGTCGGCCGCTCGGATCGCGTTCCGGGACGCTCCGGTGCGCGTGCGGGAGACCTTCTCGTCGTGACCGGCGCACTGGGGGCAGCCGGCTCCGCCTTTCGCGAGCGCCGCCATGCACGCCCGCCGCTCCGCCTGAAGGACGGTCGCCGCCTCGCCGCTGTCGCGCACGCTCTGATCGACGTCTCCGACGGCCTCGCGGTCGACGCGGCCCACATCGCCGAGCGCTCAGGCTGCCGTCTTACGATCGACCTCGAGCACGTTCCGCTCGCACCCGGCGCCGCGCAGGAAGACCTCGGTTTCGGCGAGGACTACGAGCTTCTCGCCGCCGTCCCCGACCCGCTCGACTATCCGGTAATCGGTCGCTGCGAGGAGGGAATCGACGTCGAAATCCGTCTCGAAGGCTCACCCGTAGCCCTTGCAGGGTGGGATCACTTCGGTGGGCGAGGGACCGACTTGCGCTGAGCCGCGGGAGCGACGACCCTAGAGGGCGATGCTGGCGTTCGTGATCCGGCGGTTGGCGTGGTCGGTGATGCTCGCCTTCATCGTCACCTTCGTCGCGTGGATGGTCTTCTTCATGATCCCCGGCGCGACGGTGGGCGGCCTCGGCCAGCACGGCCTGGTCGAGCCCAGCCCTCAGGTGCAGTTCGACCTCCACGGCCCGGTGCCGCTGCAGTACCTGGGGTTCATGCAGCGGGTGGTCTTCCACGGGGATCTCGGGCTCTCGATGGTCACGGGCTTCCCGGCGAAGACGATGGTCTTGCGTGGCCTGCCCGTCACCCTGTCACTGGTCATCGGGGGAACGATCCTCTTCCTCATGCTCGCGCTCCCCATCGGGATCCTCTCGGCGCTCTACCCGCGCTCATTCGTCGACAAGGGCCTGATGATCTTCGTGCTGATCGGGATCTCCTGCCACCCGCTCTGGCTTGGGTTGGTCCTCTCGTACGTCTTCGGCTACCAGCTCCACTGGGTCCCCGTCTCCGGCTACTGCAATTTCCTCCATGAAGGAGGGCCGCAGCAGTGCGCGGGTCCCCAGTACTGGGCCTACCACATGATCCTTCCGTGGCTCACGTTCGCGCTGCTCTTCGCCGCGTTGTACGCGCGCATGATCCGCGCGAGCGTCCTCGAAGCGCTCGACGAGGACTACGTCCGCACCGCGAAGGCCAAGGGCGCGGGCGGCTTCCGGGTGATGCGGAACCACGTATTCCGGAACGCGATGCTGCCGGTCGTCGCGATGCTCGGCATGGACGTCGGCCTTGCCTTCGCCGGAGCGCTGTTCATCGAGACGGTCTTCGCGCTGCCGGGGATGGGCTCGATGCTCTTCCGGTCGCTGAACTCCGGCGATCTTCCGGTGATCATGGGGATCGTCCTTGTTGTCAGCTTCACCGTGGTGATCGCGAACCTGATCGCGGACATCGCCTCCTGCATCCTCGACCCGCGCATTCGCGGCGGCACGCGTCTCAAGCCACGGCGCGCGCCCGAGCTGTCACGCGGAGCGGCTCCGGCGCTGCAGCCTCAGGTCAAGGAGTCGACCGGCTGAGCCACTGCGCCCACGCTTCCTCAAAGTGGGAGCGGGGGCGGGCGCCGATCACGGTCTCCTTGGGCTGGCCGCCCTCGAAGAGGATCGCGGTCGGGATCGAGAGCACGTCGTAGCGAGACGCGGTCTGAAAGTTCTGGTCGATGTCGAGCTTCGCGAACTTGACCCGGGGGCCATACTCCTCCTCGAGCTGGCGGAAGATCGGCTCGATCGCGTGACACGGGCCGCACCAGGGGGCCCAGAAGTCGACGACGACCGGCCCGTCCGCTTCGAGGACTTCCTGCTCGAAAGTGTCGTCGTTCAGGTCCTGCACCACCGCGATGCTACAACCGCCGGAGCCGCAACGCTGGGACCTTCCAGATTGCCTCGAGGAAGATCGTCTTGCTCATCTTGGAGCTTCCCGTCTCGCGGTCGACGAACGTGATCGGAATCTCGACGACGCGGAAGCCCGCCTTGATCGTCCGGTACGTCATCTCGATCTGGAAGGCGTAGCCGCGTGAGGTGATCGCATCGAGGTCGATCCTCTCCAGGACCTCGCGCCGGTAGCACCTGAATCCGCAGGTCAGGTCGCGCACGTCGACGCCCAGCACCGCGCGTGCGTAGAGCGATCCGCCGGCCGAGACCATGCGGCGGAGAAGGCCCCAGTTGCGGACCGCGCCTCCGTCCACGTAGCGCGAGCCGAGAACGAGGTCGGCACTTTCGGCGCCCGCGATCAGGCGCGGCACGTCCGCCGGGTCGTGCGAGAAGTCGCAGTCCATTTCGAGGATGAGCTCAGCCCCGTCCGCGAGCGCGCGCCGGAAGCCCGCGAGGTAGGCGGGGCCGAGGCCCTCCTTCCGCTCGCGGTGCAGGATGCTCACGTGGTCGAGCTCATGCGACAGCCGGTCGGCGAGCTCCCCGGTGCCGTCCGGCGAGTTGTCGTCGATCACGAGGACCGCGACGCCGTGCTCGCCGAGTACCCGAACCATCCGGTCGAGGTTCTCGCGCTCGTTGTACGTGGGCAGGCAGACCGTCGCGCGCACGTCCGTATCATCGCCGTCGTGGCGACGAAGACGCTTCCGCGCAACGCCGACGTGGCCGATCAGCTCGAGCTCCTCGCCGACCTGCTCGAGATCGAGGGCGAGGCGGCCTTTCGCGTGCTCGCGTACCGGCGGGCCGCGACGCGCGTCCGCGAGACCGGAGGCCCGGTGGCCCAGCTCGCGCTGGATGGCAAGGCGAAGGAGCTGCCCGGGATCGGCGCGACGATTCAGGAAAAGATCGTCCAGATCGTCGACAAGGGCGAGATCGAGGCGCTCACCAGGCGGCGGAAGACGATCCCGCCCGAGGTCGTCGAGTTCCTGCACATCCCGGGTCTCGGCCCGAAGACCGTCCGGAAGATCTGGCAGGAGCTCGGCGTCTCAACGCTCGCCGAGCTGAAGGAGGCCGCGCGCTCCCAGCGGCTGCGGACGCTTCCCGGGCTCGGGGCGAGGATCGAGGAGAACGTCCTCAAGGCCGTCGGCCGCAAGAAGAAGGCGACCGGCCCGCCGCGAACGCTGCTCGGCCGCGCGCTGCCCGCGCTGCTCGCCGTCGTGGAGGTCCTGCGCGAGCACCCCGCCGCCGACCGGGTCTCAGAGGCCGGAAGCGCACGCCGTCGCAAGGAGACGGTGCGCGACCTGGACATCATCGCGACCGCGAACGACCCGGCCGCATTGATCGACTACTTCACGAAGCTGACGTGGATTTCTGAGGTCGCGGCCAAGGGCCCGACGAAGGCGACGGTCGTCTCGCACGAAGGGTTCCGCTTCGACCTGCGGGTCGTGCCGCCGGAGTGCTACGGCAACCTACTGCAGCACTTCACGGGGTCGAAGGACCACAACATCGCTCTGCGGGAGGACGCGGTTCGCCGCGGTCTCTCGATCTCGGAGTACGGGGTGACGGAGGTCGAGAGCGGCGACGTGTTCACCGCGGAGAGTGAGGAGGAGCTCTACGAGCGGCTCGGCTACGAGTACATCCCGCCGGAGCTCCGCGAGAACCTGGGCGAGATCGAGGCCGCTCGCAACGGCGACCTGCCGAAGCTCGTCGAGCCCGGGCAGCTGCGCGGCGACCTGCACACGCATTCACACTGGTCTGCCGACGGCAAGAACACGCTTGCCGAGATGGTTGCGGCGGCGGAGGCGCGCGGCTACGCCTACTACGCGATTACCGACCACTCGCACTACCTGCGCGAGGGCCGCCTCGAGCAGCAGGCGAAGGAGATCGACCGGCTTGCGAAGCGGGTTGCGCCGCTGCTGCTGCTGAAGGGGATCGAGGTGAACATCAGGTCAGACGGCTCACTCGACGTCTCCGACGAGGTCCTGGCCGAGCGCGACTGGGTGGTGGCCTCGATCCACACCGCCTTCGACCGCAATCCGACCGAGCGGATCCTGGGCGTGATGGAGAACCCGCACGTCGACTGCATCGGCCACCTGACCGGCCGGAAGCTCAACCGCCGTGGGCCGATGGACATGGCCGTCGAGAAGATCGTCGAGAAGGCCGTCGAAACCGGGACATTCCTTGAGATCAACTCGCAGCCGGATCGGCTCGACCTCAGCGACGTCCACGCCCGGCTCGCGGGCGAGGCCGGCGTCAAAGTGGTGGTCACGAGCGACGGCCACGAGGTCGCGGCGCTCGACTACGTCGACTTCGGCGTTGCGCAGGCGCGCCGGGCCTGGCTGACCGCCGAGCAGGTGGCGAACACGCGCACGTGGGCCCAGCTGAAGAAGCTGATGAAGAAGTGACAAAGGAGGCTCGATGCTGATCACCACTGCGAACGACTTGCCGGGGTTCGAGATCACCGAGACGCTGGGCGAGGTCTTCGGCCTCACCGTGCGCTCGCGCAACATCGGCTCGCAACTGGGTGCGGGACTGAAGTCGATCATGGGCGGCGAGCTCAAGGGCATGACGCAGGCGCTCGTCGACAGCCGTGAGCAGGTGATCGAACGCATGGTCGAGGAAGCAAACGCGAAGGGCGCCGACGCGATCGTCGCAATGCGCTTCGACACGTCCGACATGGGCTCCAACTGGACCGAGATCTGCGCGTACGGGACCGCGGTCAAGGCTCGAAAAGGCTAGGCGCACTGCGCGCAGTCGTCTTCGATCTCTGGAACACGCTCGCGAAGTGGCCCGAGGAGGCATGGGCGAAGGTGCGGCCGCAGGTCGCGGAGCAGTTCGGCCTCGAGCTCGACGAGTTCGAGGAGCGCTGGTACAGAAGCGACCTCAGCCACATGCGCGAGATGGGGCCGCTCGCAGCCGCGCTCGCGAGCTTTGACGTCTCGCCGGAGTCCGCCGAAACCATCCTCGAGCTTCGCCGGCCGGTGACAAAGCAGGGGCTGATGCCCGTGGAGGGCGCCGTCGAGACGATCGCCGTGCTGCGGCAGCGCGGTTTCCGGATCGGCCTGATCTCGATCTGCACGGAAGACGTTCCGGCGCTCTGGCCCGAGACGCCGTTCCACGGGCTCTTCGACGCCGAGGTCTT
Organism: Actinomycetota bacterium; assembly: GCA_046731695.1. Taxonomy (GTDB): domain Bacteria; phylum Actinomycetota; class Thermoleophilia; order Gaiellales; family Gaiellaceae; genus AC-32. Next base: position 30,586 of record JBKPLR010000059.1, read on the forward strand.
CTCCTGCTCGGTCGGCCTGCGGAAGCCGGATCCGCGGATCTACCTGCTCTGCTGCGAGCAGCTCGGCGTCGAGACGAGCGAGGCGATCTTCGTGGGCGACGGCGCGAACGACGAGCTGGCCGGCGCGGAGCGAGTCGGCATGACCTCGGTCCTCATCGAGGGGTCGCCGGAAGAGCCGGAGGAGTGGGACGGGCGCCGGATCCGCGCGCTACCGGAGCTGCTGGAGCTCGTGTAGCGCCGCGTCGTGGAGCGCGACCCGGTAGCGCCAGAACGCTCGCCCTGTCGCCAGCAGCCGCTCGCGTAGAGGTCCGGCGAGCTCGTCCAGCGTCCCCCAGCGGGCGCCGGCGATCTCCTCGATGTCGCGCGGCACGAGCTCCTCGCCGCTCGTCGTCGCCAGGAAGACATGCGTCCGCCAAGGGATCTCGTGCGGCTCGTAGAGGAAGCGGGCTTCGGCCGCCACCAGGTACCGCTCGAGCTCGACCTCGAGGCCGGTCTCCTCGAGCGCTTCCCGGTGCACGCCGGCCTCGAAGTCCTCGCCGGCCTTGATCCCGCCGCCCGGCGGCCGCCAGACCCCGGGCTCGAAGTGCGGCTTGCGGATCAGCGCCAGGCGCTCGCCGTTGAGGATGAAGAACGTCACGTCGTGCATCCGTTTCGGGTTGTAGGTCACCAGCGAGTGCTCGCGCTCGTCGATCTCGCTCTCCCACTCGAGCAGCGCGGGCTCTCCGTAGCGCTCGCGCAGCGGGGCCAGGACGGCTTCGGTCACATGCACCCTGCTACGTTGCCACGCGTGCCACGGGTCCGCCGCCTCCGCCGAGAGGCGCCCGCGCTGGAGCTTCTCGCGGCAACGCTGCCGCAGCTCCGTCTCGGCCTTTCGGAGGCCGCGGCGCGCACGGTCGCCTACGAGGTCTTCGAGAAACTCGGCTTCGGCGCCGTCGCCGTCACCGATACCGCCCAGGTCCTCGCCTTCGTCGGCGCCGGGGCGGACCACCACGCGGCGGGCGACGAGCCGATCCGCCCGGTCTTCGAGGCACTGGCTGCGGGCAAGCCGCTTGTCGCGCCGCTCGCCCTTCGAGTCGAGTGCGGTCACGCCGAATGTCCGTTGGGGGCGGCGACGGTCGTGCCGCTGGAGCTTTCGGACGGACCGATCGGCGCGCTCGTGGTCTACGCAACGGACGGCGCGCCGCTCGACGAGGACGACGTCGACCTGCTCGCCCGGCTCGGCGACCAGCTCTCGGCCCAGCTGCAGCTCTCGGAGCTCGCCGGGTCGGCACGCGCGGCCGCGTCGGCAGAGCTGCAGGCGCTTCAGGCCCAGATCGAGCCGCATTTCCTCTTCAACTGCCTGAACACGATCGCGAGCTTCACGCGTACGGACCCGGATCGCGCCCGCGAGCTGATTCTCGCGTTCGCCGACTACTGCCGCTGGACGCTCGCGCGACCGGGCGAGTTCATTCCGCTCGAGGAGGAGCTGCGTCACGTGCGCAGCTACCTCGCACTCGAGCAGGCGAGGTTCGGGCCGCAGTTGCAGGTCACGATCGACGCGACGTCCGAAGCGCTCGCCGTGCGCCTGCCGCCGTTCCTCGTCCAGCCGCTCGTCGAGAACGCCGTCAAGCACGGAAAGACGGAGCGGCCGCTCGACCTCGTCGTCCGCGCGCGCGTTCGGAGAGGTCGCCTTCGCGTGACCGTGCGGGACAACGGGCGCGGCATCGCGCGAGAAGCGCTCGAGCGGGCGCTCGTCGGCGACGGCGACGGTCTCGGGCTCGCCAACGTGCACCGCCGGCTGACCGCCTTTTACGGCGAGGGCGTGCGGCTCAAGTCCGGCGTCTTCGGCACCGTGGTCCGTCTGCAAGTCCCGGCCGCGTGAGCGGCCGTGTGGAGGGGGTTGGGGGGAACCGGACGGAGCTGGAGGCGGAGGACGCGGCGTGATTCGGGCGCTGCTCGTCGACGACGAGGCGCCCGCGCGCTCCGAGCTGCGCTACCTGCTCGCCTCGCATCCCGAAGTCGACGTCATCGGAGAGGCGGCGAGCACCGCCGAGGCATTGAAGCTCGCGGCAGCGGTCTCGTATGACGTCGTCTTCCTGGATGTCGAGATGCCCGGCCTGTCGGGGCTGGAGGCGGCGCGACTCGTCCACGATCGCCCGAACCGGCCCGACCTCGTCTTCGTCACCGCGCACGAGCAGTACGCGGTCGAGGCCTTCGCGGTCGAGGCGCTCGACTACCTCCTGAAGCCCGTCGACCCGGCCCGCCTCGCGCAGGTCGTGAAGCGGCTCTCGAGCCGGGAAGCGCCGCCTCCGGTGGAGAAGCTTCCGGTCGTGAGCGGCGGTGGGCAGACGGTGCTGCTCGACTGGGACGAAATCCACTTCGCTCGGGCGGACGGCGACTACAGCCGCGTCCACACGTACGACCGTTCGTACCTCTGCACGCAGTCGCTGCGTCAGCTGGAGGCGGGGCTGCGGGACCGGCGCTTCGCCCGCATTCACCGCTCGTACCTCGTGAACCTGGCGAAGATTTCCGCCGTCAAGCGCGCCGGGCCGGAGCGCCTGCGGCTCGCCCTGGACGATCAGGACCGGACGGAGCTCGACGTCGCGCGTCGGCAGACCAAGCTCGTCCGAGAGCGTTTGCGACTCTGATGCCGGCCGATGCGCTGGCGCTGGCGCTCGGAGCGGCGTTCCTGCACGCGCTCTGGAACCTGCTGCTCGCGCGCGAGCGAGACACCGAGGCGGCGACCGCCGTTGCCCTGATCTCGCTAGTGGCCGTTCTGGTGCTGCCGGCTGCGCTGACGTGGCGGGTGGAAGGCGCCGCCCTTCCGTACATCGCCGGCTCGGCGGCGCTGGAGCTCGCGTACGTCGGCCTGCTCGCGGCCGCGTACCGACGGTTCGACCTGAGCGTGGTCTATCCCGTTGCGCGAGGTCTGGCGCCGGTTCTCGCGCTCGTGTTAACGATCTTCATCGCCGCGTCGTGGCCCTCGGCAGGCGAGGTCTGTGGCGTCCTTGCGGTCGCGGCCGGGGTGCTGCTCGTGCGTGGTGTGCGAGGAGGAGTGGGCGGCCTCGGGGCCGGCGCGCTGATCGCGGCCGTGATCGCCGGCTACACGGTGGTCGATCGCTACGGCATCCGCCACGCGAACGCAGCCCCGTACCTCCTGCTCGTGATGCTCGGCCCAGCGCTTGCGTACCCGCTCGGCGTCGGGCGGAGGCGCGTCACTGAAGCCTTCGGCCCGGCGACGGTCGTGGTTGGAGCCGCTTCGGCCGGGGCGTACCTGCTCGTCTTGCTCGCCCTGCGGCTGGCGAGCGCTCCCGCAGTGGCCGCGGTGCGGGAGACCAGCGTCGTGATCGCGACCGCTCTCGCCGCGATCGTCCTTCACGAGCGGGTCGGGGCGATGCGACTTGCAGGCGCCGCTCTCGTCGTCGCCGGAGTCGCTTTGCTCGCCGTTTTTTAGAGCTGCCGCAGGAGCTCGACGAGCTCGGCAGGTGAGCCGACGACGATATCCGCCGCGTCGCGCAGCCCCGGCGGCGCCTCGGCGGAGGCAACCGCCACCCGGACGGCAACCTCGCAGCCGTCCAGCCCGCGAAACCCGTCGAGGTCGGTCGTGTCGTCACCCGCGTAGAGGCCGCGCTGCAGCCGGTGCTCCGCCAGGAGCGACTGTACCGCGGTGCCCTTGTCGGCGTCGACCGGCGGGCGCAGCTCCAGCACCTTTCGTCCCCAGCGCGCCTGAAGCCCCGTCGCCTTCGCTTTCTCCGCGATCCCCTCCAGCTCTGCCCGCGCGGCCGCGTCGTCCGGAGCCTCGCGCCAGTGAAACGCGACGGTCAGGCCCTTGTCCTCGATCCAGGGCCAGTCGAGGGCGGCGAACGGCCGCAGGGGCGCCCGCCACGCATCGGCGTCCCGTGCGAGCTCGAGCCCGTGCACGCCGACGTACGTGATCCCGTCGACTCCGACCAGCCGCCAGGCATCCGCGCCGGCTCGGCCGCTGATGCACGCGACGAGCGGGTACTTCGCGGCCAGCCGTCGCAACTCCGCCCGAGTTTCCTCCGGGACCTCTGCAAGCTCGGGCCGCTCGACGATCGGCGCGAGCGTGCCGTCCACGTCGAGGAGGATCCCGGCCTGAGCCGGATCGGCGACGAGCTGCCTCAGCACGGCTTCAGAATACGGCGGTGCGCCTCGTGGTCATCGGCGTCCTCGCGGGCCTGTTCAGCGCCCTCCTCGGCGTCGGCGGCGGGATCATCGTCGTACCGCTGCTGCTCATCGTGGCGAAGTACGAGGAGCGGCCGGCGATGGCGACGTCGCTCGCAGCCGTCGCGCTCATCTCGTTCGTCGGGGCAGTGACGTACTGGCTCCACGGCGAAGTGAAGCCCGCGGCCGCCGCGGTGGTGGGACTCCCCGCGGTCGCCGGGGCGGTTGTTGGCACAGCGCTCCAGCAGCGCCTGGCCAACCGGACGCTCTCGTTCGCCTTCGCCGCCCTGCTCGCCGCGCTGGGAGTGCGGATGCTCGTCTGATGTGGGCCTTGATCGCAGCAGGCTGCCTCGGCGCCGCCGCAGGCGTGCTCGCCGGCCTCTTCGGCGTCGGCGGCGGGATCCTGTTCGTGCCGACGCTGACGCTCGTCCTCGGGCTCACGCAGATCCACGCCGAGGCGACAAGCCTGCTCGCGATCCTGCCGGCGGCATTCGTGGGGGCTTGGCGGCAGCGGCGCTACGGCAACGTTCGCGCCCGCGCGGCGATCATCATCGGTCTCGCGGCGATCGCGGGAGTCGAAGGCGGCGTTCAGATCGCAGAATCGCTCCCCCAGCACGTGCTGCGCCGGATCTTCGCGGTGCTGATGATCGTCGTCGCGGCGCAGATCGCCTGGCGTGCCTGGCGGCGACCGGCTTATGCTTCGTAGCGATGGCCACGTACGACGACGACCTCTGGATTCCACTCGTCGACGAGCCGATCGGCACGGTTGTGGCCGAGATCCAGAGCGAGCGCCCGGAGATCGAGCAGCTGGTCGACTCGCCGCGCCGGTTGCTGGCGTTCCGAACCTTCGCGTACATCCGCGTCGGGATCCTGCTCGGTGCCCTGCTCGTCGAGCGTGACGTCGACTCCGACGGCGCTGCCAACTGGGCAGAGCAGCTGCTTCGTGAGCCCGATGTCCGCGAGCAGGTGACGGCGGAGGTCCTCACCGTCGCTGAGGAGATCGCCACCGACCTTGCGTACGCGAACGATCCTCCCCTCGGCCCGGACGACGCCGAGCGCGCCCGCTTCCTCGACTTCGCCAAGCGCAGACTGGCTACGGACGCCTAGCTAGCGCAGGCGCGGCAGGCGCCCCGCAATACGACGTCGTGACCGGCGACCTCGTAGCCGCTGCTCGCCTCGACGTCGCGGATGACCCGCTCGAGCCGCTTGTCCGCGAAGACTTCGATCTTGCCGCAGTCGTCACAGACGATGTGGTGGTGATGCTCCTCCGCGTGGCGAATCGGCTCGAAGCGGGTAACCCCGTCGCCGAGATCGATCCGCTGCACGAGGCGTCTCTCGGCGAGCACTTCCAACACCCGGTAGACGCTCGCGAGACCGATTCTCTCGCCCTGGGTCCGGAGCTCGCGGTGCAGGTCCTGCGCGCCGACGCAGCATTCCTGGCGGTCGAGGAACTCGATCACCCGGACCCGCGCAATGCCGCGGCGGTAGCCGGCCGCCTGCAGCTCGGCCAGCGCGCGCTCAGACCACGTCATCTCGCTCACACCAAGATGGTAACCGTTATCGAGAACGGTTATCGTTTACTGCTGATGAGAATCGTTCCCGTATTGGTCGCCACCATGCTGCTCACGGGCGCTTGCGGCTCCTCGTCCGGAAGCGGGGGGCGGAAGACGGTCGTGGCCGCGTTCTACCCGCTCGCGTTCGTCGCCGAGCGCGTCGGCGGAAGCGCGCTGCAGGTCGAGAACCTGACGCCGCCCGGCGCCGAACCACACGACATCGAACTCACTCCCCGTGAGGTCGGGCGCATCCAGGAAGCCGATGTCGTGCTCTACCTCTCGCACGGCTTCCAGCCCGCCGTCGAGCAGGCGTTGGCAGGCGCCCACGGCAAGCGCGTCGACGCCTTGGTGGGCATCGATCTCCGCAGGGGGGTCGGCGATGAGGCGGGCAATTCGGACCCTCACATCTGGCTCGATCCCGTGCTGTTTGCGCGCGTCGTCCGGCGGATCGGCACCGCGCTCGGCTACCCGTCGCAAGCCCGCGTGCTTGCCCGGCGCGTGCTGGCTCTCGACCGCGGGTACCGAACGGGCCTTATCCACTGTGCGCGGCACGAGTTCGTCACGAGTCACGCCGCATTCGGGTATCTCGCCGCGCGGTACCACCTTCGGCAGATCCCCATCACGGGCATCGACCCCGAGTCGGAGCCGTCTCCGCAGCGGCTCCGATCGCTGATCGCGCTCGTCCGGCGTGAGCACGTGAGCACCGTGTTCTTCGAACGCCTGGTCTCGCCGAGGCTCGCGGAGACGGTTGCGCGCGACGCCGGCGCCCGAGCAGCCCTGCTCGATCCGATTGAGGGGCTGACTCCGTCCGAGGAGGCCCACGGCGACACCTACTTCACGCTGATGCGACGCAACCTCCAGCAGCTACGCGGGGCGCTTGCATGCCACTAGCGGTCGAGTTTGACGCGGTCGACTTCGCGTACCAGCACGGTCACCCGGTGCTGCAGGACGTCAACCTCGAGATCGAGGCCGGCCAGTTCGTCGCCGTGGCGGGACCGAATGGCGGCGGCAAGACGACGCTGCTCCGTCTCGCGCTCGGTCTCGAGCGTCCCACGGTCGGCCAAGTGCGGCTCTTCGGAGATTCGCCCGAACGCTTTCGCGAGCGCGCAAAGCTCGGCTATCTCCCGCAGCGGGCCCAGCTGGGCGTTCAGGCACCGGCGACGGTGCGCGAAGTCGTCGCCGCCGGCCGGGCGGCAGTCAATCCCTTCGGGCGACTCACAGCGGCCGACCGCGACGCGATCGACATCGCCATCGAGCGCGTCGGGCTCGCCGCGCTCGCACGACGGCCGCTCAAGCAGCTCTCGGGCGGGCAGCAGCAGCGTGCTTTCATCGCGAAGGCGCTGGCGTGCGAGCCCAAGCTGCTCGTGCTCGACGAGCCGACCGCCGGGGTCGACGTGGCGGCTCAGGAAGCGCTCGCGGAGCTGCTCGCCGGCCTCAACCGCGAGCTGGGGGTGACGATCCTCTACGCCTCGCACGAGTTCGGTGCCGTCGAGGGCGTGGTTGAACGGCTCATGCTCGTTCGGGAGCGAATCGTCTTCGATGGTCCACCCGGCGCGCTGCCGAGCCTGTGGCACGACCCGTCGCACGTGCATGTTTGAGTTCGAGTTCATGCGGCTCGCCTTCGCCGCCGGCGCGATCGTCGGTCTGCTGGCGCCGGTGGTCGGCTTCTTCCTCGTACAGCGGCAGATGAGCCTGATCGGAGACGGAATCGGTCACGTGGCCTTCGCCGGAGTTGCGGCCGGCTACCTGCTCGGCGTCTCGCCCGTCTGGACGGCCCTCGTCGCGGCCGTCGCGGGAGCGGTGGCGATCGAGTGGCTGCGCGCCCACCGGAAAGCTGCGGGCGACCAGGCGCTCGCTCTGGTCTTCTACACCGGGATTGCCGGCGGAGTCGTCCTGATCTCGGCGGCTGGCGCGCTGAATGCGAACCTGTTCACGTACCTCTTCGGCTCGATCCTGACCGTCAGCCGCGGCGACCTGGTCACGATCGCGGTCCTCGGACTGACCGCCCTCGCACTGGTTGCCGTCCTGCTCCGCGCCTTGCTGGCGGTCTCGCTCGACGAGGAGGGCGCGCAGGTCGCAGGCCTGCCGGTTCCGCTCCTGAACGGCGCTGTCTCGATGCTCGCGGCGTTGACGATCGGCATCTCGATGAGAATCGTCGGCATCCTGCTGATCGCTGCGCTCATGGTTCTTCCGGTGATCGCGGCCCAGCGGATCGCCTGGAGCCTGCGCTCCACGATTGGGCTCTCGATCGCGCTCGGGCTCGGCTCCGTCCTCGCCGGGCTGACCGTCTCCTACTACGCGGACCTTCCCCCCGGAGGTACGATCGTCCTGACCGCGACGGCGGTCTTCCTGGTCGCCGCGACCCTCGAAGCGCTCCGCACGCGCGTGTAACGCCGCGGAATTGCGCATAATTCGGCGAGGTGGGGAAGCGGCTCGGTTTCAGCCTCCTCCTCGGCGGCGTGCTCCTGCTCGCCGCCGGGTCGGTCGGCGCGGGCGGCGCCGGCTCGAGCGCGGGCGGTTTCGCGCGGGCGTTCGCGATCCGCGTCGTCGCGCCGGGCTACGTCGGGGCGGAAGCAGGCTCGGTCGCGGCGCCGCCGTATCGCGTCTCGTTCGGCGGCAGCTTCGCCTACCCGTCTGACGGCTCCGTCGTCACGACGGGATCGCTGACGACTTCGGCCACGAGTGATATCGGCGCGGCCGCGAGCTCGAGCGCCTCCGGCCAGATCCAGTCGGTCTCGCTCTTCAAGGGCGAGATCACCGTGTCATCGGTCGTCGCCAAGGCGAGCGGCGCGACGCGCGGGCGCAGCGCGAGCGGATCCCTCGCCCGCTCGTACGTCTCCGGCCTCACCGTGCTCGGCGCCGGCGCCTCGGCTTCACCCGGCGGGCGCATCGCGCTCGGCGACTGGGGTTACCTGATCACGCTCGAGCAGGGCACCGACACGAGCTCCGGCGCCCGGGGCGCGCAGGCGTTCCACGGGTTCGTAACGGCGCTCGACGTACACCTGACCGCTGCGCACGGCGGCCTTCCCGCCGGCTCGGAGATCCAGATCGGCTACGCCGAGGCCAGCGTGCAGGCTCCCGCGCCCAAGCGCCAGGTGCCGGTGCCGCCGGGAACGAAGACGCGGACGCACAACAAGGGCCTCCATGCGCCCGAACCAGGGCAGGGAAGGAACCAGTCCAACCTCCCGCGCCGCCTGCCTCCGACCGGCCTCCACCCGAAGCTCACGGCCGGCGGATACGTGTTCCCGGTTTACGGGCCCTCGTCGTTCATCGACACCTTCGGCGCCTTCCGCGGCGACATTCCCGGGAACTGGCACCACGGCGACGACATCTTCGCTCCGCTCGGCGCGCCCGTGCTCGCCTGTGCCGACGGGATCGTCTTCTCGGTAGGTTGGAACGACATCGGCGGAAACCGTCTCTGGGTCCGCGACACGCAGGGCAACCAGTTCTACTACGCACACCTCTCCGCGTTCTCGCCGCTCGCCAAGAACGGGCACTACGTCAAGGCCGGCGACGTGCTCGGCTTCGTCGGCAACACCGGCGACGCGGCCGGGACCCCGACGCACCTGCACTTCGAGGTGCATCCGGCTTCGCTGATCTTCATGGGGTACGACGGCGCCGTCGACCCGACGCTCTACCTCCAGGCCTGGCAGCACTTGCAGGACGTTCGCTTCGAGAACGTCGCGGGCTGGGTGGCGGCGGCGGCCGTCACGGATCCTGCGCCGAAGCCAGCGGCGATTCTGCTGCAGGTCTCCGACATCTCCGAGGCGAGCGGGCTCGATCCCGGCTCGCTCCAGCGCGCGCTCAAGCCCCGGGCGCCGGGGCAGCGGGACCAGGGGCTCCTGCGCTCGCTGGGCTTCAGCCCGCGGGCGAATGCCAGGCCGTAACTAGCTCGAGTTCCCGCCAGAGCCTGAGCCGTACCCGAACTCTTCGTTCTCGCCGAAGATCCTGTCCTTCAACCAGCGCCGGGTCTCGGGGCCGGTCATCGGGTTGAAGAGGATCCCGAGCGTGATCCCGGCCAGAAGCAGGGTCGTATTGCGCCCCTTGTGCGCTTCCTTGCCCTGGATCCGCTCGGCGGCTTTTCGTAGGTCATCAATTGCGGAACGAAGCTGGTCCTGGATCTCATCATCGCTCGCGACTCTGCCGGCAACCGCAGTCACGCCGCGGCCGCCGATCAGCTCGTCGTAGACGTCGCGCGCGGTAGCGAAGGCGCTCCGGAGGTTGTCGCGGAGCTCCTCGTCCTGGATCGCCCGCTTCACGTAGGGCTTCACGTCGGCAACTCGGTCTTTCGCCTTGGCCATCGCAGAGGCCGTCCTTTCAGTCGTTTGCAGCGGGCAAACTCTACCCTGCTGTCGTTCGGCGCTAAACCGAGGAAGCGGCCTGGCGCTCGGGCGGCGGCGCAGGCTGCCTTTTGGCGCTGCCGCCCTTCGAGAACGCAACCTCGAACACATCCTCGATCGAGTCGACGAGGATGAACTCGAGCTCGGCGCGGGTCTCCTCGGGCAGCTCCTCGAGATCCGGCTCGTTCTCCTGCGGGAGCACGACTCGCTTCAGGCCGTAGCGCTGAGCTGCGAGCACTTTCTCGCGGACGCCGCCGATCGGAAGTACCTGGCCGGTCAGCGTGATCTCGCCTGTCATCCCGAGGTCCTCTGCGACCGGCTCGCTGCGGACGAGTGACGCGATTGCCGTCGCGATCGTGATCCCGGCCGATGGGCCGTCCTTCGGTACCGCGCCGGCGGGGACGTGGATGTGGACGTCGTGCTCGGCGAACCAGTCCTCGGGCAGCCCAAGCTGCTCCGCGTGGGCGCGGACCCACGAGAGCGCCGCCTGCGCCGACTCCTGCATCACCTCGCCGAGCTGGCCGGTGATCGTCAGCTTGCCCTTGCCCGGATAGGCGGTTGCCTCGATGAAGAGGACGTCGCCGCCGACGGGCGTGAAGGCAAGTCCGGTCGCGACGCCCGGGTCGGCGGTTCGCTTGCGCGGATCGGTTGGGAAGCGGCGCGGGCCGAGCCACGACCGCGCGCGGTCCTCGTCCACCTCGACGCTGTCCGTCCTGCCTTCGGCGATTTCGCGGGCGGTCTTACGGCAGAGGTCGGCGATCCGCCGCTCGAGGTTCCGGACGCCGGCCTCGCGAGTGTACTCACGGGTCACCACTCGCAGCGCCTCGTCGCCGATCTTCAGCTGCTCGTCGTTGAGCCCGTGGGCTTCGAGCTGCTTCGGCACGAGGTACTTGCGGGCGATGCCGAGCTTCTCGTCCTCCGTGTAGCCGGAGAGCTGGATCACGTCCATCCGGTCCAGCAGCGGCCCGGGGATGGTCTCGATCTGGTTCGCGGTGCAGATGAACAGCACCTTCGAGAGGTCGAACGGCAGGTCGAGATAGTGGTCGCGGAAGTTCTTGTTCTGCTCGGGGTCGAGTACCTCGAGCATCGCGCTCGCCGGGTCGCCGCGGAAGTCGGCGCCCATCTTGTCGATCTCGTCGATCAGCAGCACCGGGTTCTTCGACTCGGCGTCGCGCAGCGAGCGGATGATCGTGCCCGGCATCGCGCCGATGTACGTGCGACGGTGGCCGCGGATCTCGGCCTCGTCGCGCACGCCGCCGACGGACAGGCGCACGAACTTGCGGCCGACCGTGCGGGCGATCGATTGCCCGAGCGACGTCTTGCCGACCCCGGGTGGGCCGACGAAGCAGAGGATCGGCCCCGAGACCTCGTTCTTCAGCTTCGAGACCGCCAGGTACTCGAGGATTCGCTCCTTTACCTTCTCGAGGTCGTAGTGGTCCTCGTCGAGGATCTGCCGCGCCCGCTCGAGATCGAGGTTGTCCTCGCTCGTCTCGTTCCAGGGGAGCGAGAGGATCCAGTCGAGGTAGGTGCGGATGACGCCGTACTCGGCGGCGGCCGACGGGAGCTTCTCGAGCCGCGCCAGCTCGCGGTCGACTGCCTTGCGCGCGTCCTCGGGGAGCTTCTTCTCCTCGATCTGCTCGCGCAGCTCGTTGATCTCGGCTTGCTGTTCGTCCCCTTCGCCGAGCTCCTCCTGGATCGCCTTCAGCTGCTGTCGCAGAAAGAACTCGCGCTGGCCCTTCTCCATCTCCGACTGGACCTGGGACTGGATCTTCGAGCCCAGCTCGACGACTTCGAGCTCGCGGTTCAGGATCGCGAGGATCGCGCGCAGGCGCGCTGCGACGTCCTCCTCCTCAAGGAGCGCCTGCTTGTCCTCCGTCTTCAGCCGGAGCGTCGAGGCGACGAGGTGCGAGAGGGCGCTAGGGTCGTCGACGTTCGCGGCGGCGAGCTCGAGCTCCGCCGGCAGGTACGGGACTTGGGAGATCAGGCGGCTGAACTCGTTCTGGACGCTCCGGGTCAGCGCCTCCAGCTCGGGGGTCTCCTCGACGCCTTCGGGGACCTCCTCGAACTCACCGACGAGGTACGGCTCGTCCTGGACGTGCCGCTGGAGGCGAACACGGCTGACGCCCTGGACCAGGATTCGGAGCGAGCCGTCGGGGACGCGGATCATCTTGTGCACGACGGCGGCGGTCCCGATGTCGTAGAGGTCGTCCCAACCCGGCTCCTCGGCGTCTTCGTTGCGGACCGTGACGAGGGCGAGCACGCGCTCTCCTGCGACGACGTCGTCCACGAGCTTGATCGAGCGCTCCTGGCCGATCGCGAGCGGCGAGACCGACTGCGGGAAGACGACGGTCTCCTTCAAGGGGAGTACCGGCAGCGTCGACGGGATCTCGACGTCGCCCTGCTCGAGCTGCTCTTCGAGGGTCAGGTCACTCATGACTTCATCACGATCGCGATCGAGATGCGCTCTTGCGTCGGAGCCTTCGCCGCGATCGGGAGCACGATCGTCAGGAGGCCCTGGGCATAGCGCGCCGCCGCCTTCGAAGGGTCGATTGGCTCGTCGAGCGAGATGCGGCGCTGGAAGCGGCCATACTCGAGCTCCATCTGCTGGTAGCGGCCGCCGACCTCTGGACGGCAGCGCTCGCCGGCGATGACGAGGACCCGGTCGGCAGCGATCACCTGGATTCGCTCCGGGTCGACGCCGGGGAGCTCGACGACGACGTGCAGCTCAGGCGGGTCCTCGCTGCGAATGCAGTCGACGTTCGGCCGGAAGCCGCGGCGCGCGACGACGAAGCGTGGGACCTGCCAGAGATCATCCACGAGCTCCCTGATCTCGTCGTGCAGCCTGTCGATGTCGTCTCGGTGTCTCATCTCTTTGCGTCAACGCGGCCGTGCCGCTCTCGGTTCCCCTTGACAGCCAGAAGCCCGTTGGATAGCCAGGTGGTTGATGGCGCGTTGGACTCGTCTGATGGTACGCAACAGGTGGCTCGTCGTAGCGGCCTGGGCCTTCGTCCTCTTCGCAGGCGGCTACGCCAACGGCAAGCTCCCCGATCTCCTTTCCAACACCTTCACGATGCCGGGCACCGACTCCGAGCGGGCCCGCGCGATCCTCGAGAAGCACTACGGCGACCGCAGCGACGGCGCGTTCACCGTCGTCTTCCGCGTCCAGAACGCGGGCGACACGCCGATGAAGCTGTACCTCCAGCGTGCGATGGTCCGCGCAGCAAAGCAGGTGCCGACGGGCGAGGCACGGCCGCTGGTCCGTGCCGGGAACCACATCTTCTACGGCGACATCGTTTCGACGCTGAACCTTGCGGATGCGAAGGGCTACACCGACGACATCCTGCGCGCGTTGCCGCACAAGTTCTTCGTCACGCCGTACGTCACCGGGCAGGCGGCGATCCAGCACGACCTCGACCCGATCTTCGACGAGGACTTGAAGAAGGGCGAGTTCTTCATTGCGCTGCCGATCGCGCTCCTGATCCTGCTGCTCGTCTTCGGGCTCTCCGCGGCGGCCACGATTCCGCTCCTGTTTGCCGCCTGCACGATCATGGGCACGCTCGGCGCGGTCTACGTCTTCGCCCACTACCTCACGATGGCGACGTACGTGACCAACCTCGTCCAGCTGATCGGGCTGGGCATCGCGATCGACTACTCGCTCCTGATCGTGTACCGCTTCCGCGAAGAGCTCGCCAAGAACGGCTCGAAGGACGACGCGATCGTGCGCACGATGGCGACTGCGGGGAGGGCGGTGGTGTTCTCCGGCGCGACGGTCGCGATCGGGCTCGCGCTGCTGCTGTTCATGCCTTCGCCCTTCATGCGCTCGATGGGGATCGGCGGCTTCCTGATTCCGCTTGTCTCGATTGCCGCGGCGGTGACCCTGCAGCCGGCGTTGCTCTCGCTGTACGGGCGGAAGGGGACGAAGCGCGTGCAGGTCGCCGAGTTCTTCCGCACCCGCCTGCACGTGCCGTTGCCGCGGTTCCCGGGCGGCGGTGATCCCGAGAAAGGCATGTGGGCGCGGCTGGCCCACGCGATCATGCACCGGCCGACGATGTTCCTCGCCGCGGGCGTCGCCCTGCTCCTCGCCGTCGCGATTCCCGCCTTCGCGCTGAAGCTGACCCCCGGCTCGGCGTTCGGGATCCCGCAGCACCCACAGGCGGTCAAGGGCTTCAACATCCTTCGGGAGGCGGTAGGGCCGGGTGCGATCTCGCCGACCCAGATCGTGGTCGACTCGGTAAGGCCGGGCGCCGTGACAGCCGACCCGGTTCAGGAATCGATCCGAAAGCTCGAGTCGAGCCTGCGGCGAGACCCCGAGGTCGTGCAGGTGCGCTACCGGCCTGGGCCGCCCTACATCGACTTGAGCGGGCGCTATGCGCAGCTCGTTGTGGCCGGTAAGCACGAGTACGGCGAGGGCCCGGCGCAGAGCTTCGTCCATCGCCTGCGCGACAAGATCATCCCGGCCGCGTCCTGGCCGGCCGGCGTGCGCGTGCTCGCCGGCGGCGGGCCGCCGCAGGGCGTGGACTTCATCGACCGCTCGTACGCGGTGTTCCCATGGCTCGTGGTCGCGGTGCTCCTGCTCACGTACCTACTGCTGATGCGCGCGTTCCGTTCGCTGATCCTGCCCCTGAAGGCCGTCGTGCTGAACCTGCTCTCGGTCGCCACGGCCTACGGCGCGCTGGTGATCGTCTTCAAGTGGGGCGTCGGCCATGACTTCTGGGGCCTCTACCGCTTCGAGCAGGTCGAGGCGTGGATCCCGATCTTCCTCTTCGCGATGCTCTTCGGCCTCTCCATGGACTACGAGGTCTTCCTGGTCACGCGTATGCGCGAGGCCTGGGACGAGACGAAGGACAACCGGCGCGCGGTCGAGCTCGGCCTCGAGCGGACCGGCAGGATCGTGACTGCGGCGGCAATCGTTATGGTGGCCGCCTTTTCCGGCTTCATCGCAGGGCGCGTGGTCGGTTTGCAGGAGTTCGGCTTCGGCCTGGCGATCGCGATCTTCGTCGACGCCACGATCGTCCGCGCTCTGCTCGTGCCAGCGTTCATGGCGCTCTTCGGCCGCTACAACTGGTGGCTGCCGCCACGGATCGCGCGAATCGTGCGCGTCGAGCCGTCTCCACTGGAGCCCCCTCCTACGCCGGCCCTGCGCCCAGCGGGCCGATAGGGCAGACTCAGCGCCATGGCGGATCCCGTCTCGTGGTTGCTGATCGAGCCCGGCTGGAAGGTGCTCGCCGCCGACGGCAGCGAGGCCGGCGCCGTTAAGGAGATCATCGGCGACAGCAACGCGGACATCTTCGACGGCCTCGCCGTCTCGACGAGCACGCTTGGGAAGCCGCGCTATGTCCCGGCCGAGCAGGTCGCCGAGATCAGCGAGGGCACAGTGCGCCTGTCGCTCACAACCGACCAGATCGAAGATCTCGACGACTATCAGGAGCCGCCGCCGAGCGCGGTCATCGAGCCCGACACGCGTGACGAAAGCTTCTGGGGACGGCTCCGCAACATCTTCCGGCGTCCCGACTCGTAGCATCCGCTCGATGGAATCCACCCTCAAGGGCGTGATTCTGGCCGGGGGTACCGGGTCGCGGTTGCATCCGCTGACGCAGATCACGAACAAGCACCTGCTGCCTGTCTTCGACCGGCCCATGATCAACTGGGCGATCGAGGCGCTCGTCAAGGCGGGCGTCACGGAGCTGATGCTCGTCACGGGCGGGACGCACGCGGGTGAGTTCTTCCGCCTGCTGGGAAACGGGCACGAGCACGGGATCAACCGGCTCTTCTACGCGTATCAGGACCGGCCGGGCGGGATCGCGGAGGCGCTCGGCCTCGCCGAGCGGTTCGGCCGCGGCGGGCGCATCGTCGTGATGCTTGCCGACAACGTCGTCGAGCGTTCCCTCGCGGAGGCGGTCGACAACTTCAAGCGCCAGGAGCGGGGCGGGCGGATTCTGCTCGCGCGCGTCGAGGAGCCGGAGCACCTGCGCCACCTAGGCGTCGCCGAGCTCGACGGCGACCGCGTGGTCCGGATCATCGAGAAGCCGGACGACCCGCCGAGCGAATACGCCGTCACCGGGATCTACTTCTACGACGAGCAGGTGTGGGACGTGCTGCCGACGCTGGAGCCGTCCGGGCGCGGCGAGCTCGAGATCACCGACGTGAACAACTGGTACGTCGACCAAGGAGCGATGGAGTACGACGTGCTCGAGGGCTTCTGGGGCGACGCCGGCGAGTCGATCGACGCCTACTACGAGGTCAACGACTTCGTGCGCGCCAACGGCGCCAACAAAGACGAAGCATGGTCCCAGGCGTAAGGCTGATCCCGCTTCGGCGCTTCGAAGACGAACGCGGCTGGTTCATGGAGCTGATGCGCGAGTCGGCGCTGCCTGCGCCCATCAGGCAGTCGAACCTCGCTTTCTCGCGCAAAGGCGTGATCCGCGGCCTGCACTACCACGAGCGCGGCCAGAGTGATCTCTTCGCCTGCGTGCAGGGGATGGTGCGGGTCGTCGTGCTCGACCGCCAGAGCGGGGAGACGTTCACCGCCGACATCGGCGACGACAATCCGGCAGCCGTCTTCATCCCCGGGCACCACGCGCACGGATACGAGGCTTTGACCGACTGCCTGTTCCTGTACCACGTCACCGAGGAATACGACGCCGCCGACCCGGACGAGCACCGGGTGCCGTGGAACGAAGAGCGGGTCGCCCATCTCTGGAGCACGGAATCGCCGGTCCTGTCGGAGCGGGACGCGGCGTCCTGATCACGGGCGCCGGCGGGCAGCTCGGCGCCGCGCTGGAGGAGGCCTTTCCCGAGGCCGACGCACGCAGGCGCGCGGAGCTCGACGTGACGCAACCGTTCTCGGCGGACGTCGATCTCGTCCTGCACGCGGCGGCATGGACCGACGTCGACGGCGCCGAGGCGGACACGGACAGAGCGGAAGCGGTGAACGTGCTCGGGACACGCAATGTCGCCGCGCTCGGCGTCCCGCTTGTCTACTTCTCGACCGACTACGTCTTCGACGGGCGCAAACGCGAGCCGTACGTCGAATCGGACGAGCCGAGCCCGCTCTCCACCTACGGGAGAACGAAGCTCGCAGGCGAGCGCGAGATCCGTGACGGTTGGATCGTCCGGAGCTCCTGGCTCTTCGGCTGGACGGGCCGCAACTTCGTCAGGACGATGCTCGAGCTCGCGCGGGAGCGCGACGAGGTCGCCGTCGTCTCGGACCAGGTCGGCTGCCCGACCTACGTGGGCCACCTCGCCGAGGCGACCCGTGAGCTGCTGGACGAGCCGCAGGGCATCTGGCACCTCGCCGCGGAGGGCGAATGCTCGTGGGCCGAGTTCGCGAGGTCGATCTTCGATGAGGCGGGCGTCGATTGCCGCGTCCGGGAGATCACGACGCAGGAGATTGGTCGCGCGGCTCCACGACCGACCTACTCGGTGCTCCGCAGCGAGAAGAACGCCCCGCGCCTTCCCCACTGGCGCGAGGGCCTACGAGCCTGTCTCGAACGTCTCTAGCGCCAGGCCGCTTCGTCCACCGGTGCACGCTCGCGGAGGGGCTCCCACCAATCGCGGTTCTCCGTGTACCACCGGACTGTCTGCGCGATTCCGTCCTCCCAGCCGATCTCGTCGTCCCATCCGAGTTGCGTCCGCATCTTCGTCGAGTCGAGTAGGTAGCGCCGGTCGTGTCCCGGGCGGTCCGGGACGATCGTCTTCAGCGATGCCGGCTTGCCGGTGAGCCCCAGGACCGCGTCCGCGATCTCCTCGATCGACTTCTCGACGCCCGAGCCGACGTTGTACGTTCCGCCCGGCTCGCCGCGCTCCAGGACGAGCTCGATCGCGCGGCAATGGTCGAGGACGTGGAGCCACTCGCGCCTGTTCTGCGTCGACGCGTACAGCGGCAGCGGCTTGTTGTCCAGGGCATGCGAGATGAATAGCGGGATCACCTTCTCCGGGAACTGGTACGGCCCGTAGTTGTTCGAGCAGTTCGTGATCGTGACGGGCAGTCCGTAGGTTTCGAAGTACGCGCGGACTGCGTGGTCGGCGCCCGCCTTCGACGCGTTGTACGGCGTGCGCGGTGCGTACGGCGTCTCTTCGGTGAAGCGCTCGTCGGAATCCAAAGGCAGATCGCCGTACACCTCGCAAGTCGAGACGTGATGGAAGCGGTTCAGCCCGGCGCGTCGGCCTGCCTCGAGCAGCGTCTGCGTCCCGATCACGTTCGTCCGGAAGAACCGCCCGGGATCGACGACCGCGAGCGAGTTGTGCGACTCGGCGGCGAAGTTGACGACTACCTCGATCTCCTCTTCGCGCAGCGTCTGCTCGGCCAGGTCGAAGTCGGCGATGTCTCCGTGCACGAGTGGCACATGCTCCGGAAGGCTCTCCCGGTTTCCCGCGTAGGTGAGCAGGTCGTACGCGACGACGTGGTCGTCGGGGCGATGCTCGCGCCAGTAGTGCACGAAATTCGAGCCGATGAACCCGGCCGCCCCGGTGACCAGCAATCGCACGTGTTCAGTCTATGAGCAGCGCTCGGCGAGCTTGCGGATCTGTTTCGGCTCGTGCCGCTGCGGCTCGAGCTGCTCAGCCCGTTCGAGATACGGAACCGCCTCGGCGCAGCGGCCGCTCCGGTAGAGCGCGTAGCCAAGGTTGTAGTTCGCGTAGGCCTCGTAGGGATCCGCCGGGCCCGTGCCCGAGAGCTTGTGCACGGCCTGCTGCAGGACCGGGATCGCGCTGACGAAGTTGCCCTGCTGAATCAGCTGGTAGCCCTGGTCGTTGAGGGCGTGGCCGCTCGCTCCCGAGCCGACGGGTGGCGGTGGCGGTGGCGCGGGGGGCGGTGCGGTCACCGTCTGCTGACGGGTCACCGTCTCTCGGACCGTCGTGACCTTCCCGGCCGGACCGGTCACCCGCATCGTCACGACCTGAGCTGCCGGATTGCCGCCGCCGCGCGTGACCAGGACGGCGACGAGCGCGCCTACGGCAGCTGCGATGAGGAGCAGCAGGGCCGGAAGCAGCAACCGTCGCCGCGACGGAGCCGGTGCAGGCAGCGGGACCGGCTTGAGATTGCCGGTCGTCCCGGCGGCCCGCGCGAGTGCGTCGCGGATGTCGGCTACGAACTCGGCCGCGCTGCCGTAGCGGACGGCGGGGTCCTTCGCGAGCGCCCGCTGGAAGACGGCGTCGAGCTCGGGAGGCAACCCTCGGCAGCGCTCGGCGATCGACGGGACCGGCGCGTTAACGTGCGCCGCCGCCTCCGCGGTCACCGACTCGTTCGCGAACGGCCGCTCGCCGCATAGAAGCTCGTACGCGACCACCGCGAGGGCGTACCGGTCGCTGGCGGAGGTCGTACGCTCTCCTCGGGCCTGCTCGGGCGAGAGGTAGCCGGCGGTCCCGAGCACGGTCCCCGTCAGGGTGAGCGAGTCGAGGCCGGCCGCGCTCGCGATCCCGAAGTCGGCGACGTGCACACGACCGCGCTCGTCGAGCAGGAGGTTCGCGGGCTTGACGTCGCGGTGGACGATCCCGTGCCGGTGTGCCGCGTCAATCGCCCGGGCGGTCTGCTCGAGCCACTCGAGCGCTTGCGCGGGAGGGTGGGCGCCGCGGTCTCGCAGCCGCTCTTCGAGCGAGCCGCCGCGCACGTACTCCATCACGATGTACGGCCGGTCCTCCCACTCGCCAACGTCGTAGATCGTGACGGCCCCTTCCTCGCCCGTCAGGCGAGCCGCGGCCAGCGCCTCGCGAGTGAAGCGCTGGCGAATCGCCATGTCGCGCGCGTAGCGCTCTGCGAGGAGCTTGACGACCACCGGGCGGCCGAGAACCTCGTCGGTTGCGAGGAAGATGTCGCCCATGCCTCCGCTCCCGATGCGCTCGGGCGAGCGGTAGCGGGGCGGCAGGAAACCCGTGTCGACCGCCATCGCGACGGGCTTCCCCGTCCGGACGCGGTGAAAAACGCTTGCGAACTGTAAAGAAGCAGGAAATTCGGTCGATGAGTGCGCTACCCTCAAGGTCTTCCGGCTCAGGCGTCAGGCCGGAGTTCAGTTGCGCCGAAAGGCCGGGGTCACGGCGATGGTGACGACACTCGCAGCAACCCTCTTCGCCGCCCTGGGGCTCAAGACCGCCCCGGCGAACCAGGCTGCCCAGCCGTTCCCCGTGATCTTCGTGGTCGGCCACGGCTGGGGGCACGGAATCGGGCTCGCCCAGTACGGCGCTTACGGCTACGCCCTCCACGGGTGGAGCTACGACAAGATCGTCCTGCACTACTACCCGGGCACGACGCTCGGGCAAGCGCCGGTCCGGAAGGTGCGCGTGCTGCTGTCGGCAGCCGCGAGGCGCGTCGTCATCTCGTCCCGCGCGTCGTTCGTCGTCCGCGACGGCAAGGGCGTGAAGCACAAGCTGCCTGCGGGAACCCACATCCTCGGGCCGGGCCTGAAGATCAAGCTCACTGCGAAGAAGCAGCCAAGAGCCCTCCCTCCGCCGCTGCTCTTCTCACCGGGCTCGGAGCCGCTTGCGTTCGGCGGGCGTGCGTATCGGGGCGCGCTTCGCGTGAAGAGGAACGGACCGGCGCTGCAGGTGGTCAACGTCGTCGGGCTCGAGCCCTACCTCTGGGGCGTCGTCACCTCGGAGATGCCGGACCGCTGGCCCGCGGAAGCGCTCGCCGCACAGGCGGTCGTCGCCCGCACGTACGCGCTTGCGCACCGGCACAAGGGCGACTTCGACCTCTATCCGGACACGCGCAGCCAGGTGTACGGCGGTCTCGCGGCGGAGTCGACCTCCGCGACCGAGGCCGTCAACCAGACCGCAGGAAAGGTCGTGCTCTACAAGGGTGATCTCGCCGACACGTATTTCTTCTCGAGCTCCGGCGGGAAGACCGCGAACGTGCAGGACGTCTGGCCGACGGCGAACCCGCAGCCGTACCTCGTCTCGGTTCGGGATCCCTACGACACGCTCTCGCCGTACCACAATTGGGGCCCGTTGAAGTTCGGTGCCGCCGCGCTCGGCCGTCGGCTCCACGCTCCGGGCCCGATCGTCGACCTTCGCGCCAACGTGGCGTCCTCTGGCCGCGTTCGGGCGCTCACGCTCATCGGGACGAAGGGCGAGAAGACCCTCAGCGGCGGTGTGGTGCGAGCGGCTCTCGGCCTGCGCTCGACGTGGTTCCGCCTCGGCCTGCTCAGCCTCTTGAAGCCGAAAACGCCGGTCGTTTACGGTTCCTCGGCGACGCTGTCGGGAACCGCCCGAGGCGTCACCAGGGTCACGCTCGAGGCGCAGGCCTTCGGCGGCTCCTGGAAGCGCTCCGCCAAGCTCGTGCCGAAGAAGGGATCTGTCACCCCGGTCGTGAAGCCGAAGGTCTCGACCGACTATCGCCTCGAGAGCGGCGGTTTCCGCAGCGCTCCGGTCCACCTCTCGGTGGCCCCGTTTGTGCGCCTCACGGCCGGCAGTGACGGTGTCACCGCCGATGGTCTCGCGCGGCCGGTGTTGCCCGGAGCGACCGTCCAGATCCAGCGCCTCGGCGCGAACGGGTGGGCGACTGTGGCGCAGACGAGGATCGCATCGAACGGCACCTTCCAGGCGACGGTGCAGCTCTCGCCGGGCAACTACCGAGCGCGTGTCGTGGCGGGCCGCGGGTTCGCGGTCGGGCTGTCGAAGCCGGTCACGGTGATCGCCCCGTGAAGCGCATGCTGGCCGCCGGGGCCGCCGCGCTGTTCCTGATGGTTCCGAGCGCCGCGCAGGCTTTCAGCCCGAACGATCCGTTCCTTCCGAGGCAGTGGTACCTCGCCGAGGACAGGGCCTTCGACGCGTTCGCCTCGCTCCCGACCCTGCCGACGGTGCAGGTCGCGGTGATCGACTCGGGTATCGACCAGTCGCATCCCGATCTCTTGAAGCGAGTCGCCGCCGCGCGGAGCTTCGTGGGCGGGACGGCGAACGACGAGGACGGCCATGGCACGTTCGTCGCGGGCGAGATCGCGGCCGCGGTCGACAACGGGCGCGGCATTGCCGGGCTTGCCCCGTCCGCCCGCCTGATCGTCGCGAAGGTCGTTCGCGACGATGGCTCCGTCTCGCCGAAGGCGGAGGCGCGTGCGATTCGCTGGGCGGTCAGGCAGGGCGCGAAGGTAATCAACGTCAGCCTCGGCGGGCTCCGCGACCCGGGCGATCCGGCGCACTCCGGCTACTCGTGGGTCGAGCAGCGCGCGATCAACTTCGCAACGTCACGCGGGGCTCTCGTCGTGGCCGCGGTTGGCAACGGGCAGGGTGCGCCGACCAAGCCGTGGCGGCACGCGAGCTACCCGGCCGCGCTCCCGCATGTGCTCGGCGTCGCGTCCTACGGTCACGCCGGGAACGTGCCCATGTTCTCCAACCGCGACGACGTCTATGTCGACCTCGCGACACCGGGCGAGGACATCTTCTCGCTCATGCCGTTGGCGATCACCGCGAAGAATCCCGACTGCGCGGACCAGGGGTACTCGAGCTGCGGCCCGAAGCAGTACCGGCGCGGAGACGGCACCTCGTTCTCCGCCCCGCAGGCCGCGGCTGCCGCGGCGATGATGTTCTCGCTCCACCCGCGCTTCACACCTGACCAGGTCTCGACGCTGCTCGAGCGAAGCGCCAGCGACGCGACCCCCGCAACCGGCTGCGACGGGTGCGCGGTCGGGCGGGACTCGCTGACCGGCTTCGGCGAGCTGGACGTGGCCGCGACGATCCGGACGCTCCGGCTCGGGACGATCCCGAAGCGCGACCGGCTCGAGCCGAACGACGACGTGGGGTTCGTCGCCGCGCCGATCCACGGCCGGAGGGTGCACTTCCGCGCGACGATCGACACCTGGGACGACCCGACCGACGTCTACCGCGTGAAGCTCAAGCGCGGCCACAGGATCTCGGTGCGGGTCCCGCCGAGCTCGAACGTCGACGTCTCCATCGTGCTCTGGAAGCCGAGCACGCACTCGCTCGTCACTTCAAAGGACTCCCAGCGCGCGGCGCGCTCGGTCCATCCGCCCGGGATGCCCGAGAAGATGCGTTACCGCGCCACGAAGAGCGGCTGGTACTTCGTCCAGGTGAAGCTCGCGAAGCCCGGCTCAGGCTCCTACAAGATCCGCATACGCCACAACTAGAGGAGCTCTTCCTCGGGAACCTCTCGGATCTGCCTGGCCGGGTTGCCGACCATGACCGCTCGTGCCGGCACGTCCTTCAGCACTACGGCACCCGCTCCGACGAACGCCTCCTCGCCGATCTCGATCCCCGGAAGCAGGATCGCGGCCCCGCCGATGCGCGCGCCTCGCCGGATGGTGGGGCCCTTGCGGAGCGCGTGCCGCTTCTCCGTTCGTCCCATGAAGTTGTCGTTCGTGGTCACGACGCAGGGGGCGATGAAGACGTCGTCCTCGAGGGTCGAGTACGCGGTCACGTACGCCTCCGCCTGGATCTTGCTGCGGGCGCCGACTGCCGTGTCGTTCTCGACAAGCGCGCCGCGGCCGATCACGACGTCGTCGCCGATCGTGCACCGCTCGCGCACGCACGACTGGTCACCGACGATCACCCCCCGGCCGATCGACGTCCCGGCGAACACGACTGCGCCTGTGGAGACGACGGTGCCGGGCCCGAGCTCGAGCGGCGGAAGCTGCTCGCGGGCGGCAGTCGAGCGGGGCGAAAGCGTCGGCTGCTTGCCCACGACGGCGTAGTCGAGGATCCGGCAGCCCTCGCCGACGACCGTGCCCGGGTAGACGATCGCGGTCTCCGCGATTTCGGTCACGCGGGAGCCGCGACCAGCGATGCCTGCAGCTGCTCGAGGACGCGCACGACTGCCAGCCCGTCGCGCGCGGCCGTCATCGCTTCCCCGTTACCCGAGACGAGATCGAGGAAGTGGCGGCACTCCACGCGCAGCGGCTCGTCATTCGGGATCTTCGGGCTGAAGATGTCGCCCGTTCGTGTCTGCCACTCGCCGTAGGTCTCGGTCGGCTGCCACGGGCCCTTCTCGTAGATCGTCACCTTGCGCTCGAGCTCCATGTCGTCGAACACGACCATCTTCTCCTTCCCGACGACGGTGACTTTCCGCATCTTGTGCGGGTCGAGCCAGGACAGATGCATATGCGCGATCTTCCCGGACGGGAAGCGCAGGTAGCAGAAGACGACGTCCTCGACGCCCGGAGTCAGGAACGAGTTTCCGTGCGCCCACGCCTCGGAAGGCTCCTCGTCCAGCAGGTACAGGATCACCGAGAGGTCGTGCACGCCGAGCGACCAGAGGGCGTTTTCGTCGGTCCGGATCCTCCCGAGGTTCTGCCGGTTCGAGTAGACGCACAGGACATCGCCGAGCGCGCCCCCGTCGACGAGCTCCTTCACCGCCCCCACCGCAGGGTGGTACAGCAGCAGATGACCTGGCATGAGCACGCGGTTGTTCGCCTCAGCCGTCGCGACGAGATCCTCGGCGTCGGCGGCGTTCAGCGCAGGCGGCTTCTCGACGAGGACGTGCTTGCCGGCTTCGAGGGCGCGCTTCGCGAGCTCGTAATGGGTCACCGTCGGGGTGGCCACGATCACGGCGTCGAGCTCTTCGTCGGCGAGCACGTCGTCGTAGCTCGTGGTCGTGCGCGCCCGCGGGTAGCGCGCAGCGTATTGCTCGAGCGCTTCGGGCGAGGCGTCGCAGAGCCAGCGCAGGTCGGCGAGGTCGTCGAAGTTCCGCGCGAGATTCGGGCCCCAGTAACCCAGCCCCACCATCGCTACGCCCCTCATGCTCACAGCTTCCAGACTTTCTCGTTCACGCCGCCGTTCCTCCCGGTCGCGTTGCGAAGGTCCACGACGAGCGGCGCCTCGTCGACTACGCGGTCATAGTCGATCGAGGAATGCGCCGTCACGATCACGACGCAATCGTGCTCGGCTGGAGCGAGCGCCACAGACGAGAGCCCGGCTTCGCGCAGCTCGGCGACGTGAGGATCGTGGTAGGCGACCTCAGCGCCCGCGTTTCGCAGGAGCTCGATCAGCTTGATCGCAGGCGACTCGCGCGCGTCCTGGACGTCGGCCTTGTAGCTCACGCCGAGGATCAGGACCTTCGACCCCTTCAAGGACAGCTCGCGCCCATGGTTGAGCGCCTGCGAGATCAGCGAGCGGCAGAAGTAGGGCATGTTGGCGTTGACTTTCCCGGCCAGCTCGATGAACTCGGTGTAGAAGTCGTACTGGCGGGCCTTCCACGCGAGGTAGAACGGGTCGACCGGGAGGCAGTGCCCACCGAGGCCGGGCCCGGGATCGAAGCGCATGAAGCCGAACGGCTTCGTCGAGGCGGCGTCGACGATCTCCCAGACGTCGATGTCCATCCGGTCGCACAGCTGCGCGAGCTCGTTGACGAGCGCGATGTTGACCGAGCGGAAGATGTTCTCGAGCAGCTTCGTCAGCTCGGCGGCCTCCGGCGAGGAGACCGGCAACACGGTGTCGAGTGCGGACTCGTAGAGCTCGACGGCCTTGCTGGTGCACGCCTCGGTGATGCCCCCGACGACCTTCGGCGTCGTCTTCGTCGTCCAGTCCTCCCGGCCGGGATCCACCCGCTCTGGTGAGAAGGCGAGATAGAAGTCCTCGCCGACTTTCAGCCCGCTCTCCTCGAGGATCGGCAAAAGGCGCTCGCGAGTCGTGCCCGGATAGGTAGTCGACTCGAGGATGATCAGCTGGCCCTTCTGGAGGCGGCTCGCGATGCCCCTCGTTGCGTCGAGGACGATCGAGAGGTCGGGCTCGCGCTGCTCGGAGAGCGGCGTCGGCAGCGCGATCAGGATCGCGTCCGTTTCCTTGAGGTCTTCGTAGTCGAGTGTCGCCTCGAGGCGCCCGTCGTCGACGAGCTTCTCGAGGGCCTCGCTCGGGACGTCCTCGACGTAACTCTCGCCGCGGTTGAGCATCTCCACCCGGTCGGGTTGAACGTCGATGAGCAGGATCGAATGGCCCGCGCGGCCGAACGTGTCCGCGAGCGGAACGCCGACGTAGCCGGCGCCGACGATGCCGATCTTGCTCATGGCTCGTGAAGCGTATAGAGAGCTTCCGCGATCCTTTTCGCGGTGTGGCCGTCTCCGTACAGCGGTGGCGGGTCGTCGGGAAAGCGGGCGTCCTCGAGCGCGGCCTTGACCTCTGCCGGCTCCGCAAGGGTGTTCGCGCCCGCGAGGACGGTGTCGACCCACTCCGTCGAGGGCCGAAGCGTGATGCACGGGATCCGGAGCCAGTACGCCTCCTTCTGAAGCCCTCCGGAGTCGGTGACGACCCGTGCGGAGCCGGCCACGAGGGCGAGCATCTCCAGATAGCCCACCGGCTCGATCGGGTTGAGCGACGGCGCCGCCTCGATGGCGTGCTCGTCCATGACCTTGCGCGTGCGCGGGTGGACTGGGAAAACGAACGTCCAGCCGCTGTCGTTCAGTGCGGAGATCAGCTCACGGAGCCGGTCGGGCTTCGTGTTCGCCTCCCGGTGGATCGTCAGCGCCGCGTACTGCTCGGGCGCCTGGAGCTGTGCCCGTGCCCGCGCGATCGGCTCGAAGACACGTGTCGCGTCGGCCATCACGTCGCCGACGACTTCGACGCGCCCGGCGACGCCCTCTTCGGCGAGCGTCTCCTTAGAGCGCTCGTCGGGGCAGAACAGCAGCCCGGCCCGCTTGTCGGTCTCGATTCGGTTCCGTTCCTCCGGCATCGAGAGGTCGCCGCTGCGAAGGCCGGCCTCGACATGTGCGAGCGGGAGGCTGAGCTCCTCGGCCGCGAGGGCGCCCGCAAGGGTGGAGTTCGTGTCCCCGTAGACGAGCACCCAGTCCGGCCGCTCCGCGCGCAGCTTCTCCTCGATCTCGGGGCGCATCACGTCCGGGTCGGCTGTGCGCAGGTCGAGCCGGTACCGCGGCTCCTCGAGCGCGAGCTCCTCGAAGAAGACCTGTGAGAGCTCGCGGTCGTAGTGCTGCCCGGTATGCAGGACGACCTCCTCGAGGCCGCGCTCGCGGAGCGCCACGGAGGTCGGCGCCGCCTTGATGAACTGCGGCCGGTTGCCAACGATCGAAGCGATTTTCACCGCGGCTACACTAGGCGACGCCTCGGGCCGTTAGCTCAGCTGGTAGAGCAGGGGACTCTTAATCCCAAGGTCGTAGGTTCGATCCCTACACGGCCCATCGAGAAAGATCCCGCAAATTGGCCTTATCTTGAAATCTCGCTCGTCGTGCACTAGGCTCGCCGTGGCTCCGAGAGTACGAGTGGAGTACCGCAAAGTACGAGAATCCCGTGGCGAGCCTCCAGGCCAAACATTCGCGAGTGTGCGAGACGCGCCGCGCTTGGACGCGGTTTGCGACCGCCACTGACGGGTGCACTTGTCCGCAGGGGCCGCTCTACTATGTGGTGGTTCGTGACGGTGCCCGTGCGGACAAGATCCGGGTCGGACGCAATCGTCGTCAGGCCGAGCGGGCTCTCCGCAAGATCGCAGTCACTGTCGATGATGGCGATTATCAGCCTCAGCCCAACGTCGCCTTTGCCGACTGGGCGAATCGCTGGCTGGCATCGCTCGAGCGGAAGCCAACGACGGTGCGGTCATATGCGCCAACGCTGAAGTATGCGGAGGAAGCGTTCTCGCGGAAGCCGGT
>JBKPLR010000060.1:0-14102 GCA_046731695.1 Actinomycetota bacterium
TCATCCTGCTCTCGCTGTTCTTCTCGCGCGAGGCCGGCTCGACGACGTCGAAGGTCATCCTCCTGGCCGGCCTGTTCGTGGTCGCCGTGCTCGTCGCGCTGCTCATCGCCGGCATCGAGCACTCGCGGCGGCTCGGCGAAACCCTGCGCCGCCTGCAGGACACCACCGCGCAGATCCGCATCCGCGCCGCCTTCGTGCTGCTCATCGGCCTCGTCGCGCTCGCCACCAACCTCGGACTCGAGGTCATCCTCGGCGCGTTCATCGCCGGCGCGATCATCTCACTCGTCGACCGCGACAAGGCAATGACCCACCCCGACTTCCGGCGCAAGCTCGAAGCCGCCGGCTTCGGCATCTTCATCCCGATCTTCTTCGTCACCACCGGCGTGCGCTACGACCTCGACGCCCTAACCGCCAGCGCCTCGACCCTGATGCACGTCCCCATCTTCCTCGCCGCACTCGTCGCCGTCCGCGGCCTACCCGCCCTGCTCTACCGCCCGGTCATCCCGCGCGAACGACTCCCCATCGCGATGCTCATGCAGGCCACATCCCTGCCGTTCATCGTCGCCGCCACCGCCGTCGGCCTCGCGCTCCACGTCGTCTCGCCCGCCAACGCCGCCGCGCTCATCGCCGCCGGACTGCTCTCAGTGGTCATCTTCCCCGCCCTCTCACTCGTCCTGCTCAAGCGCGACCCCAAGTGCTCGCTCGCGATCGATGCGGCGATGGCCGAGCGCAAGGCCGGCATGGTCGGCGGCCTGCAGACCGTCGACGACCGGCCCATGGAGGACCTTGGGGACGAGCCGTCCGCCTCCGGTGAGCGCCCACGCGGTCGCGTCCGCGGCCCTTTGGCCATACAACCCACCACCTTGCCTATCAAGGAGTCAACGAGATGACCGCGCTCTGCAAGGCCTACGACGACCCGACCGCGGCCGAAGGCGGGTCCGCCCGCCCAGTGACCGGGGAAGCGAGCGTGGTCGGGGGGGAAGAAGCGATCGGGATCGACGGAGAGTTCGATGCGCTCGGCGACGGTTCCGGGGGCGACGCGAATCGGCGGCAGCGCGGCTCGCGGACGGCGCGGGTGCGGGCGATGTTCGCTGCGATTCGGAAGATCCAGCTCTTCAGCGACGAGCGCCCTTCGAAGCGGTCGAGCGCGTTCAGGACGCCGAGCCACGTCTCCTGCACGACCTCCTCGGCCGCGGCGCGGCTTGAAACGTAGGTCATCGCTACCCGCAGCAGCACGGAGTGATGAGCGTGTATCAATGCGACGAAGGCGGTCTCGTCGCCGGCCTTGAGCGCCCTGATCATGTCGGTGTCGTTGCCACGCGCGTGCCGAGGGCGCCTAATCGTCGACACCGACGCTCACCGGCTCGATGCTGAGGTCGCGCAGCCGGTCGAGCAGTTCGTGCAGTCCCGCCTGGTCGGCGAGACCGCACATCACGGTCTGGCCTGGACGCCGCTCCAGCGACATCTCCGGGAAGGCCGAGCCCAGCCGATCACTCAGGCGCCCGCGGATGACGATCCTGTATCGCCGCTTGTTGTCGATCTTCACGTTCCCGAGCCTTCCACCGCCCAGTGTGGGCTGTCATCATTCGGGGGGCGTTTCACCCCGGGTGAAACTGAGCCGCCGTCCCAGCTGCGCCAGCGCCACGGCGAACACGAGCGCTCCGCCGTAGAAGAGCTGCTGGACGTAGCTTGCGAGGCCCAGGAGCTGCAGGCCGGTAACGCCCGTGCCCAGGAAGTAGACGGCGATGATCGAGCCCCACGGGTTGAAGCGGCCCGGCACGATGCTTGTTGCCCCCAGGAAGGCGGCGGCGAACGCACGCAGCAGATAGCTCGCGCCAGACGACGGATCGGCGCCGCCGATCGTGCCCGCGTAGAGCACCCCCGCGAGGCCGCTGATCGTCGCCGAGGCCACGAGCGCGCCGAAGCGCACGCGTGCCACCCTCACGCCGCTCAGCCGCGAGACGCTGCGGCTCTGACCCACGAACAGCACCCTGCGACCCAGCGGGGTCAGCTCGAACACGTACGCGACGACACCGCATAGCGCCAGGCCGTAGAAGAACGACAGCGGGATGCCGAACAGATCCCACACGATCACCGGGTCCACAAGCCCCTGCGAGACGCCGCCGATCGTCTGCGAGTCGCTGATCCAGAGCACCACCCCCGACAGGAACGCGCCGGTCCCGAGCGTCGTGATGAAGGAATCGACCTGCAGGAGCACGACGAGGGAGCCGTTCACGACGCCCACGACCGCGGCCGCCGCCAGCGCCGCCAGCACCGCCCACCACACCGGCCAGCCATGCTGCGCGTCGAGCAGGGCCACGACCATCGCGGAGAGCGAAAGCGTCGAGGCGATCGAGAGGTCGTAGTCGCCGGCGGTGAGCGGAAACAACAGCCCGAGCGTGAGCACCGCGAGCACCGCCTCCGAGCCGAAGATCGTCTGGAAGTTGGCAGTCGTCAGGAAGGTGTCCGGCTCGAGCGTTCCGAAGAGCGCGATCACGAGCACCCAGGCGGCCGGGAGCGCGAGGCGCTGAGCGACCTCGCCACGGCGCTGTGCTAGCGCGCGCGATGACACAGCTCGGCAATCCTCTCCTTCGTCACCGCCTCGCCGGCGAGCTCCCCTACCACCTTGCCGCCGGAGAAGATGAGGACGCGGTCGCAGAGCGCCGCGAGCTGGTCGTGGTCGCTGCTGGCGCACAGGACCGACATGCCCTGGCCCACCAGCCCTCGAATGGTGGCCAGGATCTCCTGGCGGGCGCCGACATCCACTCCGCGAGTGGGCTCGTCCAGGAGCAGGAGCGGCGGCTCGGTCTGCAGCCACTTGGCGAGCAGCGCCTTCTGCTGGTTGCCGCCGCTCAGGGCGCCAAGGGCAAGTCCGGGCGCGTTCGGTCGCACGTCGTGCCGGGCGAGCAGGCGGGCGGCGACCTCGTGCAGGCGCCGGCGATCGAGCCGAAGGCGCGACGCGTGCCGGTCGAGCACAGGCAGCGTCACGTTCGCGCCCACTGACAGCGAGCCGACGCCGCCGTCGCGCTCGCGCTCAGCCGGCAGCAGCGCCATGCCGGCACGAAGCGCGCGCGCCGGGGTGATGGTGGTGAGATCGATCTCATCACCCAGCGTGAGCCGGCCGGAGCGCGCTCGGCGGGCGCCGAACAGCAGGTACGGCACCTCGTCGAAGCCGGAGCCGGGAAGGCCGGTGAGGCCGACGACCTGGGCCGGGCTGAGGCGGATGCACAGGCCGTCCACGACCTCGCCCGTCAGCGCGCTCACCGCGATCGTGCCTTCGGCGGCCGTGCCCGGGCCGTGCGCGGCGGCGAGCGATCCGAGCGGATGGCCGATGACCATCTCCACCAGCTGCTGCGCGTCAACCGCCGGCACCTCGACGGTGCCTGTGTTGCGACCATCGCGGAGCACGGTCACGCGGTCGGCGACCTGCCGGACCTCGCCGAGCTCGTGCGAAACCAACACCACGCTCCTGCCCGCGCCCGCGAGCTCGCGAATCAGTCCGAAGAGGTGCTCGCGGGCGGAGTGCGGCAGGAAGGCGGTCGGCTCGTCAAGCACGAGAACACCCCCGCTACGCGGCAGGCCCTCGATGGCTCGCGCGAGCGCGAGCGACGCGCGCTCGGCTGGTCCCAGGCCGTCCACCCGGGCACGCGGGTCGATGTGCACCCCGGCGTGCAAAAGCGCCTGGGCCGCGCGCGCTCGTTCCGCTCGCCACGAGATACGCAAGCGGCGGGCCGTAGCCAGTTCCTCCAGCCATAGATTCTCGACGACGCTCAGGGACGGAATAAGCGCAAGGTCTTGGTAAACGAAGCGCAGGCCCAGCTCGCGCGCTTGGCCTGGGCTGAGCGGCAGCTGCAGCTGCCGGCCGTTCACCGCGAGCCGGCCGCCGGGATCAGGGGCGTGATAGCCCGCGAGCACCTTGATCAGCGTGGACTTTCCCGAGCCGTTCTCGCCGAGTAACGCGTGGACCTCGCCCTGCAGCACGGTGAGGTGCGCGTCGTCGAGCGCACGCGTGCCGGCGAAGCTCTTGGAGATGTGCGTGGCCGCGAGCGAGGCGGTTACCGCTTGAGGCCCCACAGCTTCCTGTAGCCGTCCACGTAGGCGCGGCCGTAGCCCGTGTCGAAGCGCGGTGGGCGCCCCGTCTCGTCCACGTTGGAGTCGTCGAACACGCGCAGCGGCGTGCGCTCGCTGCGAACCGGCGTCTGGCCGGCGATTGCGCGGAAGGCCTGGTCCATGCTCGCCCATCCGACCCAGGCCGGGTTCTCGCCCGCGTCCATCTGGATGACGTTTGCGTCCTGGAGCATCTTCAACACGAACGGGGTGCCGTTGAAGGTCGCGATCTTCACCTCGTCGGCCCGGCGGCTCGCCACAAGCGCCGGGACCACGTGCTGCGACATGCTGTCGTAGGCCGGAATGAGGTAGCTCAGGCGCGGATCGCGGACGAGCGCCGACTGCACCTCGGTGCGGAGCTTGGTCGCCCAGTCGGGGATCGGAACGTCCACGAAGCGCAGCTGGCACGCCGGGCAGCCGGTCCGGAATTCGTTCCTCAACCCGGTCACGAGCGGATCGGTGGACGGGGCGTCGTTGGAGGTGATCACGAGCACGTCGGCATTTCCGCCGCTGTCCGCGATCACCCAGTCGGCCTCGAGCCGTCCCGCGTCCTCAAAGGGCGCCGGCACGCAGGTCGTCCCGAGGGCCGGGCACGGCTGCCCCTGCCCGGTCGTCCGCAGCACGATCACTGGGATGCCTGCGCCCTCGGCCTGCGCGATCTGCGGCCCGAGAAGGTCGGGATCCTGGGCCAGCAGGAGGATTGCGTCCGCGTCGCGGGCGATTGCCGTCCTAATCCCCTGCGCCCACTGCGACGGCTCGCCTTGGTTGGGGTAGACCACGAGCTGTGCTCCGACCGCAGACGCCGCCTGGCGCATGCCGCGTTCGATCGCCGAGATGAAGGGGACCTCGCTGGTGATCGGGATCTCGAATATCCGCTTGCCACGCAGGCTGCCGGCGGCGTCGAAGGCCGGACCCGGAGCGATGAAGCGGGGCACCCGACGGAACGCCTCGAGCCGCGCCATCGCCGCCCGAACACCGGACGCCGCGGCCGCGGCGTCCGCGCGCTCCGGGGCATTGGCCTGGTCGGCGCCGCAGCCGGCTGCCAGTGCCCAGGCAACCGCTGCCATGGCTAGTGTCGCGCCAAGCCGTGGCATCGCGCTACAACAGTCCGAGGCTGCGCGCCCGTGCGACCGCCTCGTCGCGGGTCTCGACGTTGAGCTTGCGGTAGATGCTGCGCGCGTGTGACTTGATCGTGTTCAAGGAGACGTAGAGCGCGCCGCCGATCTCCCGCTGGGAGAGCGCGCTGGGCAGCAGGCGCAGCACGCCCAGCTCCCGCTCGGTCAGCTCGTCCGCCGGCGCCCGACTATCGCTCGCCCCCACGCGGGAGGCGAGATGCAGCCGCCGCTCGGTCCGCGCGAGCATCTCGCGCAGGATCCCAGGGGCGGCGCACTGATCGATCACCCGGCGAGCTTCCCGGACGGCCTCGGCGGCACCATCGCGATCGCCGCGCAGCTGACGCGCCTCGGCCTGCGCGAGACGGGCGTAGGCGATCTCGACCGTCGCGACCCCGCGCTGAGAGAGCTCGACACCCCGGTCGAGCTCGTCACCGGCCGCGGCGATCAGGCCGCGCTGCTCGAGCGCGCGTCCGTGTACCACGCGCGCCATCGTCGTCGCCCAGTGCTCGGTCAGGCCGTGCTGCTCCGCCAGCCGCAGCGCGGCCTGGGCTGCGGCGTCGGCCGTCGCGAGCTCACCGTCCTCGGCGTGGATTGCTGCCAGCCCCGCGCAGGCGTGGATGACCGCGAGGTGGTTGCCCGCGGCCCGTGCCGTGTCCGCGGAGCTCTCGAGCTCCGCGGCCGCCTCGCCGGGACGGCCGCTCCAGAACAGCGCGATCCCCAGGACCGGGCAGCCCACCGGACGCCAGGGCGTCTCACCGCGCTCGACGGAGCGGCGTCCGGCCTCCACGGCACGCTCGACATCGCCGCCCATGTAGCGGTGGATCTCGTGCAGGCTGGCCACTCCGGACTCGAGCGCGGGCTCGTCGGCGCCCGCGCGCTCGCCGGCCTCGACCCAGCGGGCGACATCGTCGAGCCGGCCGGTGTTCACCGCGATCCACGCCTTCGTCAGGCATAGCGCGGTCTCGCCGCAGACCACGCCATCCCCGAGCGCGTCGAGCCAGCCGGCGACGGTCTCGATCCGTCCGCGCTGGAGGTACGCGTACCAGTTCTCGGTGATCAGCTCGCTCGCCCCGGTCACGTCACCGCCGGCGATCGCGTGATCGATGGCCTCGCCGGCGGAGCCGGCGTCCCGAAACCACGCCGATGCGCGACGGTGCAGCGCTGCCACAAGCTCCGGCCTGGCTCGCGCGAGCTCATGCCGCAGCAGCTCCGCGAAGAGGTGGTGGTAGCGATACCACTCGCGCTTGCTATCGAGCGGCACCAGCAGCAGGCCCGCCCGCTCCAGCTCATCGAGCCGCCCGGCCGAATCCTTGCCGTCGGTAACGTGGTCGCACAGCGATCCGCAGAGGCGGTCGAGGATCGACGTCCGAAGCAGGAAGTCGCGCACCTCCTGCCGCTGGCCGTCGAGGACCTCGAAGCCGAGATAGTCGACGACCGGGCGGTCGTCGCCGGCGAACGACGAGATGAACGCGCGCCGGTTCTCACGGCCGGACAGCGACAGCGCGGCCAGCTGCAGACCCGCGGCCCAGCCCTCAGTCCGATCCTGAAGCCGAGCGATGTCGGCCGCATCGAGGCCGAGTTCGCCGCTGCGGTTCAGCAGCGCCGCCGCCTCGTCGTCCGTGAAGCGCAGCTCGGCCGCGCGAACCTCCACCAGCTCGCGGCGCACGCGCAGGCGCCCCAGCGGCAGCGGGGGCTCCGAGCGCGTGGCCACGGCAAGCTCCAGCGTCGCGGGCTGATGGTCGAGCAGGAACGTGACCGCCTCGTGGATCCGCGGGTTGGCGATCACGTGGTAGTCGTCGAGCACGAGCACCAGCCGCCGCGACACCGCCGCGAGGTCGTTGACGAGCGAGGGCAACACCACGTCGGTCAGGCCGGCGGGTCCTGCGAGGTCAACCAGCGCCTGCCCACCGATGCGCGGCTCGATCGTCCCCAGCGCTGCGATCACGCCCTCCAGAAAGCGCACGGGATCGTTGTCGACCCGATCGAGCGACAGCCAGGCGAACGGTCGCTGCTCCTCCGGCGCCGCGTGCCACTCGGCCAGCAGCGTGGTCTTCCCCGAACCCACGGGCGCCTCGACGAGCGCGAGCTTGGC
This sequence comes from Actinomycetota bacterium, assembly GCA_046731695.1. Taxonomy (GTDB): domain Bacteria; phylum Actinomycetota; class Thermoleophilia; order Gaiellales; family Gaiellaceae; genus AC-32. The sequence continues at coordinate 7,315 of JBKPLR010000060.1, forward strand.
GTCGCCGGCGGCAGTGAGCAGCGCGACCAGACGAGTGCGGAGCACCAGATCCGAGCGCACACGGGGGATCTGAAGCTTCGTGGCAGCGAGCACCGCGCCCGAAGGCGAGGACGGTACGGCCGTGGACGGCTCGGAAGAGATGCCGCGCTCCTGGGCAGCGGGCCAGAGTCAAACCGACCCTACCGAAGCCGCGAACGCTGAACGACTCGTCGGCGGCACCCAAGCAAGCGCTTCCGGCCCGAGCCCGCGGCTGCGTCGCTCCTCCCGGGGCACGGCCGCGCTTACGCTCACGAGCCGCCGCCGTCCCAACCAAGCGCCAGCGCGCCGCAAGTGGCACGAGCGCGCGTCATCCGGTAAGGCGCTTGCGGACACCAACTGAGACGCGAGCGGCCGGGGCGTCGCTACTCCTGCAGGACGCTCAGAGCCGCCACGCCAGCGATGATCGTCGCGACACCGCGCAGCTGGGAGGCCACGAGCCGCTCGGCGAACAACACCCGGGCCAGCACGGCCGCGAACGCCCCGAACAGCGAGGCGAGGACGGCGCTGACCGCGACGTCGTGGCGGACGCCAAGCATAAGAGGCGAAGCCGAGAACCTCGGCCAGCCCGGGCCGCGAGCACGACCGCGAGCGCGCGGCGGGTGAGGCGCAAGCGGCCGGTCAGCGCCAGTGGCGCAGCAACCGCCACGACGCCCACCAGTCGCCCGGGCAGCACGGCCCAGACGACCGGGAGCGTCCGGCCGATCCTCGCCGTGGCATACAACGAGGCGCCGAAGCTCACGGCGGCCGCGACGGCGATGAGGGCGCGATGGCACCCTCAGCAGAGACGATCGGCGCCACGATCCCCACCTTGCCGGTGCGCAGGGCCAGGTAGGTGAGCAGCAGCCCCACGGCGTTGCCGGCCCCCGCTACGCCGAACCAGGCGATGGTCGCGGCGTCGAGTTCGTTCGAGCGACGAGCATCGCCGCTGGGGAGGGTGATAGCGAGCCCGACGAGCGCCACCTACGCGAGCGCCGGACCGGCGCCGATTAGCCTTGGAGCGCCACATGGTCGGCGCCGGCATCCGGGTGAGCGTGCACCTCATCGACGAGCTCGGGCAGATCTCGCGAGCCATCGGCGGCCCACGCGGCCTGGTAATCGGCAATCGGGGTGGGCCATGCCCGCGGGGCCCCGGCAGCCGCGCTGGTGTAGCGGCGTCCGGAGTCGGTTCGCCGCACCGAGGACGGCAAACCAACGATGCACCGAGCATGCAGTCTTGGCCCTTGCCAGCTGGGTGGCAGCCGGTCGCCGGGCATGGACTGTCGGTTGGTGACGTCAGAGCCGAGCGGTGGTCGCGCACTCGGTAGAACGCCACTCCCGCTTCTTGCGGGGCGCTCGCCCGGATTCACTCGTGTCCCGGGCGGGCCGTGTTGGCGCGTAACGAGCGCGCGCTGCGCTGGACAAGACTGAGTCATCGCAAACGAAGAGGAACCCCCAATGAGGCCAATCCCGGTAGTGGATTACACGTGCTCACGGTGCGGTCACACCGACACGCTGCAGGTCGTCAAGGTGGATCGGCACGGCGTCCGCCACAGCGGCGACGGCCCGGCAGCACGTCGCACGATCCCAACGCCCGACTACACCTGCTCACGCTGCGGCAGCAACGAGACGTTGACCCTCGTCAAGACGCGCTCGCCGGAGTAATCGCTCCGTCGCTGGACCGCCGCTTCCGCGTGGAGGGAGGCGTCCCCGCCGAGGCACACGAGATGCTCGCAAGGGACGAGGAGGAGCTGCCAGGTCCTCGTCCTGGTGGCGTCTCTTTGCTGCTGTAAATTCGCGGCGGCTTCGGTTCCCGGTGGTGGTCAGTCTAAGGCGGCGTTGACCTCCTCGGGTGGTTTCCGGATGCCCCTGGTATCTGATCCGCTTGAGGCGGCCCATCACCTTGGTGCGCCCCTTCACCTCGCCGAGCGATCGCCCCCACGACGAGCGCGTCGAGATCGTCGGCGGGGCACTCGGCCGCCGCGGTGTAGCCGCCCTTGTCGAGCTCGTCGACGAGCGCTTGGAGTCTCTGCTTGGCGTCGCGGGCGCTGATCGCGTCATCGAGCGCCTGCCAGTAGGCGCCCTTGACGCGTTCACGTACGCGCTCGGGCAGCTTGGCGTAGAGGTTGCGCGCGCGGTGCACGCAGCAGCGCTGGCGGTCCGAGGCGGGCCAGCACTGCTCGATCGCCTTGATCAACCCGGGGGCGCCGTCGGCGACGATCAGCATCGGCGCGCCGAGCCCGCGGGCGATCGGACCGCGTCGCAGCGCCTGCCAGTCCTCGTAGGACTCGCGGATCCCAAGCGTCACTGAGAGCAGCACGCGCTCGCCCTCCTCAGTGAATCCCCAGGCGACCAGGACGCCCTCCTTGGCCCGTCGTGGCGGACAGCGATGAACGCGGCGTCCAGGAACAGCGCCACCAGCCCGGTGTCGTAGAGGTCGCGTCGCGTGAACGCCTCAGAGCGCTCGCGGAGCTGCTGGCAGATCCGCGACGCGATCGACTTCGACAGCTTGCCGAGTCCGGCCTGCTCGCACAGCGACTCGACATCGCGCATCGACCGGCCGCGGACGAACGCACCGATCACCAGCGCCCGCAGCGGCTCGGTGCGCAACAGCTTCGGTGTCCTGGGAAACAGCCTCGAGACGAACGGCTCAGCGGCCTCGCGGACCTGCGGGATCTCCACCCCAAGCTCCCCCTCAGCGATCTGCATTCGGCCGTAGCGAAAGCCGTTGCGCAGCCCTCGCTGATAGTCCGGCCGACGCTCGTAGCGCGCCCGACCGAGCCACGCTTCGAACTCATGCTCCACCGCGCGCTGAATGATCAGCCTGGCCCCTAGCCTCGCAAGCTCAGACGGACGCGACGACGCCGCCCGGTCATTGGCCCCGGGCGGCGTGCGTCGGTGGTGTCAGGCCTTGGCCTTCGGCAGCCTGAGGCTGAGCGTCCGTGTGACGGTGGCGTCGCCCGTCTTCGAGGTCGTGACGGCCGTGGCCCTCACGGCGAGCCTGCGCCCGCGGGCAAGCTTGGCCGCGCCGTTGGGCAGCTTGATCGAGACGATGGCCTTGCCGCCGCGCTTGAGCGTCACCTTCTTGGTGCCGAGCAGCGCCACGACCTTCACGCCGCGGAGCCGGAGCGAGTTGGCCGTCGTCAGGGACACGGTGGCCTTGCAGCCCGACGCCGCTGCCGTCGGGCAGGAGACCGCGATGCGGGCCACCAGCGAGCCGTTGCGCCGCACGAGCGTGGCCTTGCCGATTCTCAGGGCTTGGGCCTTGGCGCCCGCGGCCGCACGCGCGTCCAGCGACTCGACGCCGTCGACGATGTCCACACCCAGTGCGTCGGTACGCGCCGCGTCGAAACCCGGCCCGCCGCGAACGAGGTCGCCGGCGCCGTCGCGGGCCTGCAGGGCGTCGTTGCCGTCCTGGCCATCGAGCAGGTCGGCACCGAGCCCGCCATCGAGCACGTCGTCGCCGGAGCCGCCGAAGAAGCTGTCGGCCTCCTCGGCACCTGTGAGCCGGTCGTTGCCCGAGCCGCCGTTGGCGTTGACGGCAAGCAGCGCGCCGGTTCCGGGCGCCACGCTGAGCGTGTCGTCGCCGCCGAGCCCGTTGACCTCGACGGCCTCCGTCGCCATCTCGATGCCGAACGGAACGAGGTTGGTGCGGTCGAAGCGCGCGCGCGCCCCGTTGGGCTTGATCGTGAACGCGTCGCCCTGGCCCGCGCCATTGACCTCGCTGGTGTCGATGCCCGCGTCGCCCTCGTTGACGTCGCTGCCGTCGCCGTTGTTCCAGACCAGCACGTCGTCACCGTCGCCGCCGTGCATGACGTCGTTGCCGCGGTCCCCCGCGACGCGGTCATTGCCGCCGGCGCCGTCGAGACTGTCGTTGTCGTCGCCGCCGTTGATGACGTCGGCGCCGTCGCCGCCGAGGAGGTGGTCTGCGCCCGGTCCACCGTTGAGCTCGAGGCTCGTCAGGGGCGCCAGGCCGGCTGCGCCGATCGCCTCGTCGTCGCCGCCCAGACCGTTGACCTGGACCTTCTCGGCGGTGAGGTCGATCCCGAAGTTCCCGGCCGGCGCACCGTTGAGCGAGATCCGATCGAACTGGACGCGCTGCCCGTTGGGCTTGACCGTGAACTGATCGTTGCCCGTCTGGGAGCCGTTGACCTCGACGGTATCCGCGCCAGCATCGCCGTCGGCGACATCGCTACCGTCGCCGTTGTTCCAGACGAGGACGTCGTTGCCGTTGCCGCCCTCGAGATCATCCGCCCCACGAAAGCCGATGACGCGATCGTTGCCGTCGTCGCCAAGCAGGTGGTCGTTGCCCGCGCCGCCGGTGATCACGTCGTCTCCGGCGCCGCCATGGACAGTCAGCGACTTGTACTGCGCCGTCGCCAGCGCCGAGGCGTCGACGGCGTCTCGGCCGTCGCCACCGTCGACGACGATGTCGACCGAGCCGTCGGCGTTCGCACCGGCGACCGCCGTGCCGTTGAGCGCCAGCTGACCACCGACGGCGCTCAGCGTGATCGTGTCGTTCGCGCCATCGCCGCTGACCGTGAGCGTGCCGTTGGCGAACACCGGAGTCGCGGTGGCATGCGCCGCGCCCGGGAGCGCGGCGACACCAAGCGAAGCCGCGGCAGCGGCAATTGCCGCGCGTTTGCGGAACTGCAACATGAATTACCTCCAAAGAGGGAGTCGTAGGTGAGGACGCGCGGGCCATGCAGGTTTCGTGGCGCGTCTGGTCCCAAGGACGCCCTGTGGACGAATTTGTTCCCACGGATAAGCGTCGCGTGATGCAACTCACGCTCGGCTGAGCGGGGAGGCGTCGAATAGCCACCGACAGCTCAGGGGTCTTGCTCGCATCGCGAACGGTCGTTTTCCTCCGGCCCACAAGACCGGCGGCGCGAACCACGCACCCCCCAAGTGCAATGCGACTCCCTCGGCGACAACGGCGAGCGCCTCGAGCTTGATCGCGGCCCAGATCCGGTTGTAGATGAAGCCGACCGTCTCGCGCCGCACCCGGAAGTGCACCAGGCCGAAGCCGGGCGCCGTCTTCATGAGCAACTCGTTGACGGCCTCGTCCGTGCGCCTGCAGGACATGATGTCGACGGCGTTGCGCTCGGGCGGCACGTAGAAGTGGGTGTTGACGACGTGCTCCAGAGGCGACAGGGCGTCGATGCCTTCGCTCGTCAGATACGGCGAGGAGTTGCCCGCCAAAGATCGCGTCGTGCGGCCCAATCGATCCAGGTCCGCGAAGATGCGTTCCTTGAGCTCTAGCCGTTCCGGGCACCGCGTCGACGACCAGCCACGCCACCGCTAGCTCGGCCGACGGCACGATTCTGCCGGCGATCGCTCCGGCACGCTCTCAAGCAGCACCGCCAGCTCGCGCTCGACGAACCGCACCGCCGCCTCCCGCCGATCGGCGGCGGTGTCGTGGACGCGCACCGCTCGCCCCGCGTGGCGAGCATCAGCGCGATCCTGCGCCCCAGCCTCCCGGCGCCCACGACGGCCATCGGCCGCCGCACGACGTCGCTACCGCATACGCAGACGTGAGCGAGCGCGAGCCGACCGCCGACTCGAGCGCCCGCTCCTCGTCCATTCCGGTAGTCCCGTAGCCCTGAGAAGTCGCTTCCGTGTCTGCCTCGAAGGAGCAGCGGCGATCGATGGTCCGACTGCTCGGCAGTGTTGCCGCTGATCGTCCAAGCGATAGCGCGACAGCGCTCTGAGCCATCCCGGGTGGATCACTCGTAGTTCGGCTTCAGACTGTTGTCCAAACGGCGGCAGCCATCGCGCGCCGCCCGGTGCCGACTGCTTCGATTCATCGATCGGCTGAAGCCGTATCGCAAGCTTGACTATCAGTTCGAGACCGGTATAGCGTCGGCACGCGGCCGTATCTACCGGCACTAAAGCGGCCGCCAACGAGTCGCCTTGGACGCGCGCGCAGTCATCGCACACGCGCATGCGAAAGCCTCAGCGGCTCAATGAGCCCGAGAGGAGGGCCCCATGATCAAGTACGGCCCAATCCGGCGGACGACTACGGTTGTTGTACTCGCCGCTGCCGCTGCGTTGCCTGCGGCAGCTCCCGCGGCAGCCGACGCACCGACGGCCGGATGCCCTAGCGGCGGCGGCTTCGTGCAGGAGGAACAAAACCTGCCTCCCGGCACCAAGGGAGCGCCCTCCGCAAGCATCAATGAATCCACGACGGCGTGTTTCAACGAGCTCGAGAACGCTCCCCAGCAGCTCAAGGACCTCATCGGCGTGGATACGGTCGAGGTCGTCATCGACGACGTCGTAGGAGGACCAGCACCTCACTAGAGCCCGTGCGGGACGCGGATGCGCCGAGCGGCCTGTCGCCAGACGGTGCGTCGGCAAAGGGGTCGTCGCCCGCGAGGATTTGCCTACGGCGTTTTACGGTCATGCAGCCGCCGCGGCGTTGCGCTGCTCGCATTGTGGAACTGACCGCGGTTCGCAGCAGACGCCACTGCCGGCTGCCCCGTCTCGCCTAGTAGCAGGCGCGCTGCCCAGACCAGCCTGCGCCGCTCCTTCTGTCGCTTCTGTGTCAAGGAATTGATGGTGAGAGGGGATTTTGCTCGGCCGGGTGGGGCGGCTGCAGCGGGCGCCAGATGCGCCGTGCGAGGGGGGTCTTGAGGCGGCGGATCGCTTCGCGGGTGCTCTTGCCTTCGCGGCGTCTGCGTTCGAGGTAGTCGCGGGTTGGCTGGTGGCAGCGGGCGCGGGTGACGATCACGCGGTGCAGCGCGGCGTTGATCTGGCGGTTGGCGCCCTGGTCG
>JBKPLR010000061.1:0-7176 GCA_046731695.1 Actinomycetota bacterium
CTCGCACCACGCGACCGCTGGCCGGAGTACGACGTCGTGCATCCGGCGATCGAGCTGGCCGCGTGGGAGCCGAGGCCGAAGGATCCCGGCGACGTGCTTCGCGTCGCACACGCTCCGAGCAAGCGGGCGGTGAAAGGGACCGACGCCGTCCTAACCGCAGTCGAGTCGCTCCGGAAGCGCGGCGCGCCAATCGAGCTCGACCTGATCGAAGGCGTTCCGAACCGCGAGGCGCGGATCCGCTACAGCGCGGCGGACGTCGTCGTCGACCAGCTTCGGATCGGCTGGTACGGGATGCTCGCGATCGAGTCGATGGCGCTTGCCAAGCCCGTTGTCGTCCACCTCGACGAGGAGGCGGCTGCGGAGACGGAGGAGGCGTTCGGGCTCGAGCTGCCGCTCCTCCGCGCCGACGAGAACGGCCTCGAGGACGTCCTCGCCGGCCTTGTAGACGTGCGCGAGTCGCTCCCGGAGCTCGGCCGGCGCAGCCGCGAGTACGTCGAACAGGTGCACGCCCACACGAAGGTCGCGCGCCAGGTGCTGGACATCTACGAGCGCGTCAAGCCGGACAGCTCGTAGATCCCGATCGGCGACCAGCTGAATCCGTGAACGTCGGGCTCGAGCGAGAAGTGCTCGACCGGCCACGAGAGCGGCTGGGCGGGGGCTTCGTCGTGGAGCTTCTCGACCAGGCGGCGCTCGATCCGCCAGCGCTGCCGGTCGTCGAGGGTCCGGACGGCCCGCGCCATCAGACGGTCGTACGAGCGGTCGCACCACTGGGCGACGTTGAATGCGCTCGCGCACGGAAAGAGGTCGAGGATGTTGTACGCGTCGAAGAACTCGGAGCTCCAACCGAGGAGCACCATGTCGACCCCGGGTCGCGCCGGCGGACCGGCCAGGGCGTCAAGGTCGCGGAGCGTCGGGACGGCTTCCAGGTTCAGGTCGACGTTGAACATCTTCAGCTGCTGCCGCTGGCGACGTAACGCCGCAGCGATCCGCACCGCCTGGGCGTCCTCGGTCGTGTAGGCCAGGGTCAGCCGCAGCGGCCGCTTGATCGGGGGGATGTTGACCGGCCGATGGGAGTTGACGATCGGCGCGCCCGGGATCGAGTTCGGGATCAGCGACACGGGGCGAGAGCCGAGGCTGAGGTGGTTCATGACCCAGGCGACATAACGCCGCGTGCCCGCGTCAGCGAGCGGTGTTCCGCGAGTGACGAACCAGAGGAGCTCGACCGACAGCGTGTCGAGCGCCGGCCCGGTGCGGGGCGTGGCGGTCTGAACCCACGGGAAGCCCGGACCGGCAACCCCGTGCGGGAGCACACCGTCGACGCCGGACGCCGAGGTTCCCAGCTCGAGCCGCTTCGGCTTCACCCTGGGGGCGGCCCAGTAGGAGTCGTTGCGGGCGAGGGTGAGCCGGGCCGGCGAGCGGTCCTCGAGCCGGAACGGACCGCTGAACTCACCGCGGCGAGGAGCGGGGAAGAACACCGGGTAGGCGACCTGCTCGTCCAGCCAGGGCACCGGGTGCTGCAAGGTGACGCGCAGCGTTCGGTCGTCGAGCGCCTCCACCCCGACGTCGCCGCGGCCCGTAGCCCGGTAACGGCGGGCTCCGCGGATGTTCTGCATCTCGGCGCGCGCATAGTCGGACTGCATCGCGGGCGACAGCGCGCGGAGCCAGGAGTCCCTGAAGTCGCGCGCAGTGATCGGCCGCCCGTCGCTCCACTGGATCCCGTCGCGCAGATGGAAGGTCCAGACGAGACCGCCCTGTTCCACGTCCCAAGACTCGGCCAGGTCGGGCACGACGCCGTCCCCGGAGAACCGCGTGAGCCCTGCGTACAGCTCGTGCGCGACGTTCAGCGACGGCAGGTCCGCAGCGAGCGCCGGATCGAGCGTCTGGGGCATGCGCGGGAGCGCCAGGCGCAGCGTGGGCCCGCCGTGCGGCGGCTCCGGCCCGGACGAACCGCAGCCGGCCAGCAGCGCGACGGCCGCGCAGGCGGCTAGCCGGCGAACCGGCGCCAGACGTTGTCGAGGAGCGTCCAAGTGAGCGACCTGCGCATGCGCAGGAAGGAGTAGTTGCCGGTTGCGAACACCTCGCCGCGGCCGGCGCGCGACCAGACGAGCGCCGCGTTGACGACCCCGTGCTTGCCGGCGACGATGGCCTCCGCCGCCACAACGTGGTCGTGTGGGGTCAGCTCCGGATCGATGCGGTCGCTCTCCGAGCCCGCGTAGCCGAAGGGCTCGCCCGGCCCGATGCCGGTGCCCCGGAAGAGCCAGCGAACGCGGGCGAAGTCGCGCGGATCGGCGGCGACGTAGCGCGCGGCGCGAGCACGCGGAAAGCAGCACCCGTCGTAGCCCACGCCGGCGAGAGCGAAGTCGGAGCGGCCCTCGCGCGCGTCGTAGTCCGTCATCACGACCGCCTCCCGCGCGTCGTTGATCCGCACCTGGCGGTAGAACGGGTTCGCCTGCAGGAACACGAGATGCCCGCCGTCGTCGCGGTAGCGGCGGAGCAGGTCGTACGTCTTCGGTTCGTAGTACTCGCTGTGACCGGGGAAGACGACAGCCGCGTAGCGCCGCAGCATCTCCGGCGAGAGCCGGGCGAGCTCGGCGTCCGTGACGCTCTGAACCCGCGGGTGGCGCTCGCAGAGCCAGCGCGAGAACGGCGCGGCGGCCCGGTGATCGTCCTCGAGCCCTCCGGGGAGCAGCGCGCCCTTCAGCGAGACGCGCCGCTGGCTCCAGAGCTGGTACCAGCTGTCCGGGATGCCGTCGACGTCCGCGTCGTAGGCGTTGTACGCGCGCCACGTCAGGTACGGCCAGACGAGGAGCACCGTCCGCGCCGGCGGCCGGTCGATCGGGAAGGCGCCGTTGCGGACGACGACCGGCGCGGAGAACTCGTCGCCGGCTGGATCGGTGACGACGAAGTGGTAGAGGCCCGCGCTCAAGCCGGCGGGCAGCGTGGAGCCCGGGAAGCGCCGCCCGGAGCAGTCCTGCTCCAGCTGGACGCTCGCCTCACCGCGGTCGGCGGAAACGACGAGCGGCGGCCGCGCCCCGGGCTCGAAGCTTCCGGTCGAGTCGACGTACGCCGCGATCCGCTCAACCCGCAGCGCCTGGGGCGTCGCGAGGCAACCGGTGCGCCGCCAGGGCGGCCGGGCAATCGAAGCCTCCGCCGGCCCCGGCCGCTGCTCCTTTCGAGGAATCAGCGGAGGCCGAAGAACACCCGCATCCTTGTAACACAGCGTTACTAGATACGTTCCGTCGGCCAGCTTATGGCCGGTCGCGGTTGTCGCATCCCACGCGATCGTGCTCTCCTCACCGCCTGTTCGGAAGGCCACGCCGGTTCGGATTCGCCGCCACCCGCGCAGCCGCCCGCCCCACGCGTACGCACGGAGCGTCAACACCGATCCCGGCCTCGCGCGGACGTGCAGCCGGTAGACGTCGTTCACGCCGTTCCCGTTCGGGCTGATCACCGCCGGTCCGGCCGACTCGAGCCGCAACGCCGCGTCCGACTGCGCCGCAGCCCCCGGCACAAGCGCGACGGCCAGCGCCGCCGCGACAACGACCGTTCTCACGCCCGAGAGGCCAGGCTTTGAACGGGGCGCCGTTCGCGGTACCAGGCGATCGTCCGCGCGAGGCCCTCGTCGAGGTCGACCTGAGGCTCCCAGTCCAGCAGCTTGCGCGCCTTGTCGACGTTCGGGATCCGCATCTCGACGTCGGTGTAGTGCAGCGGCCGGAAGACGATCTCCGACTCGGAACCGGCTAGACGGCGGATTCGCGCCGCGAGGTCGAACACCGTCACGACCGAGCGCGGATTGCCAACGTTGAAGACCTGCCCGACCGCCTCGTCCCGTTCAAGGATCGCCAGCAATGCGTCTACGACGTCGTCGACGTAGCACCAGGCGCGGATCTGCGAGCCGTCGCCGTGGATAACCAGCTCTTCACCGTCCAGCGCGCGCACCGTGAAGTGGTGGATCGCTCCGCTCCCGACCTGTCCCGGCCCATAGACGTTGAACGGCCGGATCGAGACCGTCGGGAGCTCGAACTCGTCGAAGTACGAATGAGCGAGGTACTCCCCCGCGAGCTTCGAGACCGCATACGTCCAGCGGGCCTCGCCGACCGAGCCTTGCGACGTCACGTGCGTCTCCTCGACCTTGTAGGCGTGCGTGCCGAACACCTCGCTCGTCGAGAAGTCGATCAACCGCTCGACGCGCCCCGCTTCCTGCGCCGCCTCGAGGACGTTGTAGGTGCCGATCAGGTTGACCCGCATCGTCCGCACGCGGCTCTCGAGCACCTTGTCGACGCCGGCGATCGCGGCCATGTGGACGACGTGGGTCGACCCTTCAAGGAGTTCACGCACCTGCGCGAGGTCGAGGACGTCGCCCTGCACGAAGTGCAAGTTCTTGTGCTCCGCCAGGTCGGTGCCGGTCAGCGAGTCCCGGTGGAGGTTGTCGAGGATCACGATCTCGTTCGCCTCGACGAGCCGCCGCGCCAGCGAGGTGCCGATGAAGCCGGCCCCGCCCGTGATGAACACCTTTTTCCCGCTCAGAGCCACGACGCCGGAGTCTACCGGCGCCCTCTTCGGCCAAACTGAGCCCGTGATCGCGCGTCAGCTCGGGCGGCTCGCCAAGCATTCGGCCATCTACGGGCTCGGCGCCGTGGTCTCCCGGCTGATCGGCCTCCTGCTCCTGCCGGTGGTGACGCGCTACCTGCCGCGGCGCGACCTCGGCGCAGTCGACACGCTGATCGCCCTTTCCGTTGTGCTCGTGATCGTCCTGCGCGCCGGGATCTCGATGGCGTTCTTCCGCTTCTACTTCGACGCCGAGGACGATCGCGGACGCGTCCGGGTCGTGCGCACTGCCTTCTGGTACACGATGGCTGCATCGACCGTGGGCCTCGTCCTCGGTGTGGCCTTTGCCGGGCAGATCTCCGAGGCGCTCTTCTCGACGCACGCGCGGGCGGACCTCGTCCGGGCGGCCTTCGTGCTCGTCTGGGCGCAGATGAACTACGAGCAGCTGACGTCGCTCTTCCGCGTGGAGGAGCGCTCGGTCTCGTACGTCGTGGCGACAGTCGCCAACGTGGTGATCACCGTCGTCGCGACGATCCTGCTCGTCGCGGTCTGGGACAAGGGCGCAGTCGGCGTGATCGTCGGCAACTTCACCGGAACGCTCGTCGTCTACATCGTCCTCCTCGCCTACCGGCGCTTCCAGCTGGGGCTGGAGTTCGACCGGCCGCTCTTCCGCCAGATGCAGAAGTTCGGCCTGCCGCTCGTCCCGTCCGGCCTGGCGCTCTGGGCGATCGACTTCCTCGACCGCTTCTTCCTGCTGAAGCTCAAGAATGCGGCCGAGGTCGGGCTCTACTCGGTGGGCGTGCGAGTCTCGACGGCGATCCTGCTCCTGCTGATCGCCCTGCGCACGGCCTGGCCGGCCTTCGCGTACTCGATCAAGGCCGACGACGAGGCGAAGCGGACCTACGGCTTCGTGCTCACCTACGTCCTCTACGTCTCCTGCTGGGTGTCCCTGGCCCTGTCGCTGCTCGCGCCGTGGATCGTCAAGCTGCTGACCGCGCCCGCGTACTACGCCGGCGCGCGCGTCGTGCCGCTGCTCGCGTTCGGCGGCACGGCGTTCATCGCGTTCAACGTGATGTCGATCGGAATCGGCCGCGCGAAGGCGACGCAGTTCAACTGGGTCGTGACCGGAACCGCCGCGGCGGTCAACATCGCGCTCAACTTCGCGCTGATCCCGCCCTACGGGATGATGGGCGCGGCCGCCGCGACGCTCGTCGCCTACGTCGTCATGTTCCTCGGCATGACCGTCCGGGCGCAGCAGGTGTTCCCGGTGCCGTACCAGTGGCGGCGGGTCGCGCTCGTCGTCGCGGCCGCGGTCGGGCTAACGGTGCTCGGGAAGTCGCTCCATGTCCCGCTCGCGGGTGCGGTGGCGCTGACCGCCGTCTATCCGCTGATCCTCCTGCCGCTCGGGTTCTACCTCCCGGTCGAGCTCCGGCGCCTGCGGGCGCTCGTCACCGCTACCCGGTAGCGGCGTCCGCGCGGCGACGGCGGCGAGGCCGAGCACGCCCCAGACGGTCGGGTCCTCGAAGAACGCGTTGTAGAAGAGGCTGTGCACGCCGATCGCCGTGAGGATCAGGCCGAAGACGAGCGCGGCCCGGCCGGCGAGGTCGCGGTCGACCCGGCGGAAGGCGAGCGCGAGGGCGGCCACGATGAACCACGCGAAGAGGGCGAGGCCGAGCGCACCGGTCTCCGCCGCGACCGTGATCGGCGTGTCGTGGGAGGCCGCCGCCTTCGGATCCTTCCCGCGGAGGTGCGCCTGCTTCGCATAGGCGTGGCGGAAGCCGCCGATTCCGACGCCGACCGCCGGGTGGTGCACGGCGATCTTCACGCCGTTCGTCACGAGCTTCGAGCGGCCGCTCGTGACCCGGTTCAGCCCTCCGTCAGCGTGGTGCAGGACCGCGTGTCGCACGTTCGGCGCCGCCACGGCGGCGACGAGGAACACCCCGGCCGCAACGGCGACCAAGGCGAGCGCTCGGGCGCGCCAGGCGAAGGCCGCGGCCACGATCACGCCGGCGATCAGGGCCGTGAAGCTCGACTGCGAGAACGAGAACAGAAGCCCGATCCAGATCACGGCGATCGCCGCGACCGCGCCGATGATCAACTTCGCCGACCGAGTGAAGAGGGCGACGACGAGCGCGGCCAGGATCGCGACGACCAGGAAGCGACCGTAGATCGACGGGTCCCAGAAGACCGAGTTCACCCGGTAGTAGGGCGCGTAGACGTTCCCGACGAGCAGCTTCGGGTTCCAGAAGATGTCGCGCGTGATCCACTGCTCGACGCCGACGACGGCGAACACCAGGGCCATCCCGACGAGCTCGGCGAGCAGGGCCAGGACCCAGCGCCGGCGCCAGGCGAGGCGCGCGAGGCAGACCGCCAGCAGCGCGCACGGCAGGTAGAAGCAGAGCACCGCGATTGCGCCCTGGCGCAGGTCGGACGTCCAGGCGAGCGACAGGCCGGTCCAGCCGACGAACGCGGCGATCGGCGGCGCCACCGGCCCAAGTTCTCTCGCCCGCCGGTCTCCGCGGACGAGCTCCCAGCCCAGGGCGAGCGCGGCGGCCACGACGACGCCGTAGAGCGGGACGAGCAGGTTCGCGTGGGTCGAGCCCACGGTCACGGGGATCCGGGCCGGGA
>JBKPLR010000062.1:0-26409 GCA_046731695.1 Actinomycetota bacterium
TTTCTTCACGAGGCGACGCCGCCTCGTCCCGGCAGACGCGATCGACCAGATCGACGGATCCACGGGCATCGTCGGCCTCAGCGTCGACCGCGACTCTCTCCAACGTTTCCTCTAGAACGACCACGAGCTGCGGAATCCCCAGCAGCTCGCGGTCGGCCGTCAGTTAGATCCCGCCTACCGCAGGTCGGCGAGACCAGAGTCCCATTCTGTCACAGGACGGACAGGTAGCGATCCCTCTCCCAATCCGTGAGCTGCACGCGGTACTCGTCCCATTCCTTCCGCTTGAGCTCGACGTAGCGGTCGAAGATGTGCGGCCCGAGCGCCTTCCGCGCCAGCTCCGACCCGGCGAGCTCGTCGATCGCCTCGCCGAGCGTCTCCGGCAAAGAGACGATCCCGCGCTCGCGCCGCTGCTCCGGCGTCAGGTGGTAGAGGTTCGTCTCCATCGGCTCGGTGAGCTCGTAGCCACGCTCGATCCCCTCAAGTCCGGCGTGGAGCAACGCCGCAAAGGTCAGGTACGGGTTGCAGGCCGGATCCGGGCAACGGATCTCTGCGCGGGTCGCCTGCTCTGAGCCCGGCTTGTACAGCGGAATCCGGATCAGGGCAGAGCGGTTGCGCTGCGACCAGGCGACGTAGACCGGCGCCTCGAAGCCCGGCACGAGCCGCTTGTACGAGTTGACCCACTGCGCGAAGACCGCCGAGATCTCGCGCGCGTGCCGGAGCTGCCCCGCGATGAACGCCTTGCCCGTCTCGGAGAGATGCCACTGGTCGGTCTCGTCGAAAAACTGATTCCGCCCGTCCGTGAAGAGCGACATGTGCGTGTGCATGCCCGACCCGTTCTCGCCGAAGATCGGCTTCGGCATGAACGTCGCGTGGTAGCCGGCCTTCTTGGCGATCTCCTTCACGATTAGCCGGTAGGTGACCGTGTGGTCGGCCATCGCCAGGGCGGGCGCGAAGCGCATGTCGATTTCGTGCTGGGAAGGCCCGACCTCGTGATGAACGTACTCGATCGGGATGCCGACCGACTCGAGCGCGCGGACGGTCTCCTGGCGGAGCTCGCTCGCAGCGTCCATCGTCGTCATCGCGAAATAGCCACCCTCGTCGAGGGTCTCCGTCCCGCTGTCGTCGCGGAAGAGGAAGTACTCGAGCTCCGGCCCGACGTTGAACGTCTCGAAGCCGAGCTCGCGCATCCGCTCGAGCGCGCGCCGCAACACGTAGCGCGGATCGCCCTCGTAGGGCCGCCCGTCCGGCGTGACGATGTCGCAGATCATCCGGCCGACCTTCGTCTCGCCCTCCTTCCACGGCATGACCTGGAAGGTGTCCGGATCCGGGATCGCGACCATGTCCGACTCCTCGATCGCGTTGAAGCCCGTGATCGACGACCCGTCGAAGCCCATCCCGTCGTCGAGCGCGGCCTCGATCTCGCTCGGCGTGACCGCGAAGCTCTTCAAGTGCCCCTCGATGTCCGTGAACCAAAGGAGCAGAAACTCGATGCCCTCGTCCTCGATCCGCGCGAGCACGCTCTTGCGGGCCTCCGGATCGCTCGTCGCCCGCGCTTTGCTCTCGACCTGTGCCACGCTTCCTCCCTTCAAAAAACACGAAAGCCCCGGACGCTCCCGCGCCCGAGGCTGCGTCGCCTACAGACCGGCTCAGTCTACAGCAGCCTGAGCCGGCAGCTCCTCCAGCTCCGGCTCGCGGCCGTGATGCGCGATCGCACGGCCGTACAGCGCGAGCGCGGGCGCGATCACGGCAGCGCCGGTGGCGAGCGCGGCGCGAATGCCCCAGACGTTGCCGATCACGCCGAGCACCGGTCCTCCGCCGGCCTGGCCGACGGCGTTCGCCTGGCCGCTGAGGGACAGCACCGTTGCGCGGACGCTCGAGTCCGTGATCTGCTGGTTGAGCCAGGTCGTATAGAGCGGACCCTGCAGGTCGCGCGCGAAGAAGACGCCGAGCAGCGCGGCGATTGCGACCCAGGTCGAGCCGGTCAGCGCGAACACCATCATCGTCACAAGTTCCAGCAGCGTGAACCCGAACAGGTTGTGCGTCACGGTTGTGCGGCCTCCGCGCTCGACCCGCTTGATCAGGCGTCCGAGCGCAACGAACCCGATCACCATGCCGGCGAGCCAGAAAATCCCGAACCAAACCACCGGGTCGAAGTGCGAGGGCAGTCCCACCTCGCGGAGGAAGTGCGCCTCCTTGAGCCGGTCGAACGCCTCGCTGGACATGCCCATGAAGAGCTCCACCGAGACGAGCAGAAGGACGATCGGCGTCGCCCAGGCAAAGCGTGCGCCGCTGAGCGCCTGGGTGCGGAGCTGGCCGACAGCCGAAGCCTGTTCGGAGCGCGGCTTGCGCCGGAAGCCGGTCTCGCGCATGAAGAAGATGCACACCAGGCCGCAGAGGATCGTGAACGCTCCTCCGACGATCACACCTGCGCGCAGCGACTGCGTTCCGATCCCAACTTGCAGCGCGAGGCCCGTCACTGCCCCGAGATACCCGAGCCTCCTTCCCCGCAGGAAGAGCGTGCCGAGATTCTCGGCGCCGACCTCGTCGGTAATCCACGCCTCGTAGGCGCCGCTCGTGAACGTGTACGAGAGGCCCCACACGCCCCAGAGCAGGATCACGATCCACGGCTCCGAGATGAGCGCGACTGCGATCCACGCGGCGCCCATCCCGAGGTTCCCGATGATGAGCGAGAGCCGGCGGCTGTAGGTGTCCGCGACGACGCCTGTCGGCACCTCGCACAGGAAGATCGCGCCCTCCATCGCCGTGCCCATCAGCACGAGCTGGAGCGGCGAGAGGTGGAGCTCCCGCACGAGGTACACCGACATCACGACCCACGTGGGCACGCGATCGAGCAGCTCGAGGCCGTAGAAGACCGTGGTCGCTGGCAGACGCCTCAATGCGGAAGCGGCAGCGAGCCGCGGACGCGGACGGCGACCGAGCGGGTGATGTAGCCGAGCTTCTCGTTGACGGTGCGCATCCCCTCGTTGCCGGTCTGCGTCCACGTGTAGAGCTCGCGCACGCCGTTCTCGGCTGCCCAGGCGATGGTCATTCGCTTCAGGGTCGTAGCGAGCCCACGGCGACGCCAGTCGCGGCGAACCGCGGTAAGGCTGTTCTCAGCGCGATCGGGGCGGTCATGGTCTTTGACCAGCCCGGCGCAGCCGACGATCTCGCCGCCTGCGAGAGCGACGAAGGACCCCTCGGGCCAGGTGAGCCACTCGCGCTCCCAATCCTCGAGCGACACGTGAATCGGCCGGTCGAGCGCGAAGTCCTGGAGGGCCTCGTAGGCGAGCTCGTGGTATATGCGGGTGAAGAGCTCGGGGCGCTCCGCGACGGAGACGAGCTCGATGCCTTGCGGACTAACCGGCCACGGCTCGTTGCCGACCGCTCGCACCTGCTCGACATCCCGGTCTACTTCGCGGAAGCCGTAGCGCTCCGCAAAGGCAAGCGAGCCTGCGTCGTCGACGATCGTCCCGGCTTGGTCGAAGCCCAGCGCCTCGACGTGGGCCGCGAGCGCGCGGAGCAGCGCCGTGCCCACGCCGCGGCGCCGAAGCTCAGGCACGACTCGAGGGGCGATGAAGCCCTGGCCTGCGAGGTCTGACCGACCGGAGATGCCGCAGCCGGCGATTGCGCCGTCCAGCTCCGCCAGGAGCATGATCTTTCCGGACGTGTCGGCGCGGCGCATCTCCTCGACCGTGGCCGTGCGCTCGTTCGGGAGCACGGCCAGCCGGACCTGCCGCCAGGCCTCGAGGTCGGCGTCGGTCTCGGCTCGCCGGACGCTGATCACGCCTTCTCCCAGACCGAGACGTGCTTCGTGCTCTCGCTCGTGAACGGCTCGCGGCTCCAGCCGGCCCAGCGTTCGCGCAGGCGCATGCCCGCCAGGCGCGCCATCAGGTCGAGCTCCGCAGGCGAGACGGCGCGGAACGGCATCGAGATGCGGATCCAGTCGCCGTCGACGAGCGTGAAGTGGTGCGAGACGAGCCGCTGGGTGTCCGCGTCGAACTCGTCCACGCCCACGTGGCTGTCGCTCAGGTCGAACACGCTCAGCCGCTCGGCCCGGAGGGTGCCGACCTCGACCACGAAGCAGCCGCCCGGCTCGAGATGCGCGGCAGCGTTTGCAAAGGTCGCGACCTGCCCCTCCTGGGTCGTCTGGTTGTTTATCGAGTTGAAGACGATGTAGACGAGCGAGAACGTCCGATCGACGCGGGTCGTAGCGTAGTCTCCGAGCGCCACGGGGAGGTCGGCGCCGCCGGGCTTCTTGCGCAGCTGCGCGACCATGTCCGGCGAGAGGTCGATCCCGTGCACGGTCACGCCGCGAGCCGCGAGGGGCAGCGCGATCCTGCCGGTGCCGATCGCGAGCTCGAGCGCGCCGTCGCCGGCGAACGGCTCCAGGAAGTCGACGACCGGCTCGACGGGCATGTCGGCCGTCGACTCGTCGTAGCGCTCAGCGACCTCGCCTGCGAACCAGTCCTCAGGCATCGGCGCTCCCGCTGACGATCACCACCGGCGGCAGCGGTCGATAGCCGAGCGGCTCGTTGACGGCCCGCATCGCCGCGTTGCCTTCGACCATGTCGCTCAGGAGCTCGCGGTAGCCGCGCTCGGCAGCCCAGGCGATCTGGGCCCGCTTGAGCGCAGTCGCAAGCCCGCGCCGGCGGTGGCTGCGACGGACGGCGGTCAGGCCGTGCTCGAGCCGGCCCTCGACACCGCAGGTGTGCAGCCGCGCGTAGCCGACGACTTCGTCACCATCGAGCGCGGCGAACGCAACGGCCGGGTCGCGCAGCTCGTGCGCGAGCCAGTCCTCGTACGGGGCCGCCGCGCCTACAAGCGGACCGTGGATCTCGGGGATGCACTCGAGGGAGACCTCGTAGGCGCCTGGCAGATGCTGCTCGCGCAACTCGACGATGCCGGGCCCGACCTCGCCGTCGCCCGGCTCCAGCTTGCGCACAACGACGACCTCACGGGCCGCTTCCTCAAAGCCGCGCTTGGCGACGAAGCCGAGCGAATCGGAATCGCGGACCCGCCCCCAGACGCGCTCCTGCCCGATCGCGCGAGCCTGCTTGCGCGCCGCGACGGCGTTGTAGATCTCGGCGCAGCGCTCGAAGTCCGCGCGGGTCTCGGCGAGGCGGATCATCCCGACCGCTTCAGCTTTCCGTGACGCTTCGCGTACTGCTCGCCCGTGCGGAAGACCCACAGGCCGAGCGGAACCGACACGGCCCCGATCACGAGCAACGGCCAGATGTCGGCCCAGAGCGCCGTGATTCCCGCACCTTCGAGGATCGCGGCCCGGCACCCGCGCAGCGCATAGGTCGCCGGTGAGATCTTCGCGATCGCCTGCATCCACTCAGGCAGCACCGAGACCGGGTAGTAGACACCCGAGACGACGAGCAGGACGCCCTGGGCCACGAAGCCGAGCTGGGTTCCCTTCTCGGGCGAGATCAGCGGGAGGACTGCGGTCATCATCCCGATCCCGATGAACGAGATCGACGCGATCATCAGCAGCACCAGCGCGGCGATGTAGTTCGCATCCGGGAGGTGGAGGCTGAAGAACGCCGCCACCACGCCGAACAGCAGGACCGCGCGCACGACGCCGTAGCCGATCGCGAACACGCCCATCCCGAGTAGGTGCACCGGCCGTGAGAGCGGGGCCATGAAGGTGTACTCGATCGTCCCCTCCCAGCGTTCCCAGGCGACGGTCTCCGTGAGGATCTCGAAGATGATCCCGAGGTAGGCCCAGATGACCGCGCCGATCAGCAGGATCGTCGTGATCTGCTCCACGTCGATGTGGCCGCCCGCGGCCGGGATGCCCTTCGCGATGAAGACGATCGTGAGCGTGTTCGCGACCGTCCAGACGAAGAATGCGATGTCCCACCAGATGTAGCGCTTGACGAGGTAGATGTTCCGCTCGATCACGCCGCCGAGCCCGACGAGCTCGTGGCGCAGGGCGAGGCTCATCGCGCGCATCAGTCGTCACCTCCGTCGCCGTTCTCGAATGCATGGCCGCTCGCGGCGAAGAACGCCTCCTCGAGGGTCGCGGCGCCGTAACGGGCCCTCAGCTCGTCGGCAGGCTCGAGGCAGAGCAGATTTCCGTCGTCGAGGATTCCGACGCGGTCGGCGAGGCTCTCGGCCTCGGCCAGGTCATGGGTGCAGAGCAGCACGGTTGCGTCGTGCTCGGCGCGCACCTCGCGGATGAACTCCTGGACCTCCTGCTTCGAGCGCGGATCGAGTCCCGTCGTCGGCTCGTCGAGGAGCAGGAGGATCGGCGCGGTCAGGAGGGCGCGCGCGAGCGCGACCTTCTGCTGCATCCCGCGCGAGAGGTGCTCCATCGGGTCGCCGCGCCGGTCCGCGGGGAAACCGACCCGGCCGAGGATCTCCGGGATCTTGTCCTTGGTCGCCGACGCACGCAGGCCGTAGAACCGGGCCGCGTAGCTCAGGTTCTCGACTGCGGACATCTTCTTGAAGAACGAGGCCTCGACCGAGACGCGGTTCACAAGGCGCCGTACCGCGCGGGTCTCGCGGAAGGCGTCGTGCCCGAAGACCGTGGCGCTGCCGCCGTCCGGAAGGAGCAGCGTCGCGAGGAGCCGGACCAGCGTCGACTTCCCGGAGCCGTTCGGCCCGAGGATCGCGACGCACTCGCCGCGCGCGACGTCGAAGCTGATCCCGCGGAGCGCCTCTACGCGCCGGCGGCGCTTCCGGCCACCGTCACGACGGACGAACTCCTTGCGCAAATTTTGAACTTCCAGGGCTTGCATGCTGCTCTCCAAACGACTTGTCGGGACACCAACAGAGCGCACCACGGACCTCGGCGGTGCGCGCGAGAACGGTTGTCACCCGACGGGCAGCACTGCGCCCAGCCTACCTGCTGTCCGCAGAATCGGCTAGGGTGAGACTTAGCGCTCGCCGCCGAAGACGGGCGCAGAGGCATTGGGGCCTCAGGAATCTCGGGATTCCTGGGCCCTTTTTTGTTGGTCCGAGACGAGGAGGTACCTGGATGAAGTACAAGCTCGAGTACATCTGGCTCGACGGCTACGAGCCCATTCCCAACCTGCGCAGCAAGACGAAGATCGTCGACTTCGACACGGAGCCGACCCTCGAAGCGCTCCCACTGTGGAACTTCGACGGCAGCTCTACGCGCCAGGCGGACGGCTCGAGCTCGGACTGCTTCCTCCAGCCGGTCGCGCTTTTCCCGGACCCTGCACGGAACCGCGGCTACCTCGTGATGTGCGAGGTGCAGCTCCCCGACGGGACGCCGCATCCGTCGAACAGCCGCGCCGCGGTCGCGGACGACCCTGACGCGTGGTTCGGCTTCGAGCAGGAGTACTTCCTCTACAAGGACGGCTCACCGCTCGGGTTCCCAAAGGAGGGCTTTCCCTCGCCGCAGGGCGAGTACTACACCGGCGTCGGCTTCAGGAACGTCGGCGACGTCGCGCGGCAGATCGTCGACGAGCACATCGACCTCTGCATCGAGGCCGGCATCGAGATCGAAGGGATCAACGCGGAGGTCGCCAAGGGGCAGTGGGAGTTCCAGATCTTCGGCAAGGGCTCCAAGCGTGCCGCCGACGAGCTCTGGATCGCGCGCTACCTGATGCTCCGCCTCTGCGAGCGGTACGGCGTCGACGTCAACTGGCATCCGAAGCCGCTGGGGGCCGACGTCGACTGGAACGGCTCGGGGCTCCACACGAACTTCTCGACGAAACACCTGCGCGAGGTCGGCGGTGAGGAGTACTTCACCGCACTGATGACTGCTTTTTCGGAGACGCGCGACGAGCACATCGCGTGCTACGGCCCGGAGAACGACTTGCGACTGACGGGTCTCCACGAGACGGCGGCGATCGACGAGTTCACGTACGGCGTCGCCGACCGCGGGGCGTCGATCCGCATCCCGCACAGCTTCGTCAACGGCGGCCACCGCGGGTACCTCGAAGATCGCCGGCCGAACTCGATGGCCGACCCGTACCGAATCACGGGCCGGATCGTGCAGACGATCGAGTCGGTCACCGCGCAGGCGCTGATCGAGGACGCGTTCGCGGCCTAGATTGAGGTGCGCGACCTTCGGCCGAGCGACTGGCCGGAGGTCGCGCGCATCTACCGGGAGGGGATCGAGACCGGCAATGCGACGTTCGAGACAGCGGTGCCGTCGTGGAAGGAATGGGACGCGGCGCACCTGGCCGAGCACCGGCTGGTCGCAGTGCGCGACGGGCAGGTCGTCGGCTGGATCGCGCTGGTGCCGGTCTCGCCGCGTGACTGCTACGCGGGCGTGGCCGAGGTGAGCGCCTACGTCGCAGAGGAGGCGCGAGGCGAGGGCGTCGGCTCGGCGCTCCTCACGGCGGTGATCGACAACTCGGAACGGGCCGGGATCTGGACGCTGCAGACGGGCGTCTTCCCGGAGAACGAGGGCAGCCTGCGGCTGCTGCAGCGATTCGGCTTCCGCGTCGTAGGCACGCGCAAACGGATCGGGCAACTGCACGGGGTCTGGCGAGACGTGGTCCTGGTGGAACGACGAAGCGAGGTGATCGCGTGACGAAGGTGGAGGCAGTCGTCCTGCGCGAGCGGGTCGAGACGATTATCGACGCGGTCGAGGAAGCAACCGGCCACGTCGGCGTGACGGTGGTGGAGGCGGTCGGGCACGGTCGGCAGCGCGGGATCACGCACGAGTACCGCGGCCGCGTGTTCGAGTCGCGGTTCCTGCCGAAGGCGCTGCTGACGTTCGTGGTGGAGGACCAGGTGGCGGCATCGGTCGCCGCGACGGTGGCGGATGCCGGTCGGAGCGGCAACGAGTCCGGCGACGGGCTCGTCTGGACGACACCGGTCGCGCACGTGACGCACAACCGCACCGGTCGGCCTTTGGAGGAAGCGGCATGAGCGACACCGACCTCCTCCTCGCAGCCAACACGCTTTGGGTCGTCGTCGCGGCGGTCCTCGTCATGTTCATGCAGGCCGGCTTCGCGTTCCTCGAGGCGGGGCTGACGCGGATGAAGAACGCGGCGCACATCGCCGGCAAGAACGTCCTCATCTTCGGCGTGTGCTCGCTCGTCTACTGGGCGGTCGGCTTCGGAATCGCCTTCGGCGACGGGAACAAGGTGATCGGCACGCACGGGTTCATGCCTTCGGTGGACTCACTGCTCGCCGTCGGCGCGGCGCCGTACTCGTTTTTCACGACCGTTCCGGGCGCTGCGGGCTACTTCTTCGAGGTCGTCTTTGCCGGCGTCTCGCTCGCGATCGTCTGGGGGGCAATGGCCGAGCGCGCGAAGCTCTGGGTCTACTTCGTCTTCGGAGCGGCCTTCACGCTGATCTACTCGGTCACCTCTCACTGGGTCTGGGGCGGCGGGTGGCTCTTTGGGCTCGGGATGCAGGACTTCGCCGGCTCGACGGTCGTGCACTACCAGGGCGCGCTGGCCGCGCTCGCGGGCGCGCTGCTGCTCGGACCCAGGATCGGCAAGTTCGACGGGCGGCGCGGCAACGCGATCCCCGGTCACAACATCCCGTACGCCGTCCTCGGGACGATCATCCTCTGGTTCGGCTGGTTCGGGTTCAACCCGGGCTCGACTTTGGGCGTCGTCACTGGCGACCGGATCGGGTTCTTCGCCTACGTCGCGCTGACGACGAACCTCGCAGCGGCCGCCGGCGCCGTGAGCGGGGCGGTCACCGCGTGGCTCGTGCTACGCAAGCCCGACATCTCGATGATGCTGAACGGCGTCCTGGCCGCCCTAGTCGCCGTCACCGCCGCGTCCGGGTTCGTGGCGCCATGGGCCGCGGTCGTGATCGGCCTCGTCTCAGGCGTGATCGCGGTCGTCGGCGTGCTCGCGGTCGAGCGAATCGGGATCGACGACCCGATCGGCGCGGTCGCCGTGCACGGCGTCTCGGGCGTGTGGGGCACGATCGCGACCGGGCTCTTCGCGGTTCCGGCGCTGGCCGCCACGCTGAAGACCGGCACGGGCGGCTTCGTCTACACCGGCTCGCTGCACCAGGTCTGGGTGCAGTTGCTCGGGCTCGCCGCGGTCGGCGTGTTCACGTTCTCGGCCTCGTTCGGGTGTCTCTGGGTCATGAAGCGCCTCTGGGGCATCCGCGTGGAGGAGGAGACCGAGACGGCGGGCCTCGACGTGAGCGAGCACGGCATGTGGGGTTATCCCGAGTTCTACATCCCGGTCCCGGGCGGCTACGGAACGGAGGCGCACGGCCACCTGCTCGGCCACGGACACCAGCACCGTCCGGCCCCTCAGCAAGAGTCGATCCAGGAGGCAGCATGAAAACCGAGGACAAGTGCACCTGCGAGAAGCCGCTTCTACAGGAGCGCTCCGACCAGAAAGGCTCCAGCGAGAGCTGGTGCGGGCGCTGCAAGAAGCCGCTCTCGCTGCGCGTAGCGCTCTTCCGCAGCGCCTTCGCATAAGCTGGGGTCTCTGAGAATCCCGTCGCGAAGACCCCGGATGTTGCTGATCGTGCTCGTCGTCGCGGTGCTGGGCGGGCTCGCGGCGGGAATCGTCGTGGCGAGGGGCGGGTCGTCGGGAGCACAAGGCCCGCCGGGCGTGCTCGCGAAGGGCAAGTTCCGGTCGGTCAGCTGGACCACGACAGGGACTGCAGCGATCGTCCGGGACGCTTCCGGACATCTGAAGCTCCGCCTCAGCAAGTCCTTCGGGACGCGTCGCGCACCGGACCTCTGGGTCTATCTCGCGCGCTTCAAGGGCGGCTACGAGCACGGCCGGCGCCTCGAATGGAAACTAATCGGGGAGCTCCGGCAACCCTGGGGCAGGCAGGATTTCAAGCTGCACGCCGACGCGGTCCGCGAGGTCGGCGCGTCGGTCGTGATCTTCTGCGGCGAGTGCGGCAAGATCAGCGGCCTCGCCCGGCTCGAGCCGGCGAGCGCGTAGTTCCGGGCAAGCCCTGAGGTAGATCCGGGGGTCGCCCGGTTCCCCCGGGACGCGCGCGGCCGTACCGTCAGCCGCGATGAACGCGATCTTCGACATCGACGAGCTGATCCGCGAAATCCAGCTGTACCTCGCCGCCGTTGAGGTCTTCCGCAGCGAAGGCCTGGAGCCCTGCTGGCGATGACGGCGCTCTACGAGCGGCTCGAGGATTACGACCGCCGGCTCCGCGCGATGCAGTTCGAGCTCGCCGAGCTCAAGCACGCGGTTCGGAGCCAGGAGACTCCGGTCGAGGAGCCCAAGCCGCTGCCCGTGCCGCTCGCGCCGCCTCCCCAGCCGAAGCCGAAGCTTCCTCCGCCCACGCCTCCTCGCCCGCCTCGGGAGATCGACTTCTCGGATCTTCTCGGGGCACGGGCGCTCGCCTGGGCGGGCGGCGTCGTGACGCTGCTCGGGATCCTGTTCTTCTTCGTTCTCGCCGTCGACCGCGGCTGGATCGGCCCGATCGCGCGGGTCGGTCTCGGCGGCTCGGCGGCGACGCTGGTCTTCCTCGCGGGCCTCGAGCTGCGCCGCCGCTACGGCGAAACGCACTCGGCGCTCGCGGCCGTTGGCGCCGGGATCGCCGGCGGCTACGGGACGCTGCTCTGCGCGGATGCGCTCTACCACCTGATTCCGGACGCCGCTGCGCTCGTAATCGCGGCCGGAATCGGCTCGGTCGGACTCGCGACCGCTCTCGCCTGGAACTCGGAGCTGATCGCGGGCATCGGCCTGGTCGGTGCAGCGCTCGCGCCGGTGGCCGTCGCGGCACAGGGCGGACTGACTGCGGAAGGGACAGCCTTCGCGGCGATCGTGCTCGCCGCGATCGTGGTCGTGGCGATCCGGCGACGCTTCCTCGCGCTCCTCGTCGCCGGCGCCGCGGCCACTTGGCCGCAGCTCCTCGCGCTGGTGGGCGACAACAACGAGCACGCGAGTTGGTGGCTGCTCCTGCTGATCGCGGTCTACGCGATCGTCTATCTGGGCGCCTCCATCCAATGGCACCTGCGGTGGGAAGCGCCGGCTCTGCGCAAGGGCTCGCCGGCATTCGCGGCCGTCAGCGCGCTCACCGCGACCTCCGTGACGAACCTGTACTCGAGCGACCTCCATCGAGGCCTTGCCCTCCTCCCCGCCGTCGCGGGATATGCGCTGCTCGCCGGGGCCTTCCGGAAAAAGCGCAACCTGAGCTCGCTGCTCGCCGCAGTCGCACTGGTCATCGGCACGGCCGCGGCGGCGTACCTGCTGAGCGGCCAGAGCCTCGCCTACGTCTGGGCCGCGGAGGCGGCGGCACTTGCGTGGCTCGCTCGCAGGGCGCGCGAGTCGCGGTTCCAGCTGTGGGCGTTCGCATACTTCGGACTCGCAGCCCTGCACGTGTTAGGCGTCGACGCTCCGCCGCGCCACCTGTTCGTCGACGTGCCGCATCCCGCTCAGGGCGCGC
Source organism: Actinomycetota bacterium (assembly GCA_046731695.1). Taxonomy (GTDB): domain Bacteria; phylum Actinomycetota; class Thermoleophilia; order Gaiellales; family Gaiellaceae; genus AC-32. The sequence continues at coordinate 12,322 of JBKPLR010000062.1, forward strand.
TGACGGTCGTTGCGCTGGCGGCAGCGGCGCTTGCAATCGCCCGGAACGCGCGCGTCCGCCGGCGCCGCGGTCGCAGCCGGTTGGAGGAGCTTCTCCGCGCGCTGCAGGGAAGGCAGCGACGCGTCCGCGAGGCGGCGCTGTGGAGCGCCGGCGTCCTGGCCGCCTACGCCGCCGCGCTCGGTCTTGTCCAGCTGTTCGGCTTCGACTGGGGTCACGTCGCGGTCAGCGCGGTCTGGGCGGCGGCCGGGCTCGGGATCGTGCTGGGCTCGCGACGCCTCGAGGCGAGCGGCTTCGCCTGGCTCGGCGTAGTCGCCTTCAAGGCTTTCGCCTTCGACGTTTTCACGCTCGGCTCGGCCACGCTCTCCGCGGCCGCTCTCGCCGTGGCCGCTTGCGTCTTCGCCGCGGCCGTGATCGTGCAGCTGTTCCGGAGGCCGGACGGTCTGGCGCCTGAGTGCGGCGCCTACGTGATTGTCGCGCTGGTCCTCTCGACGATCGGGGCGCTAGAGCTCGCGTCGACACGCGCGTCCGAAGGCATCGCGTTGATCGGCCTCGCGGGGATCCACGCCGCGGTTTCGGCCTGGGCGTTCCGCCGCGAACGCCAGCGCGACTTCAGCACGCTGCTCTGGGCGATTGCGCTCGTGCTCGCGGCGATCGGCGCCGAGCGCCTCGTCGAAGGCACCTATCTCGTCGTCGCCTGGTCGGCGCTCGGGGCAACTGCTGCGCTCGTCGCCGCAGCCGCCCCGGAGCCTCACCTGCGGCTCGGGACGCTGGGCCTGCTCGGCCTCGCGCTTGGGACTGCACTCGCCCTCGAGGCGCCGCCGAGCGACCTCTTCGTCGCGCAGTCCCATCCGGCGAGCGGCGTCCCCGCGCTCCTCGCCGTAATCGCCGGAGCGGTGATCACCCTCCGCACCTGGCGCGGCGAGGCAGCCGGTCCCGCGTGGTGGGCAACCGGAGTCGTTGCGCTTTACGCGGCGTCGCTCACTGTGCTCGAGGTGATCCAGAACCTTTCCTCGGCCGGCCTCGAGACCGACTTCCAGCGCGGCCACAGCGCGGTCAGCGCGATGTGGGGCCTGCTGGGGCTGACCCTCCTCTACCTCGGCCTGACGCGCAAGCCGTCGCTCCGTCTCGCCGGCTTCGCGCTCTTCGGCATCAGCCTGGCCAAGATCTTCCTCTACGACCTGCCGGCCCTGAGCTCGATCACCCGAGCGCTCTCGTTCCTCGCGGTCGGTGCGGTCCTGCTCCTCGGCGGGTTCTTCTACCAGCGCCTGCTCGAAACGAAGACGTAGCGTTCGGCGCGTGCGGTACCAGTTCGTGGACTGCCGCTGGGAGCTCGGCGACCCGGAACGGGGGCGCGAGCTTTACCGCGCCGGGCACATTCCGGGCGCGTCCTTTCTCGACGTGGACAAAGACCTCTCGGCCGAGCCCGGCCCGCATGGACGTCATCCGCTGCCCGACGCGCGAGACTTTGCGCGGGCTGCTTCGGATGCCGGGATCGGCGGCGGCGTCTTCGTCGTCGCGTACGGGAGCGGAGGCGGCCCCGAGCGGCTCTGGTGGCTGCTGCGCCACTTCGGCCACGAGGACTGCGCGGTGATCGACTTCGAGGCCTGGCGCGGTCCGCTCCGAGGCGGAGGGGACCAGATCGAGCCGGCGGATTTCTTTCCGCTCCCACGCAGCGACGACACGATCGAGACGGAGGAGCTCGCGCGCCGGCTCGATGAGCTGGTCGTCGTCGACGCGCGAATCCCGAGCCGGTTCCGCGGCGAACCGAATGAGATCGACGAGGTCCCCGGGCGGATCCCCGGCGCACGCAACGCGCCGTGGAACGATCCGCTGCCGGAGCTGCCCGAGGGCGAGCTCGTCGCGTACTGCGGCTCAGGCGTCACGGCGTGCGTGGTCCTCCACCGGCTTGCTCTCGCCGGCCGCGAGGGCAAGCTCTATCCGGGCTCCTGGAGCGAGTGGGAGCAGCGCGACTTGCCCATGGAGAAGGGCTAAGCGAGGGCGAAGGTCACCGTCACCGACGCCCGTGTCTTCTGTGTCCCGGGCTGGACCGGCGTCGCCGCCGCCTTCATCGCCATCGGATAGGCACCGATCACCTCCGGCTGCGCCGACTGCTCCTCGACGCGAACGACTTCGCCGAGCCGGACGTGCGCCTCGGCGGCGAGCGCCTCGGCCTTCGAGCGCGCCTGCACGACGGCGTTCCGCAGCGCTGACTCGTAGAGCTGCTCGCGATCCGCACGCGAGAATGTCGGCCCGGAGGTCTCGGTCGCTCCGGCGCCAACGGCGACGTCAACGACGTGACCGGACCGGTCGATGCGATGAAGCTGCACCTGCACCGAGTTGTGCGCGGTGTAACCGATGACCGAGCCGTCGTCACCCCACTTCGGGCCGACCGAGACGTCCGTCGTCTGGATGTCGGCCTTCGCGATCCCGAGGCGCTTCAACGCCTCGATGACGCGGGACATGCGCTCGGCGTTTGCGGCCTGCGCTTCACGCGCGGTCGCACCGTCCGCCTGCACGCCGAACGAGAACGACACTTGATCCGGCACCGCAGAGGCGTTGCCGGTGCCGCTGACCGTGATCACCCGGCCTGTGGGTGCGTTGGAGCCGTGCGCTGTGCCGGGTCTCCCGACACCGGCGAGCGCCACCACGGCGACGACGAGCGCGGCCATTGCCGCGAGCTGAGCGAATCTCATTTGCGAGCCTCCTCGGTTGCCTACCGGAAGTACGCCCCCAGGGAGGCTTACGTCACGCCGTCGCGGTCGCGGCGCCGCCGAACCCGTTCAGGTACGGCTGCCAGCCGTTCGGGATCCGCGGAGCCGCCAGGTGGATGAAGAGCACGGGCGCCGGCGGGCGCGGCTTGCTCCGAAGCGCCATCGAGACCTCCTCGGGCAGGCGGTTGCCCTTCCGCATGTTGCACGGCGCGCACGAAGTGACCACGTTCTCCCAGACCGACTCACCCCCGCGGCTGCGCGGGACCACGTGATCGAGCGTCAGCTTGCCGCCGTTGGTCCCGCAGTACATGCAGCGCCAGCCGTCCCGCGCGAAGAGCGCCCGGCGCGAGATCTTGCGCTGCAGCGTGCGCGGGACGCGCACGTACTGGACGAGCCGGATGACGTTCGGCCGGGGGAAGGCGACCGTCGCCGATCTGAGGGGCTCATCGAGCTCCTCGATGACCTCGGCCTTCCCCTTGAACACGAGCACGTGCGCACGCCGAACGGTTGTGACGTTCAGGGGCTCGTAACTAGCGTTCAAAACCAGAACCTGCTGCATCGCAAGAAAAATCTAGCAACGAGACACGGCGCCTCCGCCACCAACGAGGCTGGTCACGGGGGTTTTAGCGTGCAGGACTCGGCCGGATCCTGAAAGCGATAGCTGTGCGCGGGTTCATTTCATCGAGCCATGGCGCGCTCAACGGCTTCCGCCTCTTCCGGCGAGAGGTCCACCGAGGGCCGGCCTCGGTCGAGCTCCTTCATGTAGATCCGGGCGTAGTCGCGGCCCTGGATCGCGGTGACGACGATCCCCGTGCGCCGCGAGTCCAGGAACGCCAGCGAGCCGGACTGGTGCCCGCCGGTGTTCTCGTACGCGTCGTAGCGGACGATCGAGGTGTTGCGAACCGACTCGTCGGCGCGCCGGTCGACACGCACGAGGCCGGCTGCGACCTCGTCCACCGCGCGATGGAGATCGTCGATCCGCCCTTGAAGCGAGACCGCGAAGTCGACGAGATCCGACTCGCTGCCGCCGAGCAGCACCTGCTGGCCCTCACGCAGCTTGCGGACGCGAAGCCAGATCCAGAGGGCGAACAGCAGCGCCACGATCCCTACGGCGGCTGCGCCGATCGCGATCCACGCCGCCGTCGACGTCGACACGTTCATGGCGCGGAACCTTAGGCGACCGGAGGCATCGCTTGCGATGCCGTATCAGGATGCGCTGAAGGCCATGCCGGCTTTGCCGGCGTGGCCGGAGGCACGTCCGTCTGAAATCGCCAATCGAAACCGCTTGAACATCTAGGCGACCGAGAAGATGACCGGGTAGTCGGCCGAGTTGTTGTTCGAGTTCGTCTCGCCGGTGACGGGCTGAACCTCGATCTTGACCGTCGTGGGCGTGGTGAAGGTCGGCTGGCCGATGTCATGGAAGGTGACCGTCGTCGAGTCACTCGGGTTGAGGAAGTCGATCCTCGCGTGCTTGACGATGTTGTTCCCCTTCGGCTGCTCGATCGTGAGCGTTACGGGCACTGACAGCACCTGGGAGTTGCCGGAGTTCTGCACCGTGACCTGAAACGCCATCGAGACGGTCACGACGATGTCGGTCTGCGTCGAGGTGCTCAGCTCCTGGCCGGACGGGAGCACCTTCGTCGAGACGATGCTCGTCCCGCGGAGACCGCCGGTCGTCCCCGTCGTGGCGCCGCGCAAGCGCTCGAGCACGGACGTCATCGCGCTGATGGATGCGAGCTCGCCGTTCTGGAGGAAGTTCGAGTCGGGCACGAGCGGCCCGCCCTGGTCGTTCGTGCCGGTGATGCCCTGCTGCTTGAGCTCGGCCTCCGAGGGGCTCCGGAACGAGTCGTCCCAGATGACGTCACCTGCGACGAAGCGCTGCATCTGGGAGGACAGCGCGGTCGCCGCCTTGGTCGTGTTCTTGATCGCCACCGTCGTCCCGAGGGCGTTCGCAAGGCCATTCAGGCCGCTGACGCGGTACTCGAGAGCCTGGATCACCGCCTCGTGCTCGTCGCGCAGCGGGCCGGGCGGGGTGATCCCGCGGGCGCGCTCGACGTCGAGCTGCTGGTGGCGGGCGAGACCCGCGACCTGGCTCTGGAGCTGCGGCCGCTTCGTCCCCGGCGCGAGCAGCGCGTTGCTCAGCTGCCGGCCGATCTGCTCGGACGACGACGCGACCTCCGAGACCTTCGTCATGTAGCTCCTGTACCGGTTCGTCTTGCTCGACTCCTGGCAGCTCTGAATCCAGAAGACGAGCAGGACGATGATCAGGATCGCGAAGGCGATCAGGCCGACGAGCCGCAGGAGCGGCGTCAGGTTCTGCGGTGCGCGGGGCGGTCGGCGCGGGCCGTCGGGACCACGCGGGCCCGGGCGGCGCATGAGCCGCTCAGTCCGCGACTGCTCCTCGGTCGGCGGCTCCTCTTCGAAGAAATCGAAGTCGATGTTGTCGACGTCGCGCTCGCTCATAGCGGCAAATCCAGAGGAAAAGTCGGCTCACTTTATCTAGTACCCCGGCGGGCAAAGGATTCGTGGTCGTTACGCGAAAAGTGAGTGGTCGTGTCCGAGGCGGCCCTTGCGTTTGCACACAGCGAGCTCGTTGCGGGGCGCTACCGGCCGCTGCGGCCGCTGGGAAGCGGCGGTTCGGGCTCCGTGTGGCTCGCGCGCGACGAGCGGAACGGCCTCGACGTCTCGCTGAAGATCATCCCGCGCGAGGGCAAGGCGGCGACGCGCGCGGAGCGTGAGGCCTTAGCGGCGGCAAGGCTCCGACACGAGCGCTGTCTGCGCGCTTACGGGCTCGAGCGCGACTCCCGCAACGTCTACATCGCGTACGAGTACGTGCCCGGGCAGACCCTCCGTCAGGCGCTGCGGGCCGGCGAGCTCGACGACGCCGCTGCGGTCGAGGCAGCGGCGCAGGTGCTCGAAGCTCTCGCGCACGCGCACGCGCGCGGGATCGTCCACCGCGACGTGAAGCCGTCCAACGTCCTGATCGCCGAGAGCGAGGAGCTGTCGATACGGCTGCTCGACTTCGGGCTCGCACAGCTCGCCGAGGAGGAGACGCTGACGGCGACCGGCGACGTGCCCGGAACGCTCGCGTATGTGCCCCCCGAGCGACTGAAGGGCGAGACCGGAGGGCCTCCGGCCGACGTCTGGGCGGTCGGCGTGCTGCTCTGGGAATCGCTTTCCGGCTGGCACCCGTTCTGGAACGGCTCGTTGCTCGAGACCGCGAAGCGGATCGACTCCGGCGCAGCACCGCTCGCGCACGTCCGGCCCGACTTGCCGAAGCCGCTCGCGGCGCAAGTCGACCGCATGCTTTCGCTCGATCCTGTAGCCAGGCCGCCTGCGGCGCGACTCGCGCACGAGCTGCGGGAGTCCTTCGCCGAGCGGCTGCGCCGGCGCAGGACAGGCCCTCCCTCGGTCCACGTGCCGGTCCGCGTGCCGTTGGCGCGCTTCGCCGCCCCGGCGGCGGCCGGCGTCTTTGCGGGCTGGGCGGCCGCGGCACTGCCGTTCTTCCCGCTCGCCTTCGCGCCGTTCCTGGGTGCACTCGCTTTCGGGCTCACGCTGCTTCGCCCCCGGCTCGGGCTCGCATTCACGCTTGCCGTGCCCGTGCTCCCGCTCGGGAACATCTCGTCCGGGCTAGCGCTCCTCTACGCGGCGATTGCCTGCGTCTGGCTCGCACTCTCCTGGCGCGCACCACGGGACGGCCTGTTCCTCGCACTCGGGCCGCTCCTCGCACCGATCGCCGGGCTGGGCCTCTTGCCGCTCGCGGCGCAGGGTGTGCGCAGCGTTCCGCGGCGGGCGCTTCAGGTCGCCGCTGCGGTCGTCCTCGCGGCGATCGTCGCCGGCTTGCGCCAGACGCCGCTGCCGTTTACCGGGGCCGCGCCGCCGAAAGGCCTCGGCATCGCCGGCAGCGAGGATCCCTTCGCCGTCGCGACCGCGCTCTGGCGCGCGTTGCTGGACCATCCGACGCTGCTCCTCGAAGCGCTCGCTCTCGCCACGGCCGCCGTTGTCCTGCCGTTCGCGCGCGAGCGCGGACTGTGGGCGATCGCGGGCCTCGGCGCCGGGTTGATCGCCGTAACGCTTCTTCCTGCTCCCGCTGTGGCGGCCACGCCGCTCGTCCTGGCAGCATGGGCTACATGCACCGTCTTGGCACTGAAAGCCCGGAGTTAGAGTTCAAGGCCCGGGCATAACCGGGTCGCATGAGCGTCCTCCGAAACATCGAGCACAAGATCGAAGGCCTGTTCGAAGGCGTCTTCGGGCGCGCGTTTCGCACGCACGTCCAGCCCGTCGAGCTCGCGCGGAAGCTCGTCAAGGAGATGGAGGACCACCGCGTGATTTCCGTCTCGCGCGTGTACGCGCCGAACGAGTACACGGTCTACGTCGCGCCTTCCGACCGCGAGCAGTTCGAGAGCTACGAGGATTCGCTGCGCTCCGAGCTCCAGGACTACCTCGCCGAGAACGCGCGCCGCGAGCGCTACGAGCTGCTTTCGCCGCCGGTCGTCAAGCTCGAGACCGACGAGGACCTCGAGATGGGCGAGTTCGGGATCGCGACGCGGATGGTGCAGGGGCCTGCGCCGCAGCCGGGCCAGCCGCCCTCGCAGCCCGAGCCCGCCGCGACGATGGTCTACCGCAAGCCCGTCGAGACCGAGGCGGTGTCGGCGGAGGAACTCGGGCTCGGCCGAGAGACCGTGAGCCTGACCGTGAACGACACGAAGCACGAGCTCGACGAGGGCAATGCCGTCATCGGACGCTCGAAGGACTGCGACATCCAGCTCGCCGACCCGAACGTCTCGCGCAGGCACGCCGAGGTGCGGCAGGAAGGCGCCGCGTACTGGATCGTCGACCTCGACTCGACCAACGGGATGGAGGTGAACGGGCGCCGCCAGAAGCGGGCGAAGTTGCGGCAGGGCGATCGCATCTCGCTCGGCTCGACTGAGCTCGTCTTCCGGCGCGACACCGAGTGACGCTCGCGTCGATCGCCGTCGAGGAGGCCCTGCTCCTCCTCAAGATCCTGTTTCTCGTCCTCCTCTACCTCTTCATCTGGAGGATCGTGCGCAGCGCTGCCCGGGACGTACGCATGCCGCAGGAGAGCTTCGTGCTCGCGCCCGGGTCAGTACCGGGCCTCGGAACCCAGGAGCCGGATTTCGATACGGGCAAAGTCGTCGTGGTGAAGAGCCCGGCGCTCGACGAGGGCGAGGAATGGCAGCTCAACTCGGCGCCGCTCACATTCGGGCGCGGCACGCAGAACGACGTCCAGCTCCAGCGCGACGAGTACGCGTCCTCGAAGCACGCCAAGATCGAGCCGCGCCGTGACGGCGTCTGGGTCGAGGACGTCGGCTCGACGAACGGCACCTATCTGAACGGGATCCGCCTGACGCGACCGAAGCGGCTGACCTCAGGCGACATCCTCCGCATCGGCGAGACCGAGCTGAGGTACGAGGCGTGACGCTCGGGCGCACCGCAGCCGCGACCGATCCCGGCCGTCGCCGCCGGCACAACGAGGACGCCTACGCCTGCGAGCCGCCGCTGTTCGCGGTCGCTGACGGAATCGGTGGCGCACAGGCCGGGGAGCTGGCCTCGAGCCTCGCCGCGGAGGTTCTTCGAGACGATTCAGGCGACGGCCGCGGCGGCGGCGAGCAGCGGGTCGAGCAGCTGATCCAGGAGGCGAACAGGCGCGTCTACGACCGTCAGACCCAGGACGCGGCCGTCTCCGGAATGGGCACGACGATGACCCTTGCCCTCGTCGAGGAGAGCGTCGTCTGGATCGGTCACGTCGGAGACTCGCGCGCGTACCGGATCCGCAACGGCAAGCTCGAGCAGCTCACGGAGGACCATTCGCTCGTCGCGGAGCTCGTCCGCAGCGGAAAGCTCTCGCCCGAGGAGGCCGAGAGCCATCCACAGCGCTCGGTCGTGACGCGCGCTCTCGGGACCGACCCGGACGTCGATGTGGACACGTTCCGGGTCGACGCAAGGCCAGGCGATCTGTTCTTCCTCTGCTCCGACGGCCTGACGTCGATGGTCGACGACGACACGATCCTCGAGGAGATCCGGAGCAACCGCGCCGACCTGCGTGGCACCGCGAAGGCACTCGTGCGCGCGGCCAACCGCGGCGGCGGCGAGGACAACATCACGGTCGTCTTCTTCGAGATCGCGTCGGAAGGAGCGACCGAGCGGACGGTGTCGCTGCCACCGCCACAGGAGGACGAAGAGGACACGCTCACCGAGGTCGACCACGTGCCGGCGATCGCAGTCGAGGAGCCGAAGGAGCGCGAGCGCCACCCTGTGCGCCGGCGCGTGGTTTTCGCGTCGCTCTTGCTGATCGCGATCCTGCTCGCGTGTGCCTTCGCGGTGTGGGGCCTGTGGCGCTCACACTTCGTCGGCGCGGAGGCAGACGGGCACGTGGCCGTCTACCAGGGCGTGCCCTGGGACATCGCCGGAGGCGTCCATCTCTACCGCACGGTCTACGTCAGCCCGCTGCTCGCCGCACAGCTCAGCCAACGCGAGCGCCACAAGCTCTTCAACCACAGCCTGCGGAGCAAGTCGTCGGCACTCGGCGAGGTCCGCCGCTACGAGGAGCAGATCGGCAGATGAGCCTCCTCGCTCGCCTTCGGCTTCCTCTCGCGGGGGAAACAACGTTTCCCCCGCGCGCCCCCTTCTTCTTCTGGGCACGCCCCAGCCACCGCGCCCCGCAGGTGGGCGCGCCGGCTGAGGATTCCGTTTGGGGGAACCTCCCGGTTCCCCCATGGCCCCCTCCACCGGAGGCTCATCGACCAAGGAGCGGTCGATGAGCCTCCGCAACCGCGAGCTCGCGAACCTCGTCGTCGTAGGCCTGCTGACGGCGATCGGCTTCGCCAGCGTCTACATCGCACGCCAGTCGGTCGTTTCGACGGCCTCGCTCTCGTACGCCGGTTTCTTCTTCGCGCTCTACCTCGCAGCCCACCTGGTGTGCCGCCTGACGGTGCCCTACGCCGACCCGTACCTGCTCCCGATGGCGGGCCTGCTGACCGCGATCGGGGTAACGGAGATCTACCGGCTGAACGCCGACGACGCGTTCAAGCAGGGCCTTTGGATCGTCGTCGCCGTCGGCGCCCTGGCCGGGACGCTGTTCGCGTTACACCGCGACTACCGGCGACTCGAGAGCTACAAGTACCTCTTCGGCCTGGGCGCGATCGGCCTTCTGATCCTGCCGGCCCTGCCCGTGATCGGAACGTCGATCAACGGCGCGCGACTCTGGGTCCACTTCGGCTCGCTCCAGTTCCAGCCTGGAGAGCTGGCAAAGATCTTCCTGATCGTCTTCCTCGCCGGCTACCTGCGCGAGAAGCGCGAAGTCCTCGCGCAAGGGAGGCTGAAGGACTTCGGGCCGCTCCTGCTGATCTGGGGCGGTGCGATGCTCGTCCTCGTCGAGACGAACGACCTCGGCTCGGCGCTCCTCTACTTCGGGATCTTCCTCGCGATGCTCTACGTCGCGACTGGACGGATCGCGTTCGTCGCCATCGGCGCGGTGCTGTTCGTCGGCGGCGCGGCGGCCGCGTACACGCAGATCGCGCATGTGCGGGCCCGCGTCGACGTCTGGCTCGACCCGTGGCCGCACCTGCACACGAGCGGCTACCAGCTCGTCCAGTCGCTCTATTCCATCGGGAACGGCGGCTACGGCGGCGCGGGACTCGGCAAGGGGACGTTCACGACGACCGGCGGCACACAGCTGATCCCGTCCGCAAACTCCGACTTCATCTACTCGGCGCTGGCGCAGGAGCTCGGCCTGATCGGCGTCTCGGCGCTGCTGCTCGTCTTCATGCTCTTCGTCGCGCGCGGGATGAAGATCGCGATGCTCGCCGACGACGGCTTCTCCAAGCTCCTCGCCGTCGGGCTGACGTTCTCGTTCGCGCTGCAGACGTTCATCATCGTCGGCGGGATCCTGCGGCTGATCCCGCTCACGGGGCTGACCTTCCCGTTCGTCAGCTACGGAGGGTCGAGCGTCGTCGCGAACTTCATCCTGCTCGCGGGTCTCCTCCTCGTCTCCAACCGCGCCAACGCGCTCCGCGAATGAATCGGCAGATCGCCCGTCTCGCCATCCTCGCCCTCGGCCTCATCGCCGCGCTGATCGTCGCGACGACCTACTGGCAGACGTGGGCATCGGCAGGCCTCGCTGACCGGCAGGACAATGCGATCCAACGCGTCGCGCAGTTCTCGATCAAGCGCGGCCTGATTCGTGCCGCCGACGGGACGATCCTCGCGACGAACCGGCGCAAGAAGGTCAAGGACATCACCTTTTACTTCCGCCGCTATCCGCAGCGAGGCCTCTTCGCGCACGTCGTCGGCTACTCGACGCAGTCGCGCTCGCGCGCCGGGATCGAGTCCTCGGAGAACGACTTCCTCACCGGCTCGAACACGAACCTCAAGACCGTGATCGACAAGACGCTCGACAAGTTGCGCGGCGCGACGATCAAGGGCAATGACGTCTGGCTCACGCTTCGCCCGCGCGCCCAGCGGGTGGCGATGGAGCAGCTCGCGGGCAAGTGCGGCTCGGCGGTCGCGCTCGACCCGCGGACCGGCGCCGTCCTGGTGATGGCTTCGCGGCCGACGTACGACCCGAATCTGATCGAGAAGAACTTCGCGGCGATCTCGCATATTCAGGCGCGGTGCTCACCCGCGGCGCCGCTCCTCAACCGGGCAACAGACGGGCTCTTCACCCCGGGCTCGAGCTTCAAGGTCGTGACCGCCGCAGGCGCGCTGGACTCGGGCCGCTACAACATCAACTCGAGCTTCGTCGACAAGGGCTACTGCATCGAGTACGGCAAGCAGGTGCACAACTTCGCCGACCAGGGGAACGTCGAGGTCTTCGGCAGCGTCAATTTCCTCCAGGCGCTCGAGCACTCGATCAACGCGATCTTCTGCGACATCGGGAAGGCCCTCGGCGCACGTGCGGTGCTGAACGCGTCGAAGCGCTTCGGTTTCTACGAGGACCCGCCGCTCGAGACTCCCTCAAACGAGCGCAGCCCGAGCGGCCTCTACGACCACGGCCGCCTCTTCGACCCGAAGGACCCGAACAAGGTCGACCCGGGCCGGCTCGCGTTCGGCCAGGAGCGGATGCTCGCGACGCCGCTCCAGATGGCGATGGTCGCCGGGGGAGTCGCAAACCACGGCGTCGTCATGCGGCCCTACGTGGTCAGCCGTGTAACCGCGCCCGGCGGCGGCAAGGTCACAAGGACCCACCTGCATAAGTACAAACGCGCGATGAAGACGAGCACGGCAGGCGCGCTCAACGAGATGATGCAGGCGGTCGTGACCGGCGGCACCGGCACCGCCGCGCAGATCCCTGGCATCCGCGTCGCCGGCAAGACGGGCACGGCCGAGACGGGCGGACAGTTCAACACGACCTGGTTCATCGCCTTCGCGCCGGCGAACGCGCCGCGGGTCGCCGTCGCGGTCGCGCTGCAGAACCAGACGGGCGCCGGCGGCACGACCGCTGCGCCGATCGCCAAGGCGATCATGGAGGCATTGCTGACTGGAAAGGCGAATTCCTAGGTCATGGCGATCTCGGACACGCTGATCGGCACCGTCTTCGACGGGCGCTACCGCATTGTCCGGAAGCTCGGCACCGGGGGCATGGCAGACGTCTACCTCGCCGAGGACCAGGAGCTCGGCCGGCGCGTCGCGATCAAGATCCTCAACGACCGCCACGCCGCCGACGATTCATTCGTCGAGCGCTTCCGCCGCGAGGCGAAGAACGCGGCCGGCCTCTCGCACCCGAACATCGTCTCGATCTACGACCGGGGCACCGCCGAGGGCACCTACTACATCGCGATGGAGTACCTCGACGGCCGGTCGCTCAAGGAGCTGATTGTCGCCCGAGGGCCAGCGCCGATCAAGGTCGCGATCGAGTACACGCGCCAGATCCTGGGCGCGATCGGCTTCGCGCACCGGCACGGCATCGTCCACCGCGACATCAAGCCGCACAACGTGCTGATCGGCCCAGAGGGGCGCGTGAAGGTGACGGACTTCGGGATCGCCCGCTCCGGCGCGAGCCAGATGACCGAGGTCGGCTCGATCATCGGCACCGCGCAGTACCTCTCGCCCGAGCAGGCGCGCGGCTCGCCGGTCGACCAGACGTCCGATCTCTACTCCGTCGGGGTCGTCCTTTACGAGATGCTCACCGGGCAGGTTCCCTTTACCGGGGACACGCCGCTCGAGATCGCGATGAAGCACCTCTCCGAGGTGCCGACCCCGCCGTCGGAACTGCGGCCGGAGGCGCCGCACGACCTCGACCTCATCGTGCTCCGCGCGCTCGCCAAAGATCCGGCCGACCGCTACGAGAGCGCCGGGGACATGGACGCGGACCTCAAGCGCGTGGCGGACGGTCTGCCGGTGGGTGAGGACACTGCGACCGCGGCAACCGCCGTCCTCTCCGGCTCTGGAGTCATGGCGGCGGCGCCGACCTCGGTGATCTCACGGCCGACCGACGTCATCCAGCCCCGCACCGCGCCGCCCGGCCGCACCCCGCCCGCCGGGTACTACGGCTACGAGGGACCACCCCGCCGCCGGAGGCCGATCTGGCCTTGGATCCTCGCGGTGCTCCTGCTCGCGGCGGCGGGCGTCGCCGCCTGGTTCGCCTACACGAAGATCCAGGAGCAGCTGAACAACAGCAAGCCGGTCGCGGTCCCGGACGTCCGCGAGATCCGCGAGGACCTCGCCGTGCAGAAGATCAAGGAGCACAACCTCGTGCCCGACGTGAACCGCGTCTTCGACGAGACCGGCTCGGTTCCGAAGGGGATCGTCATCGACCAGGATCCGAGCCCCGGCCTGCGCATCGCGAAGAACAGCACGGTCCACATCAGGGTCTCGAAGGGCCTTCCGCCGGTGACCGTCCCGAACGTCGTCGGCAAGAGCCGCGACGAAGCGGTCGCGGCCCTGACGAGCGCAGGCCTCACCGCCAAGGTCTTCTCGGTCCACTCGAACAAGCCGCCCGACACGGTCACCGGCCAGGATCCGCCGGGCGGGAAGAAGGTCGTCAAGGGCTCGCGCGTCCGAATCAACGTCTCGAGCGGCCCGACGCCGGTCGACGTGCCGTATGTCGTGGGCCTCCAGTACGAGGCGGCGGCTGCGCAGCTCCAGAGTGCGGGCTTTGCCGTCGCACGCGAGAACGTGGACAGCGAGAAGCCGAAGGGCGAGGTCGTCGCGCAGGATCCGAGCGGCACCACGGCGCCCGGCTCGACGATCAAGCTGAGCGTCTCGAAGGGCCCGAAGCTCTCCCAGGTGCCCGACGTGACGAACCAGGACGAGGGGTCGGCCACGGAGGCGCTGCGTGAGGCCGGCTTCAAGGTCGAAGTGGTACGCCAGGAGGTTGCGGACCCGGCGCTCGAAGGCATCGTCCTCTCGCAGCGCC
>JBKPLR010000063.1:0-18679 GCA_046731695.1 Actinomycetota bacterium
GTCGAGGACTACCTCCACCGGACCGAGATCCTCCACTAGCGCTTCTCGAGACCTCGGATCAGCTCGTCCTTGCTCAAACGGGCGTTACGTGCGTGTTACGAAGCGTTGGCAAGATCTCGCTTTGCTCACGGTGACGAATGCCGCAGAGGGTCGCAGAGGCTGGCGTCGCCCGATCGAGCTCGCACGAATGGTGGCCTCAGCCCGCTACATCGGCTGAACAACGCGAAAGTGGGCGATCGTGGATTCGAACCACGGACCTCCGCCTTATCAGAGCGGCGCTCTAACCGACTGAGCTAATCGCCCGGGGCGGCCAGTGTAGCCGCACTCTCTTAGGGGATGCAGGCGCGCGCGGGCGCTGCCGATGGCTTGTCAACTGCGGCGATGAACATCGGCGACCTCGTCCTCCACCAGGGTCGGCGCTACTACCTGCGCGGACTCGATCCTATGAGCGTGCCCGACCGGCAGGCCATCCTCGAGGACGCCGAAACGGGCGAGCGCGTCTCCGTGCCGGTCGACGAGATCGAGCCGTGTGCGAGTGGAGTTTGACCCGGTACCCTCTGGCTATGATCGAACGCGGGGACGCCCTCTGATGCACGAGATGGTCATCTACGGCGTGAGCTTCGACCTGGTCGGTAAGCAGCCGATCGTCCTCCTCAAGACAGCGGACGGGAACAAGTTCCTACCAATCTGGATCGGCCACCCGGAAGCGGCGGCGATCCTGATGAAGCTTCAGGGGGCGAGCACTCCGCGGCCGATGACCCACGACCTCGTGACCGACATCATCGGCCAACTCGACGCGCAGGTCGTGCGCATCACGGTGACGGAGCTCAAGGAGAACACGTTCTACGCGAGCATCACCGTGCAGCAGAACGGCTCCGAGATCGAGATCGACTCGAGGCCGTCCGACGCGATCGCGCTCGCCGTCCGCGCCGAGGCGCCGATCTTCGCGGCGGAGGAGGTCATCGAGGAGTCGGCGATCGAGTTCGAGGGCGAGGACATCAACGAGGAAGAGATCGTCTCCGAGTTCAAGCAGTTTCTCGACCACGTCACCCCGGACGAGTTCGCCGAAGCCGGCGACGAGGAGTAGCTAGACCTCTCGCTTGGTCAGGTTCAGCAGGGCCTCGAAGATCTCACGCAGCCCGTCGTTCGAGAGCGGTCCTCGGTTCGCGCGCGCCAGGTACTGGAGCATCCACTCTTCGCGCTCCGGGTCGACGAACGACATCCCCCGCGACTCCTTGTAGCCCTTCAGGCGAGCGACGAGCTTCAGGCGCGTGTTGATGGCGTCGACGATCGCGCGGTCGTTGTCGGAGATCTGCTCGCGCAATTGTCTGATCAGTGGGTCCGGTTCGCTCATGGGCGGCCTTCCAGCTTGACGTAAACGGGCTTCGCCTTGCCGTGCATGCTCAGCACGCGGTACGGATACGTCACCCGCGGGGTGACCGGTTCGCCGAGCGAAGGGGTCCGCTCGCGGGCGTAGACGTAGATCCCGCGGTTGCGCTCCACGACGCGCTGGATCTGGAGCGAGTAGCCGGTGCTCGAGCGCGGGCCGAGTGCGATCACAACGACCTGGTCGCGCTCCCAGTTGTGCGGCGGCAGCTTCGGCACCCGGCCGGGCATCGTCGCTTCGAGGAGCCTCACGAACGCGCCGCGCGAGTGGTAGACGCCGGTCACCTTGCGCGTGAACTCGATCGTCCCGAGCTTCGGGGTCAGGTCGGTCCAGACTACGGTCCGCGAACCCGACGTCCCCCAGACCTGGGTGTAGATCAGCCAGCCGGCGATTGCGACCGCCAGCACGGCGAGGCTAGTAGATGTAAACCGCTTCGCCGTAGTCGACCAGCGAGTAGACGCGCGGCGCAACCCAAATCGGGATGCGAACGCAGCCGTGGCTTGCGGGGTAGTACGGCACGCTGTGGTAGCCGTGGATCGCGAAGGCGCCGACGAAGAACGACGAGTAGTACATCTGGCTGGCGTTGTAGCCCGGCACCCTGCTGTACACGTGCCAGAGACCGACCGGCGTGTTCCCGGTCGCGCCGGTCGAGGCGGGAACGACGAGCGTCACTCGGCCATCGCGGACGAGGAAGAGCACCTGGCGCTCCTTGCTCACCTCGACGTGCGTGCCCTTGTGTCGCGGGATGGGCACGTGGGCGACCTCGAGCTCCCGCCAGAAGCGCGCGTCCACCGCCCCCGTGCGTGCGAGCCCGCGTACCTTCTGGAAGGCGACGACGGCGTCCGACGTGTCTATGCCGTAGTAGCCGTCGACGGTCCCGAGCGCGAAATGGAGCTCGTGCAGCCGTTGCTCGAGGGCGTACACGCTCGGTCCGGTGTCGCCGATGCGGAGGTTCGGGACGTACACCGCGTGCCGCAGCATGCGCCGGTGGCTGATGTAACCCTCCGCGGGGGCGATACGGACCGAGACGCGGTAGATTCCCGGGACCCGCGTGCCGAGGCGGATTCGGAGGCGACCCGTTCCAACCCGCGTCGTGAAGAGCCGGTTGTTGCGCCAGACGCGGACGCTCATCACTCCTGCGGAGGCCGGCCGCTCGCGCACGCGGAGCACGAGACGCCCGCCGATTCGGGCCGAGCCGAGGAAGGCGGTGTCGAGCATGGGCCGCACCGCGAGCGAGACGGCGTTCGAGGTCGCCCCTCCGTAGCGGACCGTGTAGCGCTGGTCCGGTGTGCCGACGCGACCGCGGAGCGAGAAGCCGCCGTTGCGCCGCGTCTTCACCGTCGCGATCCGGCGCTCGCCGCGGTAGAGCGCGACGCGCACGCCCTTCAGGCCCGGAATCAACCGGCCCTGGAACTGGTGCAGCTGCTGGTAGCGGCCGAGCCGGGGTGAGGCGAGCGTCAGGCCGAGCGATGTAAGCCTGACCGAGGTCTGCGAGGTCTCGCCGGTGAGCGACGTCGCGGTGACGCGGACGGCGAAATGGCCGGCGTTGTAGACGTGGTGGACCGCGGGGCCGTCCGCAGTCGTGCCGTCCCCCAGATCCCAGTGGTAGGTCGCCGGGTCGCCGCTCGCCGTGAGCGTGACCGAGAATGGCGCGGGGCCTTTCGTCCCGCTCGCCTGAATGGTCACCCTGGGCGCCGCCGCGTGCGCCGCCGGCGCGAATGCGAGAGCCGCCACGAGGATCGCCCTGCGCCGCACGCGCTGAGAATACCCTCGTCTATCGGATAAACGCGTATGCGAGGGCGGCGCCGTTGAAGCACGCGTGCACGAGCATCCCCGGGAAGATGCTCTGCGTCTGCAACCGAAGAATGGCGACCGCGACGCCGAAGACGAACAGGGCTGGAAAGCCGATCACGAGCCCGTGGCCGGCGGCGAATGCGACCGCCGTGCCGACGACGGCGACGAACGAGCCGTACGGCAGAAGCAGCGCGAAGCCCAGGCCGCGGAAGGTGAGCTCCTCGACGAACGGCGCGGCAAGTACGACGAGCGCGGCGCTGAGCGCGAACGGCGTGGCCCTGTCGGGCTGCCAGTGACTCGGCTCGAGCCCTTGCTCGCGTGCCGCGTGGAGGACGGTCTCGAGCGCTTGCTCGGAGATCACGAGCCCGATCAGCACGACGAGGACCAGGCCGAGCGCGCGCAGCCAGGACACCGGGGCCCGAACGCCCAGCGTCCGGCGGTCAAGCCCGCGCGCAATCCAGAGGACGAGGGCGAGGAGAATCAGGTCACTGAAGAGACCGCCTACGACGTAGTCGTAGTGATAGAGCGCGTTGCGGGGTACTTCCGCGAAGGCGCGATTCGCGTACGCGATCGCGGCAAGCGCCGTGACGAGCGCGAGCCAGGCTACGAGCTTGCGGTTCACTCCAGGGCCTCGATTGCCTCGGGGACCGGCGCCCAGGCGAACTGCATCCCGGCCGCCTTCGCGCCGAGCTCGTCGGCCTCGCTGTCACCGATGTGGAGCGCGCGCTCCGGCGGAACGCGGAGTGCTTCGAGCGCCATGTGAAACGGTGCCGGGTCCGGCTTCGCGGCACCGGCCGAGGCGGACGTGACCACCGGCAGGTGGCCGAGGCCAAGCTCCGCGAGATGCTCCGGGAGCGCCATGTCCCAATTCCCGACGACTGCGAGCTCGAGGCCACGTCGTCGCAGCTGCGCTAAGGCATCCGCGACTCCGGGGACGAGCTCGAAGCGCAGCGCGTCGACGTACGAGTCGGCGAATGCGGCGGGATCCAGATCAACGCCTGCTGCGTTGAGGAAGACGCGGGTGCACTCGAGCCGCAGGCGCCGGAGGCTCTCCGCGTCGTGTCCTTCGAGCGAGCGTGGGAGGTAGTACTCGCCCTCGGCCGCGAAGCCGGCTGCCACCCGCTCGGCGGAGACCTGTTTCCCTCGGCCCCGGAGCGACTCGACGAGCTCCGGAACCGGGTCGATCAGCGTGAGGAGGGTCCCGAACGCGTCGAGCGTGACCGCGTCGAGCTCAGCGAAACGCATCCGGATGCAGGATCCGCGCGATCTGCTCGAGGGTCGTTCCGACCTCCGGGCCGGGGGCCGTGAGCCTTGCCGGAAGGATCCCGAACCGGCCGTCGTGCACGGCTCGCAGCTTCTTCGTCTCCGGGTTCGCGCGCAGCTTCGCCAGCGTGGTGCCGCCGTCGGAGGTGGCGATGTAGGCCTGCGGGTTCAGCTTGGCCAGCTGCCGCAGCGGAAACGGGCCTTGCTCCGGGCTTGCCCCGGCGACGCTCTCACCGCGCGCTTCGCGGACGAGGTCGCCCAGGAAGCTCTGCGTGGGAACCGTCGTGAAGCCGCCCTGGTCGACGAAGACCGAAACGACGGGCGAGCCGCTCAGGCGCGCCCTCACGCGTCGCTCGGCGTCGAGGATCGACGCCGTCACGCGCCGGGCAACCACCGGCTTGCCGGTCATCAGGCCGACGTCCCCGATCGCGCGAGTGACGTCGTCGATCGAGCCTGCGGGCTCGACGTAGACAGCCGCATGGGTCGCCGACCTAGCACGGGCGAGGTCGAGCGGGTCCGCGTCGGGTGAGGCGATGATCAGATCGGGACGGGCGTGCCTGATCTGCGCGACGAGCGGCAGGCCGACGAGGGAGTCGTTGACTGTCACGGTACGCGCCTGGAGACCGAGCGCCTTCAGAATCCGCCGCGGCCCCGGACCGAGCGGGACGATTCGGCGCGGCACGCCGCCGACTACGGCCGGTCGTTCCCCTGCGCCCTGAACGGTCACCGGATAGACCTGGACGAGCGGACCCGTGGGCTCGCTGCGCTCGCCGCAGGCGGTTCCCACGAGCAGCAGCGCCGCGGCGAGGAGGACGGCCAAAGCCCTCATGCGACCCACTGCCAGAGGGCCCACTGGACGATGGCCACGCCGAGGAGCAGCGAGCTGACGCCGACGATGGCGGTGTGTACGCGCGGCCTGCCGCCAAGGGCGGCGAGCGCGAGAAAGAACGGGAAGACCGTCAGCCCGAAGCGCGGGAGCGAGAGGAGCGGCCATCGCTCGCTGGGCACGCTCAGCGGAATCGCCAAGCTGATCGCGGCGAAGAGCCCGTACGGCGCGCCGAACCGGTGCCACGCGATCACGGTGAGTGCGATGAAGAGGACGAGGAAGGCGAGGCACTCGAGGTTCAGCGTCGCCGCACGCATCGGATCGGTGTCGCGAACCGCGGTCCAGTACACGTGCGTGTGCGAGCCCGAGGCGAGCTGCTCGATTCCGGCCCAGCCGGCCCGGAGGCCGTCCCAGATCCCGCCGAGCGGCCCGGCCGGCGAGAGATGCCTGCTCCAGAGCCGCTGCGCGTGGACGAAGCCCCACGGGTCGCTCTCGGCGACCCAGAGGTAGAGCGGGTACGCGGCGAAGAGCACCGGCGCCACAGCAAGGCCGGCGAGCGCCCGTCCGCGGTTGCGCTCACGCCAGGCGAGGACCGCGAGGGCAGGGAGAAGGGCGACGCCCGCCGGCCGGGTCAACATCGCCAAGCCCGCGACCGCGCCGGCAAGCAGGAAGCGCCGCCGCTCGGCGAGCAGGAACGCCGCGAGCGCCAGCAGCAGGTACAGCGACTCGCTGTAGACCGCCTGGAGGAAGAGCGCGAAGGGAAAGAGCGCGAGGTAGAGCACGGCGCGGCGCGCCCCGTCGGCTCCGAGGCGCTCCTCGGCGATCCGGTGCAGGAGGAGGAACGACGCGAAGGTGGCCGCCAGCGAGACGAGGATCCCGGCGAGGACGTAGTGGCCGAAGAGCACGCGGCCCAGCGCCGCGACGGCCCCCGGGTAGAGGGGATAGAAGGCCGAGGCCGCACCGGACGCGGCGCTGTAGCCGTGCTCGGCGATGCGGAGGAACCAGACGCTGTCCCAACGAGCCCAGACGTCGGTGAATGCGCCGAGATCGTGGGTCAGCGACGGGTCGTCCCAGCGGGCCGCGCGTGGGTGGCGGTTCGGGACGAAGACGAAGAGGGCGAACAGCGCGGCGGCCCAGATCGCGGCGCGCGTCCAGAGGAAGATCTCCGCCGCCGGATTGCGCGCGCGGGGAAGGAGCAGTTCGCGGCGAGCCGTCCGCGGCTCGCGAACGCGTTGACCGGCGGACACGGCGCGCGATGATACTCGGATGGCCACGCGCTACTTCACGCCCGACGAGGCGAATGCACTCCTGGCCACGGTGCGACCGATCGCCGAACGGCTCGTGACCCACAGGCGCGCGATGGCCGCCGCGGCCTCCCGCCGGGCGCGTTTCGTACAGCGGATCGCCGGCAATGGCGGCGATTTCGACCCGCAGGAGCAGCGCACGCTCGAGGAGGAGTTCGAGCGCGAAGGAGCGTCCGTCGCAGCCTGCGTCGCACAGCTCGAGGAGCTCGGCGTGCTGGTAAAGGACCTCGACCGCGGCCTGGTCGACTTTCCCGCGCTTCGCGAAGGCGACGAAGTCCTGCTCTGCTGGGAGGTGGGCGAGGACGAAATCGCCTTCTGGCACGGCGTCGACGAGGGCTTCGCCGGCAGGAAACCACTCCCCCTCGACTAATTCATCACCGCGTGCTCGACAACGTCCGCGTGTCGACCGGTGATTTCAGACGGGCGCTCGGGCAAAGCCCGACCGCCCTGATAACGGCGCCGCAAGCGGCGCCTTAGTCAAATGCCTTGGTGGCATCGCTTGATCGTGCTCGGAGCGGCGCTCTTGGCGACGTTGATCGTCGCCCGGCTCGTCGACCGGCGCATGGCCCGGCGCGACCTTCCGGCCGGTGCCGTGACGCGCTACCGGATCCTGCGGCGAAGCGTGATCTCGGGGATCATCTTCGTCGGCGTCCTCTCGTCGCTGCTCGTGATTCCGCAGGTGCGTGCCGTCGCGACCGGGATCCTCGCTTCCTCGGCGATCGTCGGCATCGTCGTCGGCTTCGCGGCCCAGCGCACGATCGGGAACTTCATCGCGGGCCTGCTGATCGCGTTCACGCAGCCGATCAGGCTGGGCGACTACGTCGAGATCGACGGCGGTTGGGGCGCGGTCGAGGAGATCGGGCTCACCTACACGTTCGTTCGCGTGAGCGACAACGACCGGCTCGTGATCCCAAACGAGCGAATTGTCTCGGATACCATCCGCAACTCCTCCATCCGAGGCCGAAAGAAGCTTGCTCAGGTGACTGTCCAGGTTCCGCTCGATCGCGATCTCGACGCTGTGCGCGGGCTTCTGCGTGAGGCCGCTGGGGACGAGAACGCCGAGGTGGCCGTCACGGCGTTGGAGGACGAGGCCCGCCTCTCGCTCCGCGTGTGGGCGGATGACGAACCGGCGGCCGAGCGGATCGAGAGCGAGCTTCGCCTGAAGGCCCACGCGCGCCTGCGCGAGGCCGGGGTCTTCGCGTGACGCCTCCGCCTCCGCCGCGAGGCACGCGCCGCCGCGACGACGACCTCGAGAACGTCCTGCGCCGGACCAGGCGCCGCCGGAACCTCTTCAAGGCCCGTCGGAAGCGCCGCGCGAAGATCATCCTCGTCGCCTTCTTCGTCTTCCTCGTCGCGCTGGTTGCCTCCGGGGTTGGCGCCGTCGCGAAGTTCCGCGCGAGCTGTGACCTGGACGAGCTCGAAGCCGTCCAGAACGGACAGAACACGTTCGTCTTCGCGGCGAACGGCGTGCTCCTGGGCTCGATTCCGGCCGAGAAGAACCGCACGCCGGTCGCGCTGAAGAAGGTCAGCCCGTGGATGCGACGGGCGACGATCGCGATCGAGGACCGCCGCTTCTACGAGCACGGGGGTGTCGACTACCAGGGAATCCTCCGCGCGGCCTGGGCCGATCTTCGTGCCGGGCACGTCGTCCAGGGCGGCTCGACGATCACCCAGCAGCTCGTCCGCAACCTGTACATCTCCAAGGAGCGGACGTTCAAGCGAAAGATCAAGGAGGCCTGCCTGGCGATCAAGCTCAGCCGGCGCTGGTCCAAGGACCGGATCCTGTCCGAGTACATGAACCAGGTCTACTACGGCAACCACGCGTACGGGATCGAGGCCGCCGCGCAGACCTATTTCTCCGAGCACGCGTGGCAGCTGAGTCTCCCGCAGGCGGCGCTGCTCGCCGGGCTTCCGCAGGCGCCCTCGGTGTACGACCCGCTGCACCGGCCGGCGGCCGCGCTTGCCAGGAGGGACGAGGTCCTGCGGGCGATGGTCGCGTACCGGGCGATCAAGCCCGTGCAGTACCAGTGGGCGATCAAGCAGAAGATGAAGCTCAAGCCCGGGAAGCTCTACACGCGCATCCGGGAGCCGTATTTCTTCAGCTATGTGCGCGACCAGTTGATCGCCGAGTACGGGGCGAACACGGTTCGCACCGGTGGGCTGCGCGTCTACACGACGATCAACCCTCGCCTCCAGCTGGCCGCTGCGAAGGCGATTCGCGACACGCTCTATCTGCGCGACGACCCGGCCGCCGCAGTGGTGTCGATCAACCCGGCCAGCGGCGCGATCCGCGCGATGACCGCAGTAACACCCGGGCGGACGGGCAACCAGTTCAACCTCGTGGCCCAGGCCCGTCGGCAGCCGGGCTCGACCTTCAAGGTCTTCGTCCTGACCGCGGCGATCGCGGAGGGGATGAACCCCGATACGACCTACTACACCTCGGCGCCGTTCCACTACCAGCCCGACCCGTACACACCCGCCTGGGACGTCTCGACCTACGACCACTCGTACTCGGGCTCGATCTCGGTGCACAGCGCGACGCTCGCCTCGGACAACACGGTCTACGCGCAGCTGACGCTCGACGTCGGCCCGGAGAAGGTCGCGGCGATGGCACGCCGCCTGGGGATTCGCTCGCACCTCGACGTCGTCCCGGCGATGGGGCTCGGCGCCGACGCGATCTCGCCATTGGAGGAGGCCTCTGCGTACGCGACCCTCGCTGCGGGCGGGATCTACTCGAAACCGATGGCAATCCGCGAGGTTCGGCTCGCGAACGGGAAGGTCGACACCGACGCGGGATGGGGCAAACCGCAGCGGCGGCGGGCGATCTCCGATGGGGTCGCCTACGAGGTCACGCGGATCCTGCAGGACAACATGCTCAGCGGCACCGGCGTGGGCGCGTACTTCGGCCGCGTCGCTGGCGGAAAGACCGGTACGACCGACAACCACGCCGACGCGTGGTTCTCCGGCTACACGCCGCAGCTCGAGACGACGGTCTGGGTCGGCTACCCGCAGGGGGAGATTCCGATGGAGAACGTGCACGGGATCTCGGTCGCCGGCGGTACGTTCCCGGCGACGATCTGGCGGCTCTTCATGGAAGCCGCGCTGGCAAATGCGCCGGCGCTCGACTGGCGCTCGCCGGTCGACCAGGTCAGCTGGAAGCCGTGGTCGCAGGGGCAGTACGGCTCGAGCCTCTCCCCGCCGCCACCGCCGTCGTATTACGTGCCGCCCTCGACGACGAGCGGGCCGACCACGACGACGACCCCGACCACTCGACCGAACACGACCACGAGGGCCGTGACGACGGTTCCGCCGCCGCCGCAGCCCCCGCCACCGCCTGAACCTCCGCCTCCGCCACCGCCGTCCCCACCACCGCCACCGCCACCGCCCTAGCGTGAAGCCGGCACGCGCTGCGCTGGTCGCGCTGCCCCTGTTCGTCGCGGCGTGCGCGGTTCCCGACGGCGGGCTCTTCCGGGCGGCGCGGTTCCGCGACGTCCACATCTACCAGGGCTACGCCGAGAAGCTCCTGCACGGGACGCTGCCCTATCGGGACGTCTTCGTCGAGTACCCGCCCGGCGCGTTCGCGGTCTTCCTGCCCCCGACCGCCTTCGGTGCCGATCACTACAACGCGGCGTTCAAGACGCTGATGATGCTCTGCGGCGCCGCGACGATCGTTTTCGTCGCGCTGGTGCTCGTGGAGCTCGGGATCTCGGGGCGGGCGTTGTGGGCCGCGGTCGCCCTGCTCGCTCTGGCGCCGATCGCGCTGGGGCCGATCTCCCTGAACACGTACGACGCGTGGCCGGCGATGCTGACCGTCCTCGCGCTGTATCTGCTGCTCCGCGGCCAGGAGCTGTGGGCTGCCGGTGTGCTCGGGCTCGCCGTCTCGGCCAAGGTGTATCCGCTCGTGCTCGTGCCGCTCGCGGGGATCTACATCTGGCGGCGCGGCGGCTCCCGGCGGGCGGGGCTTTCCTTGGCGATCTTGCTCGCGGTCGTCTTCGTCGTCGCGCTCCCGTTCGCGGTGTACGACGCGCACGGGATTCTCTCGAGCTTCCGCTCGCAGGCCGAGCGTGGCCTTCAGATCGAGAGCCTCGGTGCGTCGCTGCTGCTCGTGGCCGACCGGGTCGGGCTTTACGACGCGAATGTGGTCGAGACGACAGGTGTCGCCGGCCGCGAGCTCAGCGGCTCGCTGCCGGACGTCATGGCGGCGGCGACGCTCGTGCTCGAGGCTCTGGCAGTCGCTGTGGTGTGGTGGCTCTATGCGCGGGCGCGCGACCTGCGGGCGGCGTTGCCGGTCGCCTTCGCCGCGGCCGTCGCCGGCTTCCTTGCCTTCACTAAGGTCTTCTCGCCCCAATACCTCGTCTGGCTCGTGCCGCTCGTGGTCGTCGCGTGGGAGCCGGTCGCGATCGCGCTGACCGCGGTCTCGCTCGTCCTCGCGCAGGTCTGGTTCTTCCACTACCACGCGCTGTTCCGGCTGGCCTGGCCGACGTGGCTGCTGGCTGTCCGCGATCTGCTCGTCGTCGCCGTGTTCGCCTCGCTTGCGGTAGCGCTTGCGCGTGATCAGCCAGTGCGGCGGAAGATCAGGATGCCGTCGCGTTCGAACACGAGACGCCACTCCGGGTTACGCCGGAGCCAGGAGAGCTGGACGGCGGTGGGTAGGGGCGCGAGCCGGTCGGCGTAGCCGGGCGAGGTCTCGTCGGCGGCGATCCAAGTCGCGTCCTGGATGTACGGGAAGCTGAGGAGGCGGCGGCGGGCGGACAGGTGCGCGCCGAGGGTGTTGGTCGCGCTGACGACCGCACGCGGCGGGACCAGGCGCAGGGCGCTCGTCGCGACGCGGTCGTGACGCGTGACCTGCGCGGCGTAGGCCTGTGCCTGCTCGCCTCCGGGGAAGTAGCGCCAGAGCGGGATCGCACCGAGGGCGTAGTTCGCTGCGATCGCGAGCACGAGCGGCGCGGTGGCGAGGGGCACGCGGAGATGCGGTCGGCCTCGGAGGAGTCGCCCCGCACCGAGGATCGAGCCTGCGATCAGAATTGGGATCAGACCGGCGGTGTAGTGAAAGCGGATCGAGGTCTGCGTGGTCGCCGCGGACAGCAGGTTGATCGCGAGCTCGGGAACGGCGGCGAGCAAGAAGAGCGGTGCAAAGACCGTGAGGAGCCCGAGCGGCAGCAGAAGCTTGGCGAGGTAGCCGAGGCCGCGGCCGGTGACGGCCGTCGTGACGATCCGCCAGGGGTCGTGGACCGCGGTGTGCAGGATGCCTCCCGGCGAGCCGCCGACCTCGCTGTAGCGCGAGAAGAAGCTCGAGCTCCCGGCGCGGTTGAAATGCGGCACGACGACCTCGATTGCGACGAGGGCGGCGGCCACGCCGAGTACGAAGACCGCAGCGCCTTCGAGCCGGCGCCGATGCTCGAACGCGTACCAGAGGCCGAGCCCTGCGACGACGAAACCGATCTCCTCCTTGGTCGTCACGGCCAGGGCCGCAAAGATCGCGAACGGCAGCAGTCGTCCCTCGTCGAGATACCAGACCGCGAACAGCAGCAGCGGGCAGGCGAGCGCGACGGGATGGAACTCGTTCAACGTGAGCCACTGGGTGGGCGGATAGAGGAGGTACGCGAGTGCGAAGCCGAGCGCGGCGCGTTCGGAGCCGAGGTGCTTTCGGGCCAGCCAGAAGACCGGAACCCCTCCAAGCGCCACGGCGATCGCCTGCGCGACGAGGAGCCCGTCGGCGCTCGGCCAGGCGAGCCAAAGCGGTGTGAACGCGGCCAGGATCGGGTCGAAGTGCGCAGCTAGGCGCGAGATCTGGTCTCCCCGCAAGCCGGTGATCTGGAGGGGGTGCCCGTGTGCCGTCGACCAGACGGCCTGGATCATGTTCCCCAGGTCGAAGCGCCCGGTCTGAAACGCCCGGTGGCGGAGGATCGAGAGCGCGGAGAACGCGACTGCGTACGCGGCGATCGCGCTCCAGAGGAGGGCCCGCGGAGCCGCGAGTCGCCGGAGGCTCATCCGCGCGATCGTACGGCCACGGCTTCCTCGAGGAGGTCGCGCCAGCGCCGGCCCAGGACGTCTTCGCTCGCGTGCTTTCGGTACGTGGCCTGCCCCTTGTCGCTCAGCTTCCCGGCGAGGATTGGATCGGCGGCGAGCCGGCGCAGCGCCTCTGCGAGGGCGTGGGCATCGCCCGGCGGTACGAGTAGTGCGCTTTCCTGGTCGGCCAGCAACTCGCGCGCGGCAGGCGTGTCGGCGGTGACGAGCGGCGTGCCGCAGGCGAGGGCCTGAAACGCCTTGTTCGGGATCACCCGCAGGGCCTTCTCCGACGTGCCGAAGATCCCGAGGGCGCAGCCCGCCCGGTGCAGCTCCATGGGAAGGCGGTGGTACTCGACCCATCGGATCCATTCGACGTTTCCCGGCCGGCTCGCCAGCAACGCTTCGAGCTGGCCGCTGCCGACGACGCGGAAAGAGAGCTCCGGCGCCGCGCGCGCGGCGGCGAGGATCGTTTCGAGACCGTGCAGCGGGATCAGCTTTCCCACGAAGAGACAGGTGAACGGCTCTTGCGGTGCCCAGCCCGGGGCGAAGACTCGCTCTTCGGCTCCGACGAAACAGACGTGGACGCGGTCCGCCGGAAGTCCCGCGAGCTCGGCGAGGTGGCGGGCGTTCTCCGCGGTGTCGGCAACGACGAGATCCGCGGCCCGCAGGGCGTGCTTGTCGATCGCCTCGAGGACACGTGCTCCGGGAGACCGGGGCCTGAAGCGCCGGCGGTCGCTTACGAAGGTGTCAGCGAGCGACACGAGCGGGTTGAAGACGACCGGGCGGTCGCCGGCCGCGCGGCGTGCCGCGGTCAGGTCGAAGTGGCCGGGGTAGCCGACGATGACGACGTCGAAGTCCTCCTGTGGCCGCTGCAACAGCTGGAGCTCGGCGGCTGCGAGGCGGGCCGCAGTGCCGATCCCCGCGCGCCACTGGTCGGGGCCGTCGTCCCAGACTCCCACGTGACGCTCGATCACCTCGATGCCGGCCCGGCGAAGGCAGGAGATCACCTGTGCGTTGCGCGGATACGCCTGTTCGTACGTTCCGAAGTAGAGCGCCCGCATCAGATTCCAGGCCCCTGGTCCTGTAGTTCAGGCGCGCCCGGCCTCCTCCCCACTGCGAGCCTAACGAGGAAGTCGATACGGGTGTGAAACGGGACCGGCACGGATGTGTGCCGGTCTGTCCACGCTCGCCGGTAGCGCCCGCGCCTCAGGAGAGGATCTCGTCGACGTGGAGCTCGGACCGCTCCCGCGCACCGGCGCGCTCCTCGTGCTGGCTCGTGATTAGCTCGCTGATTAGGCCCAGCGAGAAGAACTGGAGGCCGACCACGACAAGCAGGACTCCCAGAATCAGCAGCGGCCGTTGCCCGATCGCGTGGCCGCCGATCTTGAGCGCCGTCAGGTACGCGAGCACGCCCACGCCGAGCACGCCGAGCACGAGCCCGAGCCCGCCGAAGAGATGCAGCGGCCGGTAGCGGTAGCGGCCGATGAACGACACCGTGAGCAGGTCCAGAAAGCCACGGAGGTAGCGCTCGACGCCGTAGCGTGAACGGCCGTGCTCGCGCGGGCGGTGGTTGACGGGCAGCTCCGCGATGCGATATCCGCGGTAGTGCGCGAGCACGGGAATGAACCGGTGGAGCTCGCCGTAGAGCCGCAGGCCCTGCACGACCTCCGCCCGGTAGGCCTTCAGGCCGCAATTCAGGTCGTGGAGCCGGATCCCCGAGACGCGTCCCGTGACCCAGTTGAAGATGCGCGAGAGGGCGCGGCGAGTGATCGGGTCGCGACGGTGCGCCTTCCAGCCGGAGACGAGATCGAAACCCTCTTCGAGCTTTGCGAGCAGGCGCGGGATCTCGGCGGGGTCGTCCTGCAGGTCAGCGTCGATCGTGACGACGATGTCGCCCTGTGCATTCGCGAATCCGGCCGCGAGGGCGGCGGCCTTGCCGAAGTTTCGCCTCAGCCGGACAACCCGCACGTTGTCGTGTTCGTTGTGCAGACGCGTCAGCGCGGCGAAGGAACCGTCGGTCGAGCCGTCGTCCACGAAGACCGCCTCCCACGGTTGGACGAGCGGGTCGAGCGCCGCCTGCAGCTCGCCGAAGAGGAGCGCGACCGTCCGCTCCTCGTCGTGGACCGGCACGACAACGGAGATCACGGCGGCTGAGCCTATCCGTCCACGCATAGCGTATGCGCCGTCGAATGGCCGATTTGCTGACGATCGAAGAGGCTCAGCGCCTGATTCTCGAACGCGTCCGTCCGCTCGGAACCGAGCGCGTGCCGCTCGAGCACGGCGAGGGGCGGGTTCTCGCCGAGGCTGCGCGAGCGGTCGTCGACCTGCCGCCGTTTCCGAGCTCCGCGATGGACGGGTTCGCGCTGCGATCGGCCGACACGCCAGGCGAGCTGCCCATCGTCTTCCGAGTCGCTGCCGGGTCTCCAGCGCCGCGTCCAGTCAGTGCGGGCGAGGCGATGGGGATCGCTACGGGCGGCGTGGTACCCGAGGGAGCCGATGCCGTCATCCCCATCGAGTATGTTGTCGAAAGTGACAACGACATCCGTGTTTCCGACCCCGTTCCTCCGGGTGCCAACGTTCGCCCTCGCGGCAGCGATGCTCGAGCCGGTGACGCTGTCCTCGAGGCCGGTGTACGACTCGGTCCCGCGCAGCTCGGCGCGCTGGCAGCTGCGGGCATCGACGAGGTGGTCTGCGCCACGCGGCCGCGCGCCGCCGTGCTCACGACGGGAACCGAGCTCCGCTCGCCGGGGGAGAAGCTCGGTCCGGGTGAGGTCTACGAAGCCAACGGGTTGATCCTCGCTGCCCAGCTGAGGTCGGCAGGCGCCCACGCTGAGCGCCTGGCGGCCGTGCCGGACGACGAGGACGCACACCGCGATGCCCTCGAGCGGGGGCTCGAAGCCGACGTGCTCGTGACGTCGGGCGGCGTGTCCGTAGGTCCCCACGACCTCGTGCGCCGGATCGAGGCCGACCTCGGAGTCGAGGAGGTCTTCTGGCGTGTCGCCGTCAAACCGGGCAAGCCGGTGTCGTTCGGCCTGCGTGGGTCGACGCTCGTGTTCGGGCTGCCGGGCAATCCGGTCTCGGCGCTCGTCTGCTTCGAGTTGTTCGTCAGGCCGGCGGTGCTCGCGTTGCAAGGCCTCGCGGATCCGCTTCCCCGTTTCGAGCCGGGGCGGCTCGCGGCTGCCGTGAAGCGAAACGCGAACCGTGACCAACTCGTCCGGGCGCGAACACGGCCGGGCGAAGGCAGCGATGGGGTAGCCATCCTCGAGGCACTTGTCGGGCAGGAGTCGCACATGATCGTGCGGGCCGCGCTCGCGGACGCGCTCGTCCTCGTACCGCGTGGAGAGGGCGAGCTGCCTGCTGGAGCGGCTGTCGCCTTCCTGCGGCTCAGCTGAGCCCAGGCGCCGCTCACCCTTGCGCCGCGGCGAGCGGAGCCGCGGCGAGCCTCGTCGAAGGGGGGACGAACGAGCGCCCGCCCCGAGGCTCGACCCGCGCAAGCCTTCCGTACGCGATGTAGCGGTGCGACGCGAAGAACCGCGGATGGCATGCCTGCAGCGCGACGATCTCACGTCCGTGCGACCTCAACGCGGCGAGGTCGTCGGCGGGAACGATCACGTGGCGGAAGATCCGGTAGGTGAATGTTCCGTACGGGACCGCGAGCGTCACCCAGTCTCCCGGGCGGAGCCGATCGATGTGTGCGAACGGCGCGAGGTAGGTGGTGCGGTGACCGGCGATGTAGATGAGTTGCCCCTCGCCAGGCATGTACGTTCGTAAGTCGCGGCCGGGGCCCTTCTTGAGCGAGTCGTGGTCGGTGCCGTTGACGAGGATCATGTTCAGGCCGAGGCGCGGTACCCGGATGCGCCCGATCGCCTCGCCTCGGTGCGAATGCAGGCGGTAGCGCCGAGCCTCTCGCCCGATCGTCCGGAGCGCTGCCATGCGCGTCGCCCGCTGGTCGAGGTTGTGGAGCGGCTGGTAGGCGGCGAATTGCTTCTCGTAGCTGTGCGCCAGCTGGCGCTGTTTCCAGTGCGTGTAGAGCGCCGTGAACGGGTCCTGCCAGCGCCAGACGACGGCGACCCAGATCAGCCCGAGCACGCCGGCGACGATTAAGACCGTGCCGCTCACTCTCATTACCCGACTCACGTTCAACCTTCCAACGCCTTCCGTTCCGACTCGGGTGCGCGCCTCCTTGCCTTCACTGTAAGCACCACGCGGCGGATGGTCTCTCTGATCGGCCCGCGTGGGGGTCGCTCGGCGGCGCTTGGATACGGGGCGTAGCGCCCAGCCGCCAGCGCTGCGACCTGCTCCGCACCGGCAAGCCAGCCGACGGCGATCGCGATCGCGGGCAGCTTCACGTATCCGGTTGCCGCGAGCTCGCCGAGATACCACGGTGTGTCCAGCCCGAGGTCGTAGCGCCATGCCAGCGAGGCGAACAGCATGAGCGGCCCGGCGAAGCCGGCCGCGACCACGCCTGCCCGGAGCCATGGCGATCGCCCGCGAACGTTCGGTAACCAAAGCCAGGCGTGCAGCGAGGGCAGCAGGAAGATCAGCGCGAATGGGTTCGTCGCGACCACGAGCAGTGCGACGACGGCGAGCGCGAGCAGGGCTGCCGTTGCGCCGGCGAGCTCTTCCGACGGCGACACGGGCCGCCGTGGGATCAGTCGCTCCCGCGCGACGAGCCAGCCGATTCCGCCCAACAACGCGAGCCCCGTGAGTCCGATCACCGGCCAGTGCGTTCCGGGCGGCGCGTCGGGCGGCAGGGGAACCGACGGAGCGCCGGGCCACACGCCGACGAGCGCGAAGAACAGGAAGATCAGAGCCGTCCAGAGCCAGAAGCTGGCGCGGCTGCGGTAGCTGCGGAGCGCGGGCGCGAGCGCGACGTGCCGTCGCCTGCAGCGTGCGAAGAGGTCGATGGCGGCCAGGAGAAACGGCAGAAGCGCGGCGATCAGCGCGAACTGGATCGCCCAGCCCGGAAGGATCCGCGGCCCGAAGTAGACATAGCTCCTCGTCCCGGGGGCGAGCTCCGCTCCCGAGTCGAGCCACCGCAGGAGCTGCTGAGCCACGCGGCCGAGCTGGCCAAATGTTCTGGCATCGAGCCGGCCCGTCTGGTCGAAGAACGGGGGCGGCGGACGCTCGCCTGTGCTCGTCAAGGTGAGCGCCGGAACCCCGTGCGCCAGAAGCGGACCCTGCTCGTGGAGCGTGAACGGGAAGGCGAGATCGATCAGCTGCGAGAAGGCGCTCGGCCGCTTTGGCCGCCGCCCTGTCTGGTCGAGGACTCGTGCCGCAGCCGTTTCGACGATTCCCGGCGAGGCAAGGCGGGGCTCCAATCCGGCCAGGATGAGGCGCGGCGGGGCTTGGCCGGCGACCGCGTCGAGATCCACGGCGGCGAGGATCCGTCCGTGATGCGCCTCGACGAACCGGCGAGCACCGATGCTGCCGAAGGCGCCGCCGTCGGTCGCGACGAAGACCAGCGTATGTAACGGGCTCAGGGCGCGCGTGCCCGGGGCCGCGAACGGTGTTCCGTAGGAACGGGCGAGCTGGATCAGCATGGCGACCCCCGAGGCGTTGTCGTTGGCTCCGGGGCCGGTCCCGTCGTCGTCCCGGTGGGCGAGGAGGGCGATCTCGGTCGGCAGGCGCCCGGGAACCGTCACGACCTGATTCACGAGGGTCTTGCGCCCGCGCCCGGGCAGATCGGCCCGAAAGCGATCTGGCGCGACCTTCAGCCCGTAGGGCGCGAGCTCGTTGGCTACCCAGTCGGCGGCTCCCGCAGCCCCTGCTGTGCCGGGTGCGCGGTCGGGGTAGGTCCCGGAGAGCTCCGTCGCGAGCGCGAGCGCGCCCTGTCGGTCGAACGACGCCGGCAAAGCCGGCGTCGGGGCGGGCAGGGGTTCCGCCTTGCGGACGCTGAACGCTGCAATGAGGAGCGGAATCCCGACGAGCAGCCACGTCCCCCGGTACAGCCTGCCGCTGACGGGGCGCTCGAGCGAGCCGGGCCGCGGCCTGCGCCGTGCTGGACGGGGCGGGAGCGCCGCCATACCGTGGCTATAGTAGGTGGGAGAACGACCAGCGCCGGCAGGCACTGCCGATGCCCGACTCCTCAACAAT
>JBKPLR010000064.1:0-7430 GCA_046731695.1 Actinomycetota bacterium
ATCCTGCGTAAGCGCCGCCCTGAGCGAGCATCACACCCTCCGCTCCACCTTCGGGAACCTGAAGCTGGGCGGTCACCGAGTGCGACTTGTTCTTGATGTTGAGCACGGAATTCTCGCTCAGCCGACCCATGCCGGAGAAGAGGAGCTGCGAGCTGCCCCTGATCAGCACAGGACGGCCTGCGAGGTCGGAGTTGAAGCGTTCGACGCGGCGGTCGTCGAGCGGCAGGACGTTGTACTTGCGCGCCTCCTCTAGGAAGAGCGCCTTCAGCTCCTCGAGCTTTTCGGGCATCTCGGCGGCCAGGTCGTGCGCCTGGCTCCAGTCGGTGTTCGTGTCGTAGAGCTCCCAGGTGTCGTCTGCGAGCGGGGGCAGCTCGGCCATCACCCATGGGGTCGAGTGTCGGGTGACCGCGGTCCAGCCCTGGTCGTAAATGCCGCGGTTGCAGAACATCTCGAAGTACTGCCGCTCGCGCCGCTCCGCGGCGCCTGGATCGTCGAAGGCGTAGCGCATGCTCACGCCCTCGATCGGCCGTTGCTCGACCCCGTACACCGCCTTCGGCTCGGGAATCCTCGCCGCCTCGAGCACCGTCGGAGCGACGTCGATCACGTGGTGAAACTGGCTGCGGACCTCGCTCTTCGCCTCGATGCCGTTCGGCCAGTGCACGATCGTGCCGTTCCGCGTGCCGCCCCAGTGCGAGGCGACCTGCTTGGTCCACTGATACGGCGTGTCCATCGCGTGCGCCCAGCCGACTGCGTAGTGGTTGTACGCAGCGGGTGTGCCGAGGTCGTCGATCTTCGAGACCATGAACTCCGTCGTCTCGAGCCCAAAGGCCCCATTGAGGACGACCAGCTCGTTGAAGCAGCCGTTCGGGGTGCCTTCGGCGCTCGCGCCGTTGTCGCCGACGATGTAGTAGACGAGCGTGTCCTCAAGGATCCCGAGATCCTCGAGCGCGTCGACAAGACGCCCGATGTGATGGTCGGTGTGCTCGAGGAAACCGGCGTACACCTCCATCTGGCGCGAGAGAACGGGCTTCAAGTCGTCCGGGATGTCGTCCCAGGCGGGGATCTCCGCAGGGCGAGCGGTTAGCTCGGCCTCGGGTGGGATCACGCCGAGCTCCTTTTGGCGCGCGAACGTCTCCTCGCGGAGCTTGTCCCAGCCCTGGTCGAACTTGCCCTCGTACTTAACCGACCACTCCTCGGCGACGTGATGGGGCGCGTGCGTCGCTCCCGGCGCGAAGTAGACGAAGAAGGGCTTATCGCCCATCAGCGCCTTCTGCTGGCGGATCCATTTGATCGCCTTGTCGGTCATGTCCTCGGTGAAGTGGTAGCCCTCCTCCGGTGTCCGGTCAGGCTCGACCGGCGTCGTCCCCTCGTAGAGGGCCGGGTAGTACTGATTGGTCTCCCCGCCGATGAATCCGTAGAAGTACTCGAAGCCGCCCCCGCCGGTAGGCCAGGAGTCGAACGGGCCGAGCGGGCTCGTCTCCCAGACCGGAACCTCATGGCACTTACCGAACTGCGCCGTCGCATAGCCGTTCAGCTTCAGCGTCTCGGCCAGCGGAGCGCAGGTATTCGGTCGGACCGAGTTGTAGCCAGGCGCGGATGTTGCGATCTCCGTGATCCCGCCCATCCCTACCGTGTGGTGGTTTCGGCCCGAGAGCAGCGCCGCCCGCGTCGGCGAGCAGAGCGCGGTCGTGTGGAAGCGGTTGAACTTGAGCCCTTCACCGGCCAGGCGCTCGGCCGTAGGCGTCTGGCACGGGCCGCCGAATGCGCTTGAGCTCCCAAAGCCGGCATCGTCGAGGAGAATGATCAGGACGTTCGGCGCACCCCGGGGAGGGCGCAGCGGCTCGATCGGCGGAAACTTCGCGTTGGGATCCTTCGCATCTTCGTAAACCGGCCCGTCATAAGGGCGGTCGGGAATCGGCAGCGTTTCGCGCTCTGAGCTCGCGGGCTCGGACATCAATGCTCTCCTCTCCCGAGTCTTGGGACCAGGGGCCTCTCCCTTGGCTCCGCCGACCATCCCAGACCCGGCGAGCTGTCGTCATCACCCGTTGCGGACGATCTCCCCCTACGCCGCCGACGGTCGGATGACACAGCGAAAGCCGATGTGGCTCGTCGAGGTGTCGATCGCCTCCGCCTGGCGCGCTGCAGGCCGGTAGCGCAAGCAGTAGTTCGGAGCGCACAGGTGCGAGCCGCCCTTGATCACCTTCCGCGGGAAGCGCTCTTCCTCACGCGCGGGCGCGCAGCACATGTGGACTGACTGTTGTGCGAAGGCGTCGACGGTCCACTCCCAGACGTTGCCGGCCATGTCGAAGAGGCCGTAGCCGTTCGGCGGGAACTTCTCGACGGGCGAAGTCCCCTCATAGCCGTCGGTGACCAGGTTCTGCCAGGGAAACTCGCCCTGCCAGGTGTTGGCCATCATCCGCCCCTTCGGCGCGAACTCCTCGCCCCACGTGAACGTCGCGCCCTCGAGGCCCCCGCGGGCTGCGTACTCCCACTCCGCCTCGGTCGGAAGCGACTTGCCCGCCCACGCGGCATACGCCTCCGCGTCTGCGAAGGCGACGTGGGTCACCGGGTGGAGCTCTCGTCCGCCGACGTTGCTGCCCGGCCCCTCGGGGTGACGCCAGTCGGCGCCGGGCGACCAGCTCCACCAGTTGCGGAAGTCGCGCAGGTCGACCGGGCCTGCGGTCTTCTTGAAGACGAGCGAACCGGGGACAAGCTCCTCGGGAGCGGCGTCCGGATAGTCGCCGGCCTTAGGTGCCTTCTCGGCCCAGGTGACATGTCCCGTGGCCGTCACGAAGCGGCGAAACTCGGCCACCGTCACCGGATGGCGGTCGATCCAGAAGCCGCCGACGTTCACCTCGTGGACGGGTCGCTCCTCCGGGTAGAAGCGAGCGGACCCCATCCGGAAGGTTGCGCCGAGGACCTCGACCATGTTCTTGGGCATCAGGCGAGCGGGATCTCTGAGGTGGCGACGACCCCGAGCCGCGCGAGCAGGCCCTTCGCTTCCTTGGCCTCGGCGCTCCCGTCCTGGCCGCGGAGCTCGGCCAAGCGGGCGCTCGCCTCGAGCGTCAGCGCGAGCTCGTAGGTCTCGTCTGCGCCTCGCGCGACCTCGAGACTCTGCTCCAGCGCCTCGGCCGCGGCGTCGAGATCGCCTTGCTGCATGAGCGCGTAGCCCCGCAGCCGGTGGACGAGAGCGTGCTGGAGCGAACCGCCGCCGCTCTGCTCGATCGCATCCAACGCCTCGTCGGCCTGGTGGAGAGCCTCGGCGGAGTCGCCGGCGAAGAGCGCACGCTCGGACAGCCGCGTCTTCGTCTCGATCACCAGGCCGCCCGCCTTGATCTCGTGGAAGGCGGCGAGCGCGTTTCGCAACATCGTCAGCGCGTCGTCGAGACGACCCTCGCGGGCTGCAGTGCGTCCGAGGTTGGACAGCGTGAGTGTGGCGAGCATTCGGTGGCCCGAAGTCTCGAAGATCTCCCGTGCCTCCACGAACAGCTCGGACGCGGTCGTGAGGTATCCCTGGTCGGATTTGATCTCGCCGATGTTGTTCGTGATAGTCGCGGCGCCGACCACGTCGCCGATCCGCTCGCGCAGGGCCTTGCTGCGGTCGTAGGCGTCGAGTGCCTCCGGCCAGCGGCCTTCGTAGTACGCATCCACCCCGAGATTGTTGAGCGCATTGGCCTGGCCGAGGAGGTTGCCGATCTCTTCGTAGATCGGGAGCGCGAGCCCGCGGAAGGCGGCGCGCTCGGGTGTGCGCAGCGAGATGTACCCGAGGTGCGCGAGGTGATAGGCGTGAGCGAGGGCGGGGAGGTCGAGCTCGCGGTTCGCCTCCTCGATCACCTTCTTGCACCACTCGATCCCGTCCGCGAACTCGCCTTGCCTTACCCGTACACCCGCGTAGGCGAGCGAAAGCTCGAAGCGCATCTGGCGCTGCTGCTCAGGATCGAGGTGGTCGAGCGAGTGAAGGCCCCGCGTGTACCAGCGAAGGGCTTCCGAATAGCGGCTGAAGCGCTCGCGGATGATGCCCTCCTTTAGGAGGAGCCTCGGGTGGTTGTCGAGCTTGCGCGCCTTCGAGTAAGCCTCCGCCGCGTCCGAGTACAAGCCGGCCAGCTCGCTCACGTCGCCGAGCGACTCCCAGACCACGGCCAGGCCGTCCGGCTCCGGATCGATCTTCGGAGCGACTTCGAGCGCCCGCCGGTAGAACGCGGCCGCCTCGACATTCGCGTACTTCGCCTGCGCTCGCCCGCCCGCGAGGAGCGAGTAGCGGTACGTCTTCTCGAGGTCTCCCGCGTGGAAGAAGTGGAGCGACAGGAGCTCGGCGAACTCGCCGCGGCCTTGCTTCTCGAGCCGCTCGTACGCCTCGCCGACCTTCACGTGCAGCTCACCGCGGCGCTTGTACGAGAGACCCTCGTACGCCGCGTCGCGGAAGAGCGCGTGGCGGAACCGGAACGCGCCGGGGGTGTACGGGTCGCGCTCGATGAACTCGGCCAGGCGGTCCCACGCCTCGGAGTCGGCTGAAGCCTCGGGATCTTCGGCGAGGACGTTCGTGACGAGGTCGGCGCCGAACGTCGCGCCCAGCACGGCCGCGTAGCGCAACAGTGCCCGGTCGCCGGGCGGGAGCTTGTCGATCCGCGTTGCGACGACCGCCTCGACGCTCTCCGGTAGCGCCTCTTCCTCAGGTGCCGCCGACGATGTGATCAGCTCCTGGAGGAAGAGCGGGTTTCCGCCCGCGCGGTCGGTGATCGCCGCGACCTCGTGCTGCGGCATTCCTTCCGTCGCCGCCCCGATCAGTTCACGCGACTCCTCGGTCGAGAGCGGCTGGAGCTGGATCGTCATCGCGGGGATGGGCGGGACACCCCCCGCGGCCGAGAAGCCGTCGTCGACCGGCCGCCGCGTGACGCAGATCAGCCACGGCTTGCTGGTGACCTGGGTCCCGAGATGGCGCAGGAGCTCCGACGAAGCCTCGTCCATCCAGTGCGCGTCCTCGACGATCAGGAGCGTCGGCGTCGAAAGCACCTTCGAGAAGACGGACTCGATGACGCCGTGCAGTCGAGCTCGCCTGAATGCGGGCTGGAGATCGTCGACCTCCGTCGTTGGCTCGACCTCCACGTTCAGTGGCAGTGCGACGAGCGGAAGCCACGGCAGGAGCTCCGGGTCGAGCTCCTCGATCCGCTCGCGCAGCCTCGTCGGCTCCTGGCCGTCGGCCGGAAGCTCGAGCACCCCGCGCAGCACCCCGCGGAACGCAAAGTACGGCGTCGCGGCCTCGTACTGCTCGCAGTTCGCGGTCAGCGAGCGGAGGTCGGGCGCGCGCTCCCGTAGCTCCTCGACGAGTCGCGACTTGCCAAGGCCGGGCTCGCCGATCAGCTCGACCATGTTGCCGAAGCCCATCCGCACCGGCGCGAGCGCGGCGGACACGATTGTCAGCTCGCGCTCCCGGCCGACGAATGGGACGTGCGTATCCGGGGCCGCCTCCGCCGCGGCGCCGACACCGTGCACGTCGAGTGCGGTCACCGGGCCTTCGATCCCCTTGAGGCTGAACGGCTCGAGCTCGGTTGCCTCGAACGTCGCACGGCAGTGCTCGAGGAAGTCCGCGGTCGTGAGGATCTGGCCCGGCTCGGCCTTCATCATCAGGCGCGCGGCCAGCGCGGCCGTCTTGCCGAGGATCGTGTAGGTGCGCCGGAACTGCGCGCCGACCTCGCCTGCGAAGACCCGGCCGCGGCTGAGCCCGATGCGCAGCGGCAGGCGGCCGGGGCCGTCGGCGATCCCGAGGGCAGTGCGAAGCAGCCGCTCCTCGTCCTCGCCCTCGGTTTGCGGGGCGCCGGCGACGAGGATCATCTTGACCCCGTCGCTGTCGATGTCGGTCTCGAGGAAGGTGACCCCGTGCTCGGCGGCGATTCGCTGCGCGGAGACGACGATCTCCTCGAACGCTTCCGCGGTCTCGTCTGCTCCCTCGCGGGCGAGCAGCGCGTCGACGCCGCCGACGTGGACGAACGCGACCGACGCCTGCCGGTGCTCCGGCTCGGACCGGCCGCCTTCGAGGTGCTTCCGCACCGGCGCGGGCACGCACCGGCCAAGGTCGATCCCCTCGAGCGGCGGCGTCGGCGCGGGCTCGGCAGGCGCCCCCGATGCGGACTTCAATAGCAGGCCGCCGGCCTTGGCCTCGCCGAACAGCCGCTCGGGGAGCGCTGCCGTCGTCTCCTCGCTGACCAGGATCTCGCCTGCCTCGGCGCCGCCCTCCATCTCGACGGTCGTCGTCACCCCTCCGCCGGCCAGCAGGAGCTCGCGATGCGATTCGCCGACGAGGAAGAAGTCGTAGACGTCGCTATGGATGCCGACGTGCATCTTGAGCGTCACCGGGCCGGCCGACGTCTGCGGTTTGCCGAGGTCGCGGAGCGCCTTGCGCATGCCATAGGCGGCATCGCAGGCGTTCGTCGCGTGCTCGTCGCCGGAAAAGAAGAGCAGGAGCGCGTCGCCGCCGAACTTAAGGAGCCCGCCGCCGTGCGCGTAGGCGACGTCGAGCAGGCGCGCGAAGACGAAGTTCATGACCTCCGTGACCTCCTCGGCGCCGAGTTTGCCCATCTGGGCGAGCCGCTCGGACATCGCCGTGAAGCCGGAAATGTCGACGAAGGCGAGCGTCCCCTCGAGCTCGCGCCTGTGAACGTCCGGCGTGTCCCTCAGCCAGTCGAGGACCACGCGCGGGACGAACGGCGTGAAGTCGACTGGGGTAACGGTCTCAGGAACCGCCATCTACCGACCTCCGTGACACGACGCCCTCTCCTCTCCTGTCCTGGCCGGACCGCTCGTTGACATTGTCGCACGGTTGACAAAGCCGACAATCGGCGTCATGTTTGTTCGCGGCTCCGGACGGAGCTATCGAACTGAGGGGAGAAGAGGGCGAAGTGGCGTCGACTGCGGCCACGGGGAAGTCACGCGCGAAACGGCTGCGCCTGCTCGTGCTGGCTGCAGCGCTGTTGGTTTCGCTCACGGTGTTCGTAGCCGGAGCCGGCGCCGACGGTTTCGTCTCTCCGAACGACAACGTGTCGCTGAACCTCGGCGTCGGCAGCTCGAAGACGACGCGCACGACCGTCCATTTCGATGCCGTTCCGGCGAAAGCCGACATCCTCCTCGCGATCGACACCACGGGCAGCATGGGCTCGGCGATATCGGACGCGACGAACGACGCGAACGACATCGTCAACGACATCAAGGCGAACATCCCCGGTGCGAAGTTCGCGATCGTGGACTTCAAGGACTATCCGGTCTCGCCATTTGGTGGTGCCGGCGACTACCCGTGGCGTGTCGACCAGGATTTCACGGACAACTCCGGGACGGTCAGCTGCCAGATTGGCGTCGACAGCGTCAACGTGAGCCCGGTCGCCTGCGCGCTTTCGAAGCTCAGTGCGAGCGGCGGCAACGACGAGCCGGAATCGTACAAC
>JBKPLR010000065.1:0-13428 GCA_046731695.1 Actinomycetota bacterium
AGACTGGCTCATCAGTTGCTGGCACGAGAGTCCGCTCTCGGCGGAGGAGTCTGAGCTCGCCAAAAGAGCGCGGCCCGCTATAGAGCGAACTTGACGCAAACGCTTGACACTGGCGTCTGGTCGCCCTTCAGTTGCCCGCCAAAGCGGCTCGCCAAGCCAAGCCGACGCCCGGACTCGAACCGGGGACCCCTTCATTACGAGTGAAGTGCTCTACCAGCTGAGCTACGTCGGCAGCGTAACCCAGTTTACCCCCGGTCTCGTAGACTGGTCTCGTGGCAATCAGGCTCATCGTCGCGTTGGGAATCAACGCGCTCGCGCTCTGGGTCGCGGATGCGATCTTCGACAGCGTTCGCATCCACGGCTTCTGGGCCTACTTCATCGGGGCGATCGTCCTGGGGATCGCGAACACGATCATCAAGCCGATCCTCGCGCTCCTAACCCTGCCGCTGATCATCGTCACGCTCGGCCTCTTCTACCTCCTCATCAACATTGCGATGGTGGCGCTCGCCGAGTGGATCGCGCCGAACTTCTCCATCGACGGGTTCTGGACCTACGTCGGCGTCGTGTTCATCATCTGGGCGGTCAACTGGATCGCCAATTGGGCGATCGACGAGATCGAAGGCGGCAGGCGTCCTAGCCTTGCCTAGCCGCTGAACCGCCAGACGTCCCTCCCGGCGTAGCTCGTCACCCACATCGAGCCGAATGCGCGGAGGGCGAAGAAGGCGCCGGGCCCGGCCGCGAAGGAGTCGACGACGCGGCTCGTCGCCGGGTCGACGCGGTAGACGAGGTCCTGCTCCTTGTCGGGAATCCAGAGCCGCCCGTCCGGGCCGGCCGCGCCCTGGGCGAGCGTCCGGCCGAACGAGAGGCGCCCGAGCACCTTTCGCCTCGTGGGGTCGACGTGCACGAGGACGTGGTCTGCCGCCTGGATCCAGAGGTCACGCGTCCCGGCTACGAACCACGAGGGCGCGCGCACGCCCACCGGGATACGCGCGATCCGGCCGGTTCGCGGATTCAGGCGGGCGATCGCCGTCGCTTTGCGCCCGAAGCCCACCCAAAGCGCTCCGTGTGACGCACGCAGCCCGGTCGGTCTCGCACCGATCGAGATGCGCCGAACGACCAGGAGCGAGCGCGGGTCGACCGCGACGAGCGTGCCCGTCTCCCAGGCGGTC
Organism: Actinomycetota bacterium; assembly: GCA_046731695.1. Lineage (GTDB taxonomy): Bacteria > Actinomycetota > Thermoleophilia > Gaiellales > Gaiellaceae > AC-32. The sequence goes on from JBKPLR010000065.1 coordinate 1,170, forward strand.
ACCCAGACACGGTCGAACGCGGGTAGGACGTCGAACGGGACGGCTCCGACCTTGACCATCCTCGTGCGGCCGGTGCGGGGATCGATTCGGGTGAGCGAGCCGCGCTCGTAGTTGATCACCCAGAGCGCGCCGAAGCCCCTCGCCACCGAGAACACGCCCGGCCAGAGCCGGATCCTCTTCGTGACCCGGTTCGTGCGCGGGTCGATCCTCGCCACCGTTCCGGCCCGGTCGTTCGCGACCCAGACCGCCTTGGCCGTCGCTACGGCGCCACCCGGAGAGACGCCCGTCGGAACTCGCGCGGCCACGTGCGGCTGCGCCCCGGCGAATCCGGCGCAGGCGAGGAGCGCAAGGCACCATCGCATGCAGCCACTACACCTCAGGCGCGGCGGAGGTTCCGCGCGTAGGCGGCGATGAACGACGCGGCCACGACGAGCAGGAGCGGGTCGGCCGGGACCCGGAAGCGCACGCGCGTGAAGAAGACCGCCGCCACCGGCGCGCCGATCAGGTAGATCGCGATCACGAGCTTCTCCAGCGAACCCGGCGGAAACCGCCGCCAGAGCACGAGCCGCCAGACGAACACTGCGAGGAACGGCAGGTACGTGAGCGCCGCGAGCACGCTCTTAGCCGCCGAGCTCTGCCGCCTCGTCCACAGGTCGTCGAACGGCGCGAAGTAGTCGAGGTTCTTGCCCGCGTAGAGCGCCGCGGTCCTTCCGGGATGGTCACCGATCCAGTCGAGCGCCGTGTCGCGGAAGTACCGGTCGGTCTGCACCTCGTTTAGGTGGTGCGCGTCTGCGTACGCCTTGTACTGGGCGATGTCCACGTTCGCACCCTTCCGCACGCCCGCGTCCGGGCTGTAGCTGACGAGCAGGTTGTAGCCGCTGTTGCTCGCGATCGGGACGAACGCGTCCATCGTCACCGCGTTGCGGACAATCCAGGCCGCGGGCAGGACCGCCGCCGTTGCGAGCATGACGAGGACCGCGGCCCGGGCATGGCGGAGGAAGAGCCAGACGGCCGCGAGCACGAGCACGTACACGAAAGTCGGGAGCGTCAGCACCAATGCGCCGAAGGCGAGCCCGGCGGCGGCCGCGAGCAGAAGGGGCCGGCGCGAGCCGACCGTCTCGGCTACGAGCACCAGCCCGAGCACGAGCAGCATCGCCCCGAACGCCTGCGGGTAGAACGCGCTCGCCGTGTAGACGCCGAGCGGATACAGCGCGATCAGCGGTGCCGCGATCGTCGCCGCGAGGGAGCCTCCGATCCGACGCGCTAGCCACCAGCCACCCCAAACGACGACGGCCCAGGCGGCGAAGTTCAGAAGCCGCAGCGCCCCGAGCGGAAGCGAGAAGAGGCGCAGCCCGCCGAGAGCGACCGGGTACCCCGGCGCGCGACCAGCCGTCGCATGGTGCCCGTCGAAGCTGTAGACGCCGTGCGCCGACAGGTTGTGGGCGAGCGCCAGGTAGTCGGTCTCGTCCGGCCGGAAGCGGATCGACGAGCCGAGCACCAGCGAGTACAGGATCGCGGCGATCGCCAAGGCGGCCAGCGACAGGAGCAGGGACGCCTTCTCGCGTGCGATCAGGCCGCAACTCCGGCGAAGGCGCGCCGGACCTCTATGAAGAGCGCCTCCAGCGCCAGGCCGGACGAAAGCTGGAACTCCTCCTGGTTTCGCCACGTGTCGCGAACCAGCTCGGCGGCGCGCCCCGCCCCCTCGAGCCGCTCGATGGTGCCGTCCGCGAGCAGCTGCTCGGCGCGGTCAGCGTGGACGAGGGCCCGGTCGGCGCCCGCGGCCGCGACGACGACGTCGCGGTACCAGGCCGCGAGCTCCTCGAGCGACGCGAGTAGCTCCTCGCGCTCGGCGCCGCGCTGGGCACGCCGCAGGCGCTGTTCGGCCTCGCGCGCTGTGAGCTCGAGCCCCTCCTGCCCAGCCTCTTCCCGCTCCTTCGCCTCGGCCGCCCGCGCCCGCGCGGCGTTCATCAGGCGCTCCGCGGCCTTGCTGGGTTCGAACTCCGGGTCGGCGTAGGCCGCCCGCGCGAGCTCCAGCAGCTCGCCGCGCCGCGCCGCTGCCGCCGGGTCGAGCAGCCGCTCTGCCCGGTCGAGCCGCCCGCCCGCGACCCGCGCGATCGAGGTCGCCTCGTCCTCGGAAAGCTGCGGCGCCTGCGCCTGCACCGCCTCGCGCACCGCACGCTCCGAGAGCCGCCTGAACGGAACGGGCTGGCAGCGCGAACGGATCGTCTCCGGCAGCGACCCGACCTCGTCGGCGACGAGGACGAGCACCGCGTACGGCGGCGGCTCCTCGAGGTCCTTCAGGAGCGCGTCGGCCGCTTCGTCGTTGAGCAGGTGCGCGCCGAAGATCAGGTAAACGCGCCGCTGCGCCTCGAACGGGCGCATGTGCAGGTCGCGCCGCAGCTCGCGGATCGCGTCGATCCGGATCTGGTCGCCGAGCGGCTCGAGCACGTACACGTCGGGGTGCGTCCGTCGCTCGACGCGCGGGTCGCCGCCGAGCAGCTCCGACCCGAAGGCGAGAGCCGCGGCGCGCTTCCCCACTCCCGGCGGCCCCTGGAAGAGGTACGCGTGCGCGGGCCCCTGCGCGAGCGCGGCCGCGAGCAGCCCCTTGGCCTCGCCCTGCTCAGGAACGCTCTCGAAGCTCATCCAGGATCTCGCGCGCGATCTCGACGGGAGGCCGCGTGCCGTCGATGGTCGCAATCCGCTGCGGGAACGCGTCAGCCAACTGGCGGTAGGCCTCGTCGACACTGGCCCGGAACTGCGCGTCCTCACTCTCGATCCGGTCGCTCTCGCCGCCGACCCTCCGCGCGGACTCGGCCGGGTCGATCAGGAGCAGATACGTCCGGTCCGGGAGGAGGCCTCGGATGGGGTGCAGGTTGAGCTCGAGCACCCGCTCGAGGCCGAGCCCGCGCGCGATGCCCTGGTACGCGAGCGAGGAGTCGAGGTAGCGGTCGCAGACGACGTGCGCGCCGCGCTCGAGCGCCGGGCCGATCACCTCCTCGACGAGCTGCGCGCGGGCCGCCGCGAACAGCGCCGCCTCGGCCCAGGGCGCCACCTGACCGTGGCCGAGGACGAGCTCCCGGATCCGTTCTCCGAGCTCGGTTCCGCCCGGCTCCCGCGTCGAGACGACGTCGCGCCCGTCCGCCGCGAGCGCCTCGGCGAGCAGCTGCGCCTGCGTCGACTTGCCCGACCCGTCGAGGCCTTCGAACGTGACAAACACGGGAGGCCTAGGATACGAGCCTTGCGGGCCGTAGTGACAGGAGGCGCTGGGTTCATCGGCTCGCATGTGGTCGAGGCACTCCTGGCCCGGGGCGACGACGTGCTCGTCCTCGACGACCTCTCAAGCGGCAAGCACGAGAACCTTCCGGACGGCGTACGGCTCGAGATCGCCGACGTGCGCGAGCTCGTGGACGAGCATTTCGAGGGCGCCCACGTGTGCTTCCACCTCGCCGCGCAAGTCGACGTGCGTGCGGCGGTGGACCGGCCCGACTTCGACGCACACGTGAACGTGCTCGGGACGATCCTCGTGCTCGAGGCCGCCCGCCGGCACGGGACGAAGGTCGTCTTCGCCTCGACCGGCGGGGCGATCTACGGCGAGGTCGACGGGCCGGCGGCGGAGGACGCCGGGCGCCGGCCGGTGTCGCCGTACGGCGTCTCGAAGCTCGCGGCCGAGGAGTACCTCGCCGCGTACAACCGGCTCCACAGGACAAACCACGTCTCTTTGCGCTACGCCAACGTCTACGGGCCGCGGCAGGACCCCAAGGGCGAGGCCGGAGTCGTCGCGATCTTCCTCGGGGCGCTCTCGGAGGGACGGGCGCCGCGGATCTTCGGCGACGGCACGCAGACCCGCGACTACGTCTACGCCGGTGACGTCGCCCAGGCGACGCTGGCCGCGGCCGGCCAGGAGGGCGTCTTCAACGTCGGCACCGGGGCCGAGACCTCCGTGCTGGAGCTGTACGACCTCTGCCGCCGCGTGGCTGGAGTAGAGATCGAGCCGGAGATGGCTCCGGCGCGGCTGGGCGAGCTGGAGCGAAGCGCGCTCGACGCCTCGAAAGCGGAGCGCGAGCTCGGCTGGACGCCGCAGGTGGAGCTCGAGGAAGGGCTTCGCCTCACCTGGAAATCGCTCTGAGCCGACGCGCCGGCCTCGGCCTCGCGGCGCTCGCTGCCTTCTCCGTGCTGATCTTCCTGCCGGCGCTCTGGTCCGGACTCGTCGGCGACGACTATCCACTCGTCCGGCTGATGCGCGAGTACGGAGGGATCAACTGGGCCTTCCACCGGAACTCCGCCGGCGAGACTGGCCACAACCTCTTCTTCTACCGGCCGCTCTGGGTGAGCTGGCAAGGGGAGCTCTACCGGGTGTGGGGCAGGGACGCGATGGCCTTCCACGCAGCGAACCTCGTGCTCTACGCGGGGATCGTGGTCGAGGTCTGGGTGGTTGCGCGCCGCCTGCTCGGAGAAGGCGCGGCCTCGATCGCGGCGGTGTTCTTCGCGGTCTACCCGCGGCACGGCGAGTCGGTCGCCTGGATCACCGGGAGCACGGATCTGCTCGCGACGTTGCTCGGGCTCGCGGCGCTGATCTGCGCGGTCTCGGTCCGGCGCGAGTGGGTACGGGTCGGGTCGGCAGCCTTGCTGGCCGGGGCGGCCGGGTTCTCGAAGGAGACCGCGTTCGTCCTCCCGGCGCTGGCCTTCCTCGTCCTGTGGCTGATCCCGCCCGAGGATCTCGCGCGGCTCGGGCGGCGGCGGTTCCTCGCGCCGCTGGCGATGGCCGGGACGCTCGTCGTCGTGCTCGTGCTGCGCTTCATCGTGCTCGGCGGGACAGGCGGCTACGGGACCTATCCGTGGCGGCCGCTGCGCGTGGCGATGGTGTCGGTCTCGTACGTGGTCGCGGCCGTGACGCCCCCGCAGCTCGAGCTGCTCCGTTACCCGGCGCTGCTGCTCTTTCCGGCGATCGTGCTGGGTCTGATCGTGTGGCGGGTGTGGGGACTGCGCGGGCGGGCGCTGCTGGTCGCGGTCGTCGGGCTCGCGTGGTTTGCGATCGCCGCCTTACCGTCACTGAACATCGCGGTCGACCTCAACAACGCGAACGGCGAGCGGTACCTCTTCCTCCCGTCGGTCGGGATCGCCCTGCTCCTGCCGGTGATCGTGCCGCGGCGGCTCGTGTGGCCGCTCGCGTCGGTCGCGGCCGCGCTCGCGGTGCTGTGCGTCGGCACATCGTGGAATTGGCTCGTCGCCGGGCGGATCTCGACGCGCGTCGTACGGGAGGCGAAGGCGCTCGGGCCGAGGAACGGCGAGCTCGTGCTGCTGACCGCGCCGCTCACCTACCGCAGCGCGATCGTCTTCACCGGGAGCGACCTGGACGACGCGCTTCAGCAGTCCGGGCGGGGCGATCTGCACGCGCCCTTCTGCATTCCCGTCCATGTGCGCTCGGAGGACGCGGGCCAGGTTCACGTCGAACGGTTGGGCAATGGGGGGTACCAGGCGAGGTCGAGCTGGAAGGCGCCGTTCGACTTTCCGGTGCTCCGGACCGAGACGCCTCTGAGCGAGGACTGCTCGTTCTCACGCGGCGGGCCGGCGACGTTCCCGCCCGGCTTGCGGCGGCTCGCGGTTGCTTCGCCGCATCGTTCGCGCTCGCCCGTGGCGTACGCGTATTTCGACGGTCGCGATCTGCGGCAGTTTCGATGAAGGATCAAGGCCGGGCGCGGCGAAACCGATGCTCCCTGTGGAGCACGTCTTGCCCACGCCCCAGTCCGCTCACGCCTGGCGCACGATCGCCCTCGTCGCGGGAGGCATCGCCACCCTCGAGCTGCTCGGCCTGATCGCGGTCGGCACGGCGCTGCTCGCGAAGCCGGTGGCGCACGCCGCACGCGCCGAGGTGCAGAAGCCCGCGACGCCGAAGAAAGCTCCCGCCCGCGCGCTACTGCCACGCGGATCGGTCTCCGTGACGGTCCTGAACGGAAACGGCGTCGCCGGAGCGGCCGCCGCAATGGCCCAGCACGTCCGGGCACGCGGGTACGTGATCGGCCAGGTCGGGAATGCCCCGCGCGGCGGCTACGGCCGCAGCGTCGTCATGTACCGGATGGGGCGCCGGCCGGAGGCTTTGCGCCTCGCCCACGAGCTCGGCATCCGCGTCGTCTCGCCGCTCGACGGACTCCGCCCGAAAGACCTCCTGGGCGCCCAGGTCGCCGTAGTCGTCGGCGGCTAGGCAAGCTACCGGCCGTGGCCGGTGATCCTCGCAAGCAGGCTGAGATCGACTACCCCCGCGCGGTCGGCGAGGAGGGGCGCGCCTGGATCCGGACGAAGCCGTTCAGGAACACGCCGCGCGAGTCGGCGCGGCTGCTGATCGACTTCGGCTACGTCATCCAGCTCCTCGACCTGCAAGCCGGGATGAGCCTCTGCGAGCTCGGCTGCGGCTCCGGCTGGATGACACGCTTCGCCGCGCGGCAGGGCGTCCACGCGGAGGGCTACGACATCTCGCCGGAGATGATCGAGATCGCCCGTGAGCTCGCGGAGCAGGAAGCGCTCGACGTCCGCTTCGAGGCCGCCGACATGGAAGAACTCGACCTCCACCGGCGCTTCGACGCGTGCCTGCTCTACGACGCGCTCCACCACACGCCGCGGGCCGACCTCGTCTTCGCGACCGCGCGCCGAACGCTCAAGCCGGGCGGTCGCCTCCTGCTCGCCGAGCCGAACTGGAAGCACCGCTTTCAGGGCCAGGAAGCCGCCGGCGAGTACGGGACGACTGAGCTCGGCTACACGCCGCGCCGTCTCAAGCACCTCCTCCGCGAGCAGGGCTTCACGGACATCCGGCGCTTCCACAACACGCGTAAGCGGTTGTTCTCAAACGCCCCGCGCGACGTCGCGGCGCATCTTGCCGAGCCGTTCGTCTACCGCCTCCTCGGCCCGTTCTGGACGCAGATCTGGCTCCGAGCCCGCGCGATCTAGCCCGAGCCGGCTTTCTTCTCGACCTGCGCTAGGAGCGGCGGAGCCAACGAGCCGTACGGGTCGAGAGCAACGGCGCGCTTCAGCGGCGCCACCGCCACTTCGTAGTTCCCGATCCCCGCCTCGAAGCGGCCGAGCTCGAACCACGGGCGCCAGTTGACCGGCTGCAACTCGACCGCGTCCACGTAGATCTCTCGCGCGCGCGTGAACAAGCCCAGCTGCTCCAAAGCACCCGCTTGAACGAGCAATGGCTCGATCGTCAGCGGGTTCAACGAGTGCGCATCGCGCGCCCGCGAGGCGGCCAGCGCCGGCCGGCCGTCGTCCAGCGCGGCGAGTGCCGAGTCCGTGTCGCGCTGCGCGAACCACGGCGTGAGCAGCGACAGGGCGACCGCCAACGCAGCCACCACCGGGAGCGGCGCCAGCGCCGCGCGACGCTCGCCCGCGACGGACTCGCCGCCGAGCAGCACGCCCACGGTCACGAAGAACGGCGCGCTCACCGCGACGAAATCCCAGTCGAAGTCGACCACGGAATGAACGAGGTACGCGCCCGCCCCGACCACCAAGGCGAACGCCGCCGCCCGCTCGCCGCCGCGCAGCCGCCCGATGACCCGCCAGACCCCCAGCGCCGCAAGCGCAAGCGACCCCAGCGCGAGGAGCAACCCGACGATCCCGGTCTCGCCCAGGAACTGCAACGGCACGTTGTGCGGCTCCGTGACGACGACCCCGTTCGAGCGCAATAGGCGGTGCGCGAGCTCGAAGCTCCCCGCCCCGGTCCCGCGCAGCGGCTGTTCCGTGAAGGCCTGCCACGCCTCGGTCCACCACTCCCAGCGGCTCGTCGAGTTGATCGTGTTGAGCCGCCCAGGCCCGCTTCCGATCGGCGTCGTCGACGGTTGCGCGAAGTCGCGGAACCACCCCTCCGGCTTCGACTCCACCACCAAACCGACCACCGCAGCCGCCGCGCCAACCATCAGAACCGACAGCGCCACCCTGCCGACCAAGCGCCGACGCTCGACCGACAATGGCCGCCGCTCCTCCGCAAGCGACCCGAGATACGCCAACGCCCCGACCACAATCGCACCCAGCACGAGCACGACCGCGAACCACGCGCCGTCATGCACGCGAACAGAGTGCGGCTGCAAGTCCTCCGCGAGCCCCGGCCGCGAGAACGCCCAGACCGAGACCGCCAGCCCGGCCCCGCCCCCAAGCAGCAACGCCGCCGCTCCCTCAACCCGCGGCCCGCCCAAGACGAGCCATACAGCCACCGCCACCGCCGCAACCGCGACGCCGCCGCGGGAGTACGTCAGCAGCAGCCCGACGATGAGGCCGTACAAGAACACTGTCCCCGAAGCCCGCAGCCAGTGTGGATGCTCCCGCCTCGCCGCGATCCACAGCGCCAGCGGCAGCCCGACCACGAAGAGCAGTGCCAAGGAGTTCCAGTACCCGACGGGCGCGCTCAGCCGAGCGAAGCGGCCCGATCCGTCCAGTGCCGGGACGGCCTTCCCGAGGAGCGCCCACCCGAGCGCCAGCGCCACCACTGCCGCCAGGACGAAAGCCCACAGCCGCACCGCCCCGCGTACCGCGCCCACGGCCAGGCCGATCACCGCCAAAGCCAGGTAGACGAGCCCTCGGTTCAGGTAGTCCCACGACCGGTCTGGCTCGATCGACCAGAGCACGGACAGCCCGCACCACGCGACGAACGCCGCCAGCAGCCCGAGCGCGACCCACCCCTCCCGCGCCGGAGCCGGCCGCGGAAACCCGAGCCACGCGACGCACCCAATCGCCGCCGCCCCGACCAACGCGGCGAGCCCGATCCAGACCAGCCGCCCGTTCGACGACCCGTCAGCAAAAAGCACGCAAACTGCGACAAGAACCCCGCCGGCCCCGAGGACGAGCAGCGCCGCCTGGCGCTCGAGGGCCGACCTCATGGAGGGTTGAGGCTAACATCCAAGCTGAGCCGAACCACCGGGTTTACATAGCGCTAACGCGGTGATTACGATCGGCTCAAGGCTGAACGGCAGACTCCGCGGAGCGCCGTCCCCATGGAGCAACGCATGCGCAAGCGCCCGGCAGCGTCCACGAGCTTTCTCCTAGCCGCCATCACGGTAGGCCTGCTCCTGGCTGCCCTGATGCCCGGCGTGGCCGCTGCGAAGACGCCCTGCTGGAAGCAGGTGCTCAACGACTGGTCGAACGGCCGCGCAATCGGGCACTACCCGCTGCACTGCTACCGCGAGGCGGTCCGCAACCTGCCCGAGGACCTGCGCGACTACTCGAGCGCGGCCGACGACATCCTCGCCGCCCTCCAGGCCGAGATCGCCAACCGCGACAACCGCACGATTCAGTCCGCCGGCGACGACAACAACGGCAAGGCCCATCCCTCGCGCTCGGCCTATCGCCGCGCGATCGACAACCTCGGCACGAGCAACGCGGACGCGATCCCGATCCCGCTCCTCGTTCTCGCCTCGCTCGGCGCCGCGCTCCTGCTCGCGGCCGCGGCCATGACCGCCACGAAGCGGATCAGAGCCCGCCGGCGCTCTTAAGCCTCGTCCTCATAGATCTTCTCGCCGCGGTGGAGACGGCGGGCGATGTCGTACGTCTGGCGCTGCGAGCGCGCGGTCGGTGCGTGCGCGGCGAGGTAGCGCGCGGCCGCGATCAGCGGTAGGCGGGCCTCCTCGCCGTCGAGCAGGTCGTGCTGCCGGACGGCGGCCTCGACGCACTGGATCGTGTGGAAGTTGCGGTCCTCGCGGAGCAGGCACGCACCCAGGACGGCGATGAGCCGATTGGGATCTCCACCTTCGAGGTACGACGCGACGAGCTGCGCCGCCTCGTCCACGCGCTGCTGCTCGTCGAGGAGCGGGAGGAGGTCATCGATGTCCGCTGCCCCGTCGGGCGAGGGCAGCCGAGTCGCCGGCACGTTCAGGAACCGATCGAGGTGGGCGCTCATCGCCACGTCGAGGACGCCCCGCAGGAGCTCCCGCGACGGCGAGCGCCGCAGCCCCTGCTCGACCCCGTTCGCGAATGTGAACGTGTGCAGCGCCGTGTCCCAGTCGCCGAATTCATTCGTCGTCGGGAAGCGCGCGATCCGCATCGCGGCCGCGTAGGCCACCGCGGACGCGAGCTCGACCGCCGACGCACCGTCCCGCAGCGCGGCGAGCAACGCCTCGAGGATCTCCGCCGCCTCGGCGGTGAGGATCGTCTCGACCAGCTCGGCCCGGCCCTCCCAGCCGCCCGGCCCCGGCTCCGGGAGCCGCTCGAATGCGTCCTCCAACAGCGCGACGAGATCCACCGGGTGCCGCCAAGCGTTCGACTCCTCCATCCGCTCGGCGAAGGCAAGCGGCGCGGCCATCGACGCGAGCACGGCCTCGGCGCGCTCCCAGCCGGCGATGTCGAGCGCCTCGAGCGCCTTGTTGATGAAGTCGAGCGTGTGACCGCCTTCGACGTAGCGGTGGTCGGTCGCAGCCGCGAAGAGCATGTCGGCGAGTTGCTGCGGCGACGCGCCCGCGCGAACCGCGGAGACCAGCGCCCGCTCGGCGCCCTCGGCGTCGCGCACCTCGACGAAGCTCCGGAACCAGCGCGCCAGGCGCTCCGGCTCCGCGTCGCCGGGCAGGGGCTCGAGCGGGAAGCGCGGCTCGTCGCCGGCAGCCTCCAGCGCCACGTCGCTGAGCCCGTGGTAGAGCGCCGCCGAGCGCTCCTCCGGCGCCACGCGAGGCGCCAGGTTCATGAAGCAGGTCAGCGTCGTGAGCCCGCGGTTCCAGCCCTCTGCGCGCCTTCGTACGCCGAAGTCCAGCCCGGCTCGAAGTGCGTCGACGCCGGTCGGATCCGCCTCAGAGAGGACGATCGCTGCCTTGGCGACGACAAGCGGAATGTTTCGCTCCAGCCCGACCCGCAGCCGCCCGCGCTGGTGCTCGACCGGATCGCGCCGCGGCGTCAGGTCGACATAGACGTCGTCGCCCTCGACCTCGACCGGGAAGCGGCGCAGCTCGTCCGCGAACTGATCGAAGGTACCTCCGGTGCAGAGATCGAAGCGCGCGTGGTGCCAGTGACAGGTGAGGATCCCGTCGCTGACGGTGCCGCGGTGCAAAGGAAAGCCCATGTGCGGGCAGCGGTTGTCGACGGCGTAGACCTCGTCGGCCTCGGCGAGCAGGCAGACCGTGTTCCCGTTCAGGCTGACGACCAGCCGCCCCTTCGCACGGAGCTCGCGGAGCGACGCCGCCCGGGTGGTCAGCTCGCGCGTTTCCACCAGTAGCGAGGGTCGTCGGACTCCCTGTGAGTGAGCTCCTCGAGGCTCACACCGCGGTACTGCTCGAGCGTGAACGAAGTCTGCGCCGAAAAGCCGACCGCCGACAGCGAGAACGTCAGCGGATGAACGGTGAGCTGCCAACCTTCGAGCGGACCGGGATCGGCGAGCCGCGCCTCCTCCGCCTCGTCGCGCACGTCCAGGACGACCGCGCCGCCGTGCGTGCCGACGAAGTGGTCGTGCCAGACGGCGAGCCCACGGCTGCGGTCGGCCACGTAGTCGTTGAGCAGGTCGTTCGCCTCGCGGGCGCTCACACCCGCCGGCGCAACCGCATAGACGAGGTAACAGCGCGAGCTCACGGCCTGCACTGTAGAACCTCAACTATGGTTTAAGTCAAATGGCTGTACACCTAGCCATCGGCGAGGTCGCGGAGCGGAGCGGCGTCACGCCGTCGGCGCTGCGGTTCTATGAGCGCCAAGGCTTGATCACCTCGACCCGAACCGACGGCAACCAGCGCCGCTACGACCGCGCCGTCCTGCGCCGGATCGCCTTCGTCCAGGCCGGCCGCGCCGCTGGAGTCACGCTCGCCGAGATCCGCGCGGCGCTGGAAGGCCTCCCTACGCGCCGCACTCCGAGCCGCGAGGACTGGGAACGCCTCTCGAACAAGTGGCGAGACGACCTCGACGCGCGCATCGAGACCCTGCAGGCCCTCCGCAACCGCCTGACGACGTGCATCGGCTGCGGCTGCCTCTCGATCGACCAGTGCGACCTGCTCAACCCCGACGACGAAGCCGCCGCCCGCGGCGCGGGAGCCCATTACCTCAGAAAGGACGGCCCTCGAGCGTAAGGCCACTCGCCCATGCAATGTCGTCAGCGCAGTGCTTGATCGTGGTTGGCTCATCGCGGATAAGTTTTGCTGCGATTGAGCGTCTCATGGGTGGCGATGGGGGAGCGCACACAGCAGCGTTGCCCAGCGAGCAGGTTCTGCGCTGGGTGGCCGGAGTGGTCGGCGGGATGCGCGTCCTTTCGGTCGAGAACCCCTCCCGCAGCACCCACCGTCCCCCTGGCACCTTCCGCCTCCGAGTCGAA
>JBKPLR010000066.1:0-3729 GCA_046731695.1 Actinomycetota bacterium
GTTCGTGGCTTGATGCTGGGACTGATCTGGACGTCGGGCGGTCGCCGCTAAGGCGCTAATCCGGCGCGGGCGCTTGCGCTTGGTGCGACATACGGCTTGTAGAGTCGGGACCTAGCATGACGGAAGACATCGAGCAGGAACAAGCCGCAGATGACGGGCGCGGAGTCGGCCGAGGAGGCCAGCTGCACGCGCTGCGATGGCCGGTTGATCTTCGCCGGCACGAAGGACTTCCAATGAGGGCACCCGCCGCCCTGGGGTTTCGTCCTCGGCGACGTGGGCGAGCTGCTGACAGGCGGCGAAGAGATGGCGATGTTCGTGTGCGAGGACTGCGGCCACGTTGAGTTCTTCGTGCCGGTGAAGAAGTAGTCCGCCACACAGGGACAGTGAAGGTCCTCGGGAGCAACGGCGACCTTGCGAATCGGTACTCCGGGGAAAGCTAGTGGGAGGCAAACGATGGAAACGATGATCGGGATCGCGGTACTGCTTGTCGGTGCCGGGATCGCATGGGTCTGCTTCGCGGTCGGGGTCTATTTCTTCACGCGCAGCGGACGGGAGGGTGTGCGGATTGCGCGCATGGAGGACGAGCGAAGACACCACCAGCAGCCCTCGCCTAACGAGTAGAGCGGCTCCCATACCGAAGTCGCCCTCGACCCAACCTTCGGATGACGCCATTCAGGTCATGGTCGCTCACGATCTGTGGGGTGGTCGGCGCGGGCGGCGCGCCGACCTCCCAACGCCTCGGATTGATAGTTCAGGACTAATGGTCGTCCGAACTCGCGCTCACCGCACTCCGGGCAGTAGAACGCGATCTCCGGCGACTCAGCTGCAGTCGAAGCCAGGGATCGGATGCAGCTCGATCGCGTTCGGCGCTCGCCCGATGACGATGTGCGGACGGTCCGTGTCAGCCTGACAGTCTGGCTCCCCCCAAGTCGTCCTTTCGTCAGGACTCTTCTTGGTGAGAGCCGGGCGGCTCTTCCTCCGGGGACTATGGCGGCATAGGCACCAAGGGAGAGGAGAAATACCGCCCGGCTCTTGAATGCTTCCACAGGCAACGCTTTAGGCTCATGGCGTTACCGTTCAGTTCTGGGAGCCGGGTCGCCTGGAAATCCCATCCCTGCCGCCCGGCTCCTTTCGAGTGCCCAGTCCGTGCCCAAACGCCTCCAAACAGGGGTATGGAGGGAAACGGCGTTAGGGCACCCTAACGGCCCGCGATCCCGCTTCCTGAACCACTCCCCGCCATTCGGCACCACACCCCGCCAGAGCGCCAGAGTTCACTCGTAATGAAGGGGTCCCCGGTTCGAGTCCGGGCGTCGGCTTGGCTCTACCAAGCCGCCTGAGCAGCGAAGGAGGCTCCGTCTCCGGGCTTCGATCTCGCTGCGGACAGGATTTGGACAGGATTCGGCTCAGGCGAATCGCAGGACGAGCGTGTGCTTGCCGCCATCCTGTGTGATCGCCACGATCTCAGCGCGCCGCGCCAGCCTCGTCCAAACGGCTCGCCAGATCCTCAGCGCTGGTGAGAAGGCCCTCGGAGGACCGGCGGGCGGGAAGTAGACTGTGCTGGTTCACGATAGGAGGGGGAAATGCCGCGACTTCCTGTTGCACTGCTCTCTATCCTTGCCCTCGCCGCGAGCCCCGCGATCGCGACAGCCAAGCACAGTCCCGGGAAGGGGAAGGGCCCGAAGCACGACCTCGTGGTCGGTTCGGCGAGGTTTATGACTCCGATCGCCAGCGTCCGCATCAACGCGAAGAGCGGACGCAACGGCGAGAACCCGCGCGGGCACTTCTTCCTCAAGGAGTTCGGCTTTCAGTTCAGGGGCTCTGTGACGTGCGTGCACGTGGTCGGCAACCGCGCCAGTGTCGGTGGCCGGGTCACCAAGTCGAGCGGCCTTGGCGGTCCAGCGGTCGGGAGTGGCTTCGTCCAGTTCATCCAAGACAACGGCTCACCCGGCAGGAATGACCGGTCGCATACGGTCTTCGTCGCCAGTCCGCCGTTGACGTGCCCGGCGCCGGTTACACCGGTGTTCGTGCTTGCCAGGGGCAACTACGTCGTCCACGACGCCACCTAGCAGGGACAACGAACAAATCGGTTGCGCTCAGTCAGCCCACGCCCCGGCTTCGTCCGTGATTATCGCCCCGGGAGGTTGAAAGGGGTCCCCGGTTCGAGTCCGGGCATCGGCTTCTAGCCTCCACAGAAGGATGAATCGAGCAGCCGTCGGAACGCGGCCTCGGCGGACGGCGACAGCGGGAAACTGTTGCTCATCGCGACGACTCGGCGGCGGCCGTCAGGGCTACTCCAGGCGGCAGAAACGGTGCCGAGCAGCGCGCCGGTGTGGCCGATGGCCCTGCCGCAGGGTGTACGGAACGCCGCGAGCCCGAGCCCGTAGCGGGCTCCGGGCGTTGGGCGCATCAGCTCGGCCAGGCGGGGCGGAAGCAACCGCCCCTGGACAACAGCACCGAGGAAACGCGAGAGATCGGGCGCGGTGGAGACGATCGAGCCGGCGGCCCAGACCCACCATGTGCTCACCCTGTCGCGGTCGCGAGCGGTCGCGAGGCTGCCGACGATGCCGTCGTACACAGTCGGGGCGTAGCCGTGGGCATAACGGCCCTGGATACGTCGGCCGGGCGCGAAGCTCGTGTCGTGGAGACCGAGCGGCGCGAAGATCCGGCGGCGGAGCTGGCGCTCGAGACTGATTCGGGTGGCACGCTCGACCACCATGCCGAGGAGGACGTAGTTCGTGCTGGCGTAGGCGAAACGCTTGCCGGGCCGGGCGACCGGCCCTAACGCGAGCGCCACGCCCACCAGCTCGCGCGGCGTCCAGCGGCGCCGCGGTTGGGCCAACGTCCGGCGTAGGAAGGCCGGGTCGTCCGCATAGTCGGCGAGCCCGGAGGTGTGCCCGAGCAGCTGGCGCACGGTGATCCGGCCACCATCCGGGACGAGGCCGGGCAGCCAGAGCTCAACCGTGTCGTCGAGCTTGAGTCGGTGCTCGCCGACCAGTTGGAGCACGACGACCGCCACAAAGGTCTTCGTGATGCTGCCTACGCGAAAGCGATCGCGAACGTGGAGCGGCACGCGGTCTTGCAGCACAGCGACACCGCTTGCGTCCTCGCGTCGCGAGGAACCGGTATCGACAAGCACCAGAGCGCCCGGACTTCCCGCATCGACGACTGTGTCCGGCGACGGTCGAGTCGGGCCGCTGCCGTTGTGGAGGGCAACACCGCCGATGATGATCGACATCGACCCTGCGAACGTCAGGGCGATGAGGGCGATCACCTTCCGCCCGGTCGATCTCACGGGGCGCAGCGTACGTCCGGGTTCGAGTCCGGGCGTCGGCTTCGCTCAACCACCCCTAGCTGACTCGTCAGAGGCAGGCGAAGTCGAGGACGGGATGAAGCTCGATCCCATTCGGGGCAACGCCGGTCTGCCCGTGGAGGAAGTCGAAAAAGGCAACCCCGGTGACGCGGGCCTTCGAGCAGATCCGGGCGGCGGCCCGCGAGTTCTGAATCTGCTTGCGGCGGTACGCGGTCGGCGGGTCAGCGACTGGGAGCGGCCGTCGGAACTGTCGCTTCGGGAGCCTTTTCCTCCCAGTAGTGGTTGAGGGCTTCCTGCACCTTCACGAACCAGATGATCGCCGGAATGATCAGGAGGCCGAACGGGAACAGCCATAGGCCTGTCCAGCCGGTGACCGGCGGCTCCCGCCCGTCCTTCTTGTACATCTTCCCGACTTCCGA
>JBKPLR010000067.1:0-46223 GCA_046731695.1 Actinomycetota bacterium
CTGCCGGCACAGACGACGTTCCAGTCGATCTCGGCACCCGGATGGTCTTGTACAACCCCGGCGGTCGGCGCGAACGGGACCGTTCAGTGCACGAGGGGCTCGCTGGCCGCCGGGACCGTGGCAATCCAGGTCACGGTCCACGTGGACAAGGCCACGCCGGACGGGACCGTCCTTTCGAACACCGCCTCGGTTGGCTCGAGCGCGTTCGACGCAGCCCCGGGCAACAACTCGAGCACCGAGACGACGACGGTGGAGGTCGAGGCGGATTTGGCGATCCTGAGCTATCAGGCTCAGAGCCCGCCGACGGAGCTGCTCATCGGGAACACGGCCACGGTGACCCTGGTGAAGCGGATCACCAACAACGGCCCCTCGGGCCCGGTCGACGCACGGCTGGACGGGACCGCCTCGGCCGACCCCGGTGCGACCGTCTCGCCGACGGTGACCTCGAGCGTCGAGACGGCGGTGGACGTGGGGGAGGTCCGGCAAGTCGAGGAGGAATACACCATCTCCTGCCAGGCTCCAGGCCCGCACGACTTCACGTTCGACAACGAGATCCAGCCGAACAATCCGAATCACACCGACCCCGATCAGAGCAACAACAAGGCGCAGGAGTCGTTCACGGTGGAGTGCATCGTGCCGGTGGTAATCAACATCAAGCCTGGGAGCTTCAAGAACCCGATCAACCTCAAGTCGAAAGGCGTGATCCCGGTCGCCGTGCTGACGACGGCGGCGGGTGAGTACGGGCTACCGCTCGCGTTCGACGCCACGACGATCCTCCCGCTAACTGTGCGGTTCGGGCCGGAGCCAGTCGTGATCGCCGGCGGCGGTGCCCGCGAGGCCCACGGCAGGGGGCACATAGAGGACGCCATCGAGCGGTCGGATGAAGTGACAAAGGACGGCGACCTCGACATGGTGCTCCACTTCCGCACTCAGGAGTCCGAGTTGACTGGAACCGAAACCAAGGCTTGCGTGCGGGGTGAGTTCGGGCCCATGCACTTCATATTCCACGGCTGTGACCTGGTGACATTCGTGCCGTAGCCGGCGGATCGCCGGGGACGGGGCCGCACGGCTCACGATCGCCCCACGGCGCGAGCACGCGCCCGCCTGCACCCGCTGACCCCTTGACTGGCCGACACACCGCCGGCGCGCGGGGCGGTCCCAACGGTTTAGAACGGAATGGTTGGACCCCGGATAGACCCCGCGAGTCGGGTCTAAGGACGGAATCAACACGGCTCGCCGGGGCGGCGCGCCATTTTCCTCCCGCACATTTCGTCGTACGCTTCGGCACATGAACGCGTTCGTCGGCCGGATCGACGAGCTGGCAGCGCTCGCTCAGACCGCTGGTGCAGCTCTCCACGGTGAGGTCGCCACCGGCATCGTCCTCGGCGATGCGGGCAGCGGCAAGAGCCGCCTCTTGGGCGAAGCCGCAGCGCGGGCGGAAGTGCCGAATCAGTTTCGCGTCGTTGGCTTCGAGCCTGAGTCCGCGGTGCCGCTCGCGGCCGCCTCCGAGTTTCTCCAGGCGCTGGCCGCTGCGACGCCGCACGGGCGTCAGCTTGAGGAGCTCGTGTTCGGTCTCGCACCGGAAGACGCCTCGCCGCTCGAGCCGGTCCGCGTGTTCGAGGCCGCGCATCGTGCGTTCCGCCCGATCTGTCCGGCGCTCGTTCTGGTCGATGACCTTCAGTGGCTCGACGACCTCTCGCTCGCGCTCTGTCACTACCTCGTCCGCGCGGCCGAAGCGGAGGGCGAGCCGCTCGCGTTGATCGTGGCCACGCGTCCGTCGTCAGCCGCGGCATCGTTCGCTGCGTCGCTTCGGCATCTGCTGCCACCGGAGAACGTGAGCGAACTGGAGTTGGGGCCGTTGGACGTCGCGGAGGCGCTCGAGCTCATCAAAGAGCTCGCACCGAGGCTTGGCGACGATGCGGCGCGCGCGGTCGCCGCCAGATCAGGCGGGTCCCCGTTTTGGCTCGAGGCGCTCGCGCGGAGCGGTGGCGCGGAGGTCGATGCAGATCGGCTCGTCGCCGCGCGCCTCCGCGGTGCCGGGGCAGACGCTGCCACGCTGCTCGCGCTCCTTGCGATCGCCGCGCGCCCGGTCGCGCTCGCGGACGCGGCGGAACTCAGCGGCTGGGATGAAGCGCGCACTCGGCAGGCGGCGCGTGAGCTCATCCAACGCGGCGTCGGCGTCGAATCCGCGGGTGTCCTCCGTCTCGCGCACGACCTGATCCGGAACGCCGCCGTGCGCGAAATTCCGAACGAGCAGCGGGCGCGCCTTCACGGCTGCTTCGGCGAGTGGCTCGTCGAGACCGCGGGCGACGATGTCAGACGGCTGAGTGAGGCGCTCGGGCATAGGCATGCTGCCGGCCTCGACAGCCTCGACTTGGCCAACAGGCTCGTGCGTGCGCCGCGGCGCAAGCTGCTCGGGGACGACGGGCTCGCCCTGCTCGTGACCATTGTCGACGAGGCAGATGCTTTCGACGAAGCGGCGCTCGACCTGAACGAGGAAATCGCTTCGCTCGCATTGGCACTGGGAAGGCACGACATTGCGCTCGAGCGCAATCTCTTGCTGGCCGACCGTCGATCCGATCCGCGGGCCCGAGCGCGCGCTCTGCTGGAGGCGGCGAGATCGTCGTTCGCACTGAACCGGAACCGGATAGCGGCGTTCGCACCGGATGAAAGCGATCGAACGCGGTCCTATCTCGCGCGTGCCCGGGAGATTGGCGCGGGTGATGACCTCCTCGAACTGGAACTCGATGTCCAGCAAGCCACAGTGGACATGTGGACTGACAAGAACGAGGCGGCTGGGCGTGTACTCGCACATGAAACGGCCGCCCGGGCTCAACGGAGATTGGCCGCCGGTGAGCGCGCGAGGCGCGTCTATGTCGAAGCGCTGCGCGTCGCATACGAGGCGGCCTTACAGGAAGACGATCCGCGGGCGATGGTGCTGGCCGCTGAGCAGCGCGCCGCGGTCGCGCGGAGCTTCGACGAGGAAGAGCATCTGACGGCATTGCTCGCAAGCGCGCGGGCGCTCCGACGAATGGGACGTATCACGGACGCGCTCGAGCGCAGTGAACGTGTCTACCGCGAGGCCCGGGCGCGCGTCTTCCCCCGCCTGACGATGGATGCAGGCTATTGGCGGGCGACGTTCCTCCTTCAGCGCGGGCGAGTCGCCGATGCGGACGACGTCGTGGCCGGGACTGGCGAGCTCGCTTCGCGGGTCGGGGACGAGGCGCGCGGCCGCCACTCGATCGAGCGTCTCGCGTGCGAGGTCGAGTTCTACCGCCGAGACTGGCGCGGCGGCGTCGAGAGACTTCACGCCTACGCTCGGCGAGCGCCCTCGCATGGGCGCATCGAGCTTCACCAGCTCGCAGCACAATGGCTCGCGTCCGCCGGCGGTCCCGATCTCACGGACGAGGTGCTCGCTCACATCGCGACGGCTCGCGCGGCCGCTGAGGGAGTCGGCTGCTGGCGCTGCGCGACGGAACTCCGCCTCGGCGCGGCCGACGCACTTGCGCACATCGGCTATCGCGCGGACGCGGCTGCGTCGCTCGCGGAGTGGGTCAGGATGCAGCCGCGGCCGCAACCGCGCGATCGCTACCTACAGCGGCTTGTCGAGGCTCTTCTGCAGGAACCAGTGTCGGTGGACGCGCTTGACGAGGTGGCACACGAGGCCGATGACCTTGGCTTCGTCCTCGACGCACTGTGGGCGCGGCTCGATCTCGGAAGCGCGCTCATTGTGAGCGACACCGCGCGCGCAAAGGACGTCCTCGCGGCGGTCGCCGAAGTTGCAGACAAATGCGGCGCGAAGACGGTCGCCGAGTCCGCGGGCAAACGGCTCCGTTCACTCGGTGTCCGCACCTGGCAGCGCGGGGCCGGTGGGGGCGCCGCACTGACCGACCGGGAGCGCGCGATCGCACAACTGATCGCCGAAGGCGCCAGCAATCCGGAAATCGCGCGGCAGCTCTTCCTTTCGCGGAAGACTGTCGAGCGGCACGTGTCGAACATGCTCAAGAAGGTCGGGGTGCGGAACCGAGCCGAGCTCGCCGCGAGGGTGGCGGGAGCGGGAAATCGAGGGAGCTCCCCGATGATCAGAGGGTTGGGCCGAATCTAGCCTCAGCGCCACTGACCCGCACACGAAAGGGAGCGGAAGGTGGCGATGGTCGTAATCCTCTTTCCCGTCTCGGACGAAGAGCCGAGGCTCGAGCCGGCGGTGCTCGAGAAGCTCGCCCGGCTCGGCATCACGAGCGTCGCGCTACTGCGCGACACCTCAGTCGCGGGTCTGGTACTCGAGGGCTGGGCGTTCGATCCGCGCGATGCACCCCAGGCGGCGTGTGCCGTTGCGGGCGCTGGTAAGGACGTACGGACGCTCGAGCCGCTCGCACAGATGGCGGTCTCGGCCGCCTCGAGCAAGGAGGTCTCCAATGAGATCTAAGAAGCTGCTCCTCGCGATTGCGGCTGCGGCCGCCGCTGCGGGAGTGGTCGCGGGTGTTGGCTCGGCCGGCGCGACGCCACGCAGCGGAACTCTCCAGGTGACGAAGGAGTGCTCGCAGTACACAGGCGCCGCCGGCTCCTTCTGCACGATCACGTCCTCGAACATCCGGCAGATCAAGCCCGGCATGCGGGTTGTGTACACGTCGGCAGCCGGCGCCACCTCGTTGAACAGCGACGTCGTCCTCGACGGGCCCGGCAACAACGACGCGTCCGGCCACGTGACGCTCGACTTCCTGACGCTTTCCGGTGTGGTCACGTTCTCGGGCGGGACCGGGCGGTTCAGCGGCTTCGAGGCCAGCGTCAGCGTCACATACAACCCGAGCACGAACCACTGGTACTGGGACGGGACGTACAGCTTCAATCCGCCCGCGCACTGAACTCTCAGAGGGGCGGGCATCCTCGCACGATGCCCGCCCAGCCGAACAAGCCTGCCGCGGTTTGAGATTGAGGCGGCCACGGCACTGCGGCGCCGAGCAAGTGGGCCGCTAGTTCTCGTCGGGCTGCGTTGCGCGCTCATCGTGCTGCGCTGAGCCCTCGACCGGCGGTATCCAGCTCTCGCGCCGCTTCACCCAGATCTCGGATTGCGGCTTCAGCTCGAAGGGCGCGTCATCCAGACTTCCGATCCGAATCTCGATGAGCTCGTCGCCGGGGCCGGCTGTGTCAAGGAGCCGAGACCCACAGCGGGGGCAGAAGCCGCGACCGTCATAGCTTGAGATCTCGCCGCTCATTTCAAACGCCTCGACGGGCCAGTGCGCATACACACTGAACGCACTGCCGGACTCCTTTCTGCAATTCGCGCAGTGGCAACGCCGGACATGCAAAGGGTCACCGCGAACGCTGTAGCGGACCGCCCCGCAGAGACATCCGCCCGTGCGCACTCCTGCCTCCACGCGCAGATGCTACGCAACACTGCGCTGGGCCAGTGTGCGGGAAGGCACTCGAGGGCAGACCGCGCTGGGTGTACGGGAATGTCACCCGACAGACTTAGTGGCGGCGACCATGTCGAGCGCGCTGGCCGAGGGCTGCCTCGGTCACGAACGCCCGCAAGAGAAATGCGCCGATTCAGTGGCAAGGCGGAATCCGGAGCCGGACGGTTTGGCGTAGTGACGGGCAGCGCGCCTACCTAGGAGGCACCAATGACGGAATCGAGTCTGTACGAAAGGCTCGGTGGCGCATTCGCCATCGCGGCCGTGGTTGACCACTTCAGCGAAGCGGTCGTGCACAACCCGATCGTTGGCCAGAGCTCGGACAACCCCAACCTCCGAGAATGGCACACCAACAATCTGGGCAGACTGCCAGGCCTCAAATTCATGCGCACCCTGTGGGTCTGCAACGTTGCCGGTGGACCGCAGCAATACGCAGCCACCGAACCGGGCAGCACTCCACTTGGCCTGGAAGAGGCCCACCGCGGTCTGAAGATCTCTCCCGCCCAATTCGACGAAGTCGCAGCCGAGCTTGGGCGAACGCTTGACTTCTTCAAGGTGCCCGAGCGGGAGAAGGAGGAGGTTCTGGCTGCATTCGCGGCACACAAGGGCGAAGTGACTGAGGGATACGCCGAGTAGCAGCCCGGGGCCGAAATCATCGACCCCGACTCAGCACAGCTACCGCATCGGCCAGCTCCCTGTGCGACTAGTGCCCCATCACACTGGGGTGATGGGCCAGCGTTCGGAAATGACGCCTGAGGGCTCTCCCGTCGCGAAAGTTCAACCCGCTAGCCGATCTGCTCGGCCAGCCCGATGAGGATGCCCTCAGGGCCTCGGAGGTAACAGAGCCGATACTTATCCTCGTACTGCGCCAGTTCACCAACCAACTCGGCTCCGTGCGAGCAGAGCCGGGCGAGCGTATCGTCGATGTCCTCCACGGCGAACATGATGCGTAGGTAGCCGAGAGCGTTCACCGGAGCGTTTCGGTGATCGGCGACCGCAAGCGGCGTGAGAAATTGCGAGATCTCGAGCCGGCTGTGGCCGTCCGGCGTGCGCATCATGGCGATCTCGACGCGCATGTGGCGCAGTCCAGTGACGCGCTCTGCCCAGTCTCCTTCGATCTTGGCTCGCCCTTCGAGCTCGAGGCCGAGCTCGGCGAAAAACGCGATCGCGGTATCGAGGGATTCCACCACGATGCCGACGTTGTCCATCCGTTGAAGCGTCACGCGGCCCACTCTAGTCCCGTTGTCGCCTCGACACTCCCACCGCACGAGCACACCGGCTTACGCTTGCGCGTCCGCAGAATGGCTTCGTTTCGCTCCTCTCCCGCTGACGTGGGCCAGCGTTCGGGACGACCCCTGAGCAGTTTCCTGGCCGAAGAGTGCTGGCTAGACTCGCGGTGGCTCCGGCGTAGTTGATCCGAATTTCACGTCGCCCGCGATACAGGACGGGTCGGAGAATCTGGCTGCCGTGTCGCGATAGGCCCGGCCGCCGAAAGCTGGATCGACTAGGAGGAAGCGATGCTTTACGAGTCTGACCAGTTCGACCATCTGATCGACGAGCCGTGGGTTCCGGCGCGCGTCGAAGACGCCATCGCGGCGATCGTCGCCCACGCCGATTTGGCGTTCAGTCTCGACACGCTTTGGCCCACGAACGAGTGGTGGGACGAGTACCGCGAAGGCCAGCCGGCGAAGGTTCTATATACCGGTGCGGCTGGCGTGAGCTGGGCGCTTGCGGCGCTGCGGCGAGGCGGCCATGCCGAGACGTCCATCGACCTCACCGCAGCTGCGCTGCGCGCACTGGAGCTCGAGCGTGTTCTTCCGGATGCGGCCGAGGATGAGCACTACAGTCCGGGATCGCTCCTGCACGGGGAGACAGGCCCGCTGCTCGTCTGCTTCCTGCTCTCCTCGGGCGCTCAACTCGCGGACGAGCTGCACGAGCTCGTCCGCGACAACGTCGCCAATCCGACGGATGACATCAGCTGGGGGGCACCCGGGACGCTGCTCGTGGCGCTGGCGATGCATGAGTGGACGGGCGAGGCGCGCTGGCTGGCGGCTGCGAGCGAGTCAGCGCTGGCTCTCCGCGCGCGGCGCGGCGACGACGGCCTCTGGCGCCAGGATGACGACTACCGCGGGCTCGGCACACTTCACGGTGCCGCCGGTAATACGCTGGCCCTGCTCCGATTCGAACGGGACGATGCGCTCGCACGCGAGACCTCAGCTGTGCTCGGCCGGCACGCGTTCCGCGAGGACGGCCTCGCGAATTGGCCCGGCGCTCCGCGTGGGCAGCTCGCGCGTCCGCGCGATGGTCGGATCTGTCTCCAGTGGTGCACCGGCGCCCCAGGTGTCCTCGCCGGGGCCTGGGACTACCTCGACCAGGATCTTCTTCTCGCCGGTGCCGAGCTCATCTGGCAGGCGGGCGCACATAAAGACGAGAAGGGCCACGGTCTATGCCACGGCACTTCGGGCAACGGCTTCGCACTCCTCAAAGCGTTCGCGCGCACAGGCGACGAGCTCTGGCTTCAACGCGCCCGCGCCTTCGCAGTCCACGCCCTTGCCCAGGCGGAGCGGATCGCAACGACGAACGGCCGCCGCCGCTACTCACTCTTCAACGGTGAGCTCGGCACCGCGCTCTTCGCCGCCGCCTGCCTCGACGCCGACCCCCACTTCCCGATCATCGACTTCATCTAGCCAACCGCGAACCACCAACCACCAACCGCCACAAGCACGGCGAGTCGTAAGGCGCATCCGGCGAGAGAAAGCTCGGCTGGGCCAGCGTGCGGGAATGTCCCTCGACCCCACGGCGACTACAATGCGTCGAAGGAGGCGAGCAAATGAAACCTTGGAAGCAAGTCGTTGCTCGTCGGCACAGGAAGGCGCACGAACGGTACTTGGCCGAACGTGCGCGACAGGAGGGTCTTGAAGGCGAAGATGCGCAAGACGCAGTTCGCAAGGCCGCGTTCTGGTCTCAAAAGGGGCAGCAAGGGATGGGGCCAGGTGGCGGAGGCTAGCGCTAGCGGCTGAACTCGCGATCGGGGCCGCGCGATCGCCTCGTCGCGACGGGCAACTGAGCAACTGACGTCGTCTGGGCCAGCGTTCGCGAATGTCACCCGACTGGACGGCATCGGGACCCGCTGTCAGACGCCTCGTGTCGCGACCGTGACAGAGCTGTTGCAAACTCCGGAACAAACGCCGATCAGGCGGCCGGCGGCCGCAAGGAACGGATTTCCTGTTCGAGTACGATCGCCGAGATGTTGGACATCACGGTCTCCGAGGGCACGTCAGCGTCCCCAGAGCAGGTACTCGCCATTGCCATGGACCTCTCCGAAGAGGCGTGTCAAGGTGTGGTCGAATTCAAAGCCACAGTACTTCCAAGTGCATGCGCAGGGAGCAGACTTCGCCGAGGTAACCGAGGGCTTCCGGCCGCCCTTTGGCCGAGTCTGGGAGCGGAGCCGCTACGAGTGGGAGCCTGGATCGATCCGCCAGACCGTGATCGACTCCAACGTGCTCGCGCCCGGCAGTACCTGGGAGCTCAAGATTTCGCCGAGCGGTGGGGGCAGCAGGGTCGAGATGCGACTGAGGCGCGAGTTCCGACGCAGTGCCAAGGGCCGGATCGCCTCGGCGATCAACCATCTCGGGGGCAGACGCCTGTGGGGCTGGTACCTGCGGACAGCACTCGCCGAGGTGGAGAACCGCTCGTCATAGGCTCGCATGGTGCCTACCCTGGTGCCGCCCCAGCGGTGGAACACGGCGAATTGCCTAGTCAGCGTCGCGTTGGCGTGGGCCAGCGTGCTGGAATGTCACCCGAAGCCACGCGTGATACTCGACCCTGGCGAGCGGCCTAGAACAGTTCCCGCGCGCGCTCGGCAAACAGCTCAACTTTGTCCACGGGCGGCAGTTCGCCGCGCGCGAACATCGCCGTGGTCAGCTGTGGACCGTATTCACCGAACTCGTCCATTGCCTCCCGCGTTGCTGGCTGTACGACGTAGTGAATGTGGACCGGCTGCGCACCCGCGTGTGAGAAGAGCCATGTATAGACCTGCTCTGGCGTGAGAAGTCGATCAACTGTCGCCGCCGTTTGCCGCAGCAGCGGTCCGAGCTCTGCCGCTTCCTCCTCGGTTAACTCGGAGACACGAGTTACGTGGCGTTTCGCCTTGACGAGCAGTGTGCCGACGCCGAGCGGCCCGACGCAGTGCTCGACTAGCCAATGCGAACTCTCGTGGATGACACCGCCCGGCAGCGGCAAGCGACCTTCCGCGAGGTCACATGCCAGACATCCCTCCATGCGCTCCGATTCTAGGCGCGCGCCCGTCTGTCGCCTGAGCCAGCGTGCGCGAATGTCACTCGACCGCGACGCCGGGTCCTCGGCTGCTTAACTGCCACGTCGGCCTAGAACCGCAACCACGAAACGCAAAGGAGGCGCGACATGGCGGTCGGGATGCTGCAGATGGCGGAGATGTTCACCAAAGAGATGTACGACCAGGTCACCGAGAAGATGTTTGGCCACTCGTCGCCCATGCGGCGCGAAGAATCGCCGGAAGGGCTGATCGTCCACAGTGCGGGACAGGGCGAGGGCGGCTGGTACGTCTACGACATCTGGGAGTCAGAGGAAGCGTTTCAGCGCTTCATGGACGAGAAGTTGGGGCCGGCGATCCGGGAAGTCATGGGAGATCAGCAACCACCCCCGGAGGCGGCACCGCAGTTCTTCCAGATCGAGGTGCTCGTCATCCCGAGCTGAGCAGCGAGCTGCCATGTCGACGCACAGCTTCGTTCTTGAGCGTCGACGAAGACCACGTCGGCCCATGCGACATCGTTCGCTGGTCTGGGCGAGCGCGGTTAACGCTCGATCCATGCTTCATTGCCTAGCGCCGGCTTGCGTTAATCCAAGACCTGAACACGACGGGCCAGACGTTCGCCTTGATGCGGCTCCGAACGGTTTCGGATAGCCACCGTTAACCAGCCCGTAGCCGTGCCTTGAGGGCGAGGATTCGCTGATAGGAGGCGAGCAGCCGAGCCCTGTCGACACGCCGCAGCGCGGCCGCACGCAGTAACGCGTCGTGGACGCCTGGCGAGCCCCGCTCGGAGCCGGTCAGGAGCAGCAGGTCGGTGCCCGCGTTCGCGGCGCGAACGCGAGCGTGCTCGCCGCGATGCCCCGCGCATGGGCGGCGCCGTCCAGCGAGTCGGTGATCGTCACGCCGCCGGCGGCGAATGGCGCGGTGCGCCGCAGATGCAAGACGCCCAACGTTCCATCATCTCCGGAGCCGGTCTGCGCTGCCCCTCAAGCTTTGTGAACGGACGTCCGATACTGAACGGATGACATCTCGACTTACATGGCGCGTAGTGCTGCTTGTCGTCGTCGTTCTCGCGGCGGCGCTCAACGGCGGTTGGAAATGGTGACCGCGGTCGACGCGGCTTTCCCGGGCGCCGATACGCACAGCGGCTGGTCGTGGGACTAGCCTAAGCCGCGGCCTCGCCCGCGCTTCGTGCTTACCACCCGTTGTCGGTCGGGCGCGACTGAACGAGCGTCACCTCATCGGGAGCGGTTCGCGAGGCGGCCCGCGGATGCTCGGCTCTTTGCCCCGCTTGTCGGAGGTTCGCGAGCACTTCGCGGAGGTTCAGTTCCAGCGCCCGGCGCTCGCGTTCGACCTGCTCGACCTCGTGCCGGAGCACCTTCTTCGCCTCGTCCGACTGCTTGGCGCTTTGTTCGGCTGCCTCGATCTTCGCGCTCGCGTTGGCCAGCTCGCGCTCTGCGGCGTTCGCCCGTTCACGAGCATGGCGAAGCTGCTGCCGAAGATCCTGAACGTCCGCGTCGGCCCGTTCGCGCCGGTTCAACTCACGCGCTCGCTCCGCTTGCGCCTGCACGAGCGCCTTCTGGAGCGAATCGACCTCGGTCGCCAGAAGCGCGAGCTCCTTTGCCAGATTCAGTTCACTCATAGGCGGCCTGATTCGACCCTTGCGTCGATCCCCCTTCCCACTAAGGTGTTTGCGTGTCTGTCGACGCGATTCGTTCTGCCTTCGAGTCACTCGGTGACGGCGACGTCGAGCCGCTCGTCGCAGTGATCCACCCTGACATGGAATGGCGCGGGCGGCGCAGGCTGCCGCGGTTCTGGAAGCCGCCGCCGAACTGACGCGGCCCCGACGAGGCCCGTGAGGTTCTCGCCGGCGGGATCGCGGCACGAAGGAAGCTCGGAGATCGCGACTACAGCCTCGATTCGATCCGGTCGCACGGTGACCGTGTTGTCGTCGCGTTCTCCTGGTCGGACAAGTACGGGCAGCGCCACCAGTGGGCGCAAGCCCTCCGGCTGAAGGACGGCAAGATCATCGACATGCAGGACCACGCGAGCCCGAAGTCGGCGTTCGCCTTGATGCGGCTCCGAACGGTTTTCGGTTAGCGCCTCGGCGCAGCTTGTGCTGCTCCGGGGATCGGCGGCTGCTCTCCGGTGAGGATCGCCCACGCCTTGGTGGCCATTCGGCGAGCGACCAGCGTCGTCACCACCCCGAGCAGGGCATAGATCCCCTGGAAGAGACGCTCCTTGCGCTTCCGTTCCTTCGGATCGGTGGTGATGGACTCGAGCAGGCTCTTCAGGTCGGTCGCGAGAGCCCGCAGGTCCTCGGCTATTGCGTCACGTCTGTCTGTCATGACGTCCTCCCTTCCGCGCTCTGCGCCTCGGCAAACCGGTCGCGGCTCCGCCTTCGTATCCCACGCGAGGGATATGAGCGAAGATTTGGGGGAGGCCCAGAGTAGTCTGTTCCGCTACCTGCCAACCGCCGACCGCGAGCGGGCGGCGGCCGTTCTCGCCGGGTGCCCGACGACAGCCCTCGAGCCCCGCCTGCCGCATTTCTCGGAGGACTTCCCGCGAGGCGCGTTTCTTGCGATCGAGAGCGGGTTCGTCGTCATCCGGGCCGCGACGCCGGCCGATTCGCGCTCCGTCATCACTTGCGAGGCGGGGCCGGGACGAATCGCGCTGCCGCCCGCGCCTGAAGAGGTGCTGACGGCGCTCACCAGTGTCTCCGTGACCGTGATAGACGAACATGCGCGCGCCGAGCTGCTGAGCCTGCCGGCAGTCGCCGTCCGGCTCATGGACCAGCTGTCGTTCACGTTGCGCCAGAAGCAGGAGGCGATCGCGAACCTGGCCTCGCCGCGCCACGTCGAGCGAGTCCGGCGGAAGCTTCTGCAGCTCGGCCAGAGCTACGGCCACGTCGTTCGCGACGGGATCCGAATCGACTTTCCGATCAGCCATGCACTGCTGGCCGAGATGATCGCCTCGTCGCGGGAAACCGTGACGCGCGCGCTCGACGAGCTGCAGCGGGACGGATTCGTTGTGCGCGAGGGGGCAAGCTACCGCCTACTGATCCCGGCCGAAACGGTGCTACGCACCCCCACTCCCGCGTGAGAACTGTCACGCGCTGTGACGCCGATCACGCACTGACCTTCGAGTAGGCTCGTACGCTCGCGCCTCAAGGCATTTGGGGGGTGCCGGCTGGTCGCGAAGACGCTTAGCAGGCTGCTGATTCTCGCTGGAGCGGCGGTGGTCCTCTACGTCGCCGTGGTCGTCGTCAACCTCACGCTGGCATCCGTCCGGTCTGCCAACGCGTCGTCCGCCGCAACTGCATCGCGGTCGAGCCGCCTGGTGCTCCAGGGGCGCCGCATCTTCCGGTTCGACACCTTCGGAGACCAGGCCTTCTGGGGCGGCGCGCTGCGGCTCAACCGCGCGATCGCCGGCAAGAAGAACGGCGGCGTCGGGCCCGGCGTCAGCCCGAAGACCGCGCTCGCCGTCGGCTTGAAGGTCGACGCGACGCGGATTCCGAAGCGGGTCGCGAAGGCGATCAAGGCCGGCAAGGTGAACCTGAACGAACCGACGGTGACCCTCACGCTGCTGAAGCTGGATGCCGTCGTCGGCGTCCGGGGGTTCTTTCACGGCAAGCGGTTGAGCTCGATGGGCATCACCTGCGCGCTGTGCCATTCCACCGTCGACAACTCCTTCGCGCCCGGGATCGGGCGGCGCCGCGACGGCTGGCCCAACCGCGACCTCAACGTCGGGGCCATCGTCTCGCTGGCTCCGAACAAGAAGCCGCTCACGAATCTGCTGGGGGTGAACGAGGCGACGGTGAACAAGGTGTTGGCGAGCTGGGGCCCGGGCAAGTTCGACGCCGAGCTGTTCCTGGACGGCAAGGGCTTCCGGCCCGACAAGAAGACGGCGGCAGTGCTGATCCCGGCCGCCTTCGGCCTGTCGGGGGTCAACCTTCATACCTACACCGGCTGGGGATCAGTTCCGTATTGGAATGCGTTCGTGGCCAACCTCGAGATGCACGGGATCGGCAACTTCGACGACGAGCGGCTGAGCAACGCGCAGCAGTTCCCGGTTGCCGCCCGGGCTGGCTTCGCGCACGTCCGCCACAAGCGTGACCTGATCACCTCGAAGCTGCCTGCGCTTCAGCTCTACCAACTCTCGCTCCCGATTCCGCACGCTCGGGCAAACCGCGCGGCCGCTCGGCGCGGCAAGGCGATTTTCGATGGCATCGGTCGCTGCGACGGCTGCCATATGCCCCCGACCTTCACCGATGCCGGTTGGAACCTCCATCCCGCCAGGGAGATCTGCATCGACAATTTCCAGTCGACTCGCTCCCCGACGTTCCGCTACCGGACGACGCCCCTGCGCGGGCTCGTAGCCAAGAGGAAGGGCGGCTTCTATCACGACGGTCGCTACCCGACGCTGCGCGCCGTCGTGAACCACTACAACAGCTGCCTCAACCTGCACCTGAACGCGCGCCAGAAGAGCGATCTGCTGCAGTACCTGCGCGGCCTTTAACCCGTCCCCACCAGCTCCTTGAACGCGGGCTCGTCGCGGATCTGGTCGAAGTCCGAGTCCTGCTGGGCCATCGAGCGAAGCTCCTCGAACAGGCCGATCGCCGTGCGGAGATGCCCGATCGCGTCGTCCTTCCGGCCCGCGAGGCTCTCGCAGCAGGCCACGTTGTAGTACAGGCCGGGATGCTCGGGATGCTCCGCGAGCAACTCCCGTCCGCGGTCGGCCGCCTCGGCGTACTCGCCAGCCTCGTAGAGCGGCTGGACCGGGTCCCACTCCTCCTGGCCGGGGCGCCGCATCGTGTCGGGCAGACCGATCCACGGATGCCGCCGGAAGTGGTACCCCGACTCGGTCGGCGGCGGGAAGGACGGGTCGGCGAACGAGCCGACCGACACGACGACGAAGTCTGGTTCGTCGTCCTCCGTGTAGAACACCTGCGAGCCGCACTCCGGGCAGAAGTGGAAGACATGCGCTCTCCGGTCATCCTCGTCGGAGACTCGCGTGTGGTCGTTGTAGCGGCCTGTGATCTCCACCTGGTCCGGCTTGAAGGCCGCCTGCATCCCGAAGGCGCTCCCGGTCCGCCGCTGGCAGGCCAGGCAGTGGCAGATGGAGACGTGGATCGGATCGCCCTCCACGTTCAGGCGGAGCTGTCCGCAGTGGCAGGCGGCTTCTCGCGTCGCCACTAGCCCACCAAGGCCTTGAACTGGGCCTCGTCGCGGATCGCGTCGAAGTCGGAATCCTCGGCGGCGAGCTTGCGAAGGCTGTCCGACTTCTCGACGGCGAGCCGGAGGTGCTCGATCGCATCGTCCTTCCGGCCGGCGAGGCTCTCGGCGCACGCGACGTTGTAACTCACCATCGGGTACTCCGGGTGCTCTTTGACCAGCTCACGCCCGCGATCGGCGACCTCGGCATATTCGCCGGCCTGGAACAGCGGGTGCAGCGGCCCCCAGACCTCCCAGCCGTGCGGCTGGTACGCCTTTCCGGGCACGCCGCCCATCGCGACGATCGTCGTCCCGGGCTCTTCGGCAAACGCCGTACGCTTGGCGGCCGGCCTGGCGAAGACGAACGTCCCGGCCGGCGCGTCAACCGTCTCCCCGTCAATCTCGAACCGCGCGCGGCCGGTGTGGACGAAGTACAGCTCCTCGTTGCCGTCCTCCTCGTCCTCGTCGTGCTCGTTGATGATCCGGTCGCCTGCGTTCCTGCCGGTCCAGGCGTTGACGCCGAAGGAAGTGATGCCCATGTGGTGCCTGACCGGCCGCATCGGCGCGCGGCCGTCGTCGATCTCATCGATCTCACCGAGGTTTGACACTGCGTACTCGCTCACGAGACCTCCCTTGGGGTCGTCATTGCTGGACGGAACAGCCGAAAAAGCCGAGCCTAGCGAGCCGGGTCAGCGCTCGGGTCAGTATCGCTCGGGTCAGTAGGTAAGGCTGACGGTGCCGGAGACCTTGGCCTTGTAGGCGATGCAGCGGCCGAGGACGCGGTGGCGGTAGTGCCTCAGTGTCACCCGGAAGGTTCCTGTGCCGTTCGACGTCGTAGGGGTAAGGACGTCTCGGAGCGTGTCGGCGACCAAGTACTTCTGGTTCGTGCAGTTCGCTCCGGGATCGAGCGTCCTGATCGTCCCGCCGTGGTAGGTGAACGTCCCGACGACCGCGTCGACCGTGAGGCCCGGCCCCGTGACTGTCATCGCGAACCGGCCTCCGTTGACGTAGGTCGGGTTCGAGCCCAGCCGGTCGTGGTTCACCCTCGCGTTCCAATACGCCTTGCCGCCTAGATCTCCGGTTCCGGTGCCAGCGAAGGAGCCGACCCTCGACGTGAACGCGTACTCGTAGCCGACGACTTTGAAGGTCTTCGACACCGGTGCCGAGGCGGCGGAGGCCGGGAGCGCCAGGGCGACGAGGCCAGCGAGCGCGACAAGTGACGAGTGCGAGATTCTCATTCGGTCCCATAGACGCTCTTCCCGGAGCCGAGTTAGGGCTAACCGTCACGAAGAAGTCGTTTCGGCGCCTTCGTCTCCCACGCGTCAGTCACGAGTTCCTCGAGCATCTCCAAATCGGCGCGGCGGAGATCGACTCGCACCGCGGCGAGGCGCTTGCCCCAGTGCACGGGCTCGCAGGTGTCGGGATGGGCGTCGACGGCGGTCAGGATGCCGCCCTCGTCGAGCATCACGTTCATGTGCTCGTCGTCCCACTGGGTCGCGAAGATCTTGCCGCCCACACGGAACGAAGGCCGGCCGTGGGTCCTGCTCGACGGCCTGCGGAAGCTCGAGCGCCAGTCGCCTAGCCTCGTCTCGGGAGAGCACTCAGCGACGGTACACGAGGATGACCACACCGTCGCCGACGGTCTGCGAGCTCTGCAACTTCAGGGGTTTCTTGTCGCTCGTCTCGCCGAAGAGGCGCTCGCCCTTGCCCAGCACGACCGGAAAGACCATCAGCCGGAGCTCGTCGACGAGGTCGCGCTCGAGCAGCGTCTGTGCGAGCTGCCGGCTCCCGTGGACGACGACGTCGCCGTCGTACTGCTCCTTCAGCTTGGCGACCTCGTCGGGCACGTCGCCGCTCAGCACCGTCGTGTTCGTCCACTCGGGGTTGCTGAGCGTCGAGGACACGACGTACTTCGGCATCGTGTTGAACTTGTCCGCGAACTCGCCTTCGCGCGTCGGCCAAGCGGCGGCGAAGCCCTCGTAGGTGACGCGGCCGAGCAGCAGCGCATCGGTGTTCATCGTCTCGTCGAGCTTGAACTTGTCTCCCTCGCCGCGATCGATCTCGAACGTCCAGCCTCCGTACTCGAAGTCCTCGGACCCGCCGGGGTCCTCCATCACGCCGTCCAGCGAGACGAACTCGGTGACCACGATCCTTCCCATCTCATCCTCCTTCGCGTGTGTGCAAGTAGGACTGCATGTTCATCCGGTTTTCATCGAGCTCGGGTAGAAAGCCGGGGATGCGACGTGCGGCCATGATCGCGCTCCTCGCGGCGCTTGCGACGGGCTGCGGCTCGTCCCACGACGACTCGGCGTCGAGCCTCGCACCGGTGCAGGGCCACTACGCGCCGGGAATCGACCCGAAGAATTTCGTCTCGACGATCGACAATCCCTACTGGCCGCTGAAGCCGGGCACGGGCTTTCACTTCGAGGGGTTCAAGGAGACGGCGGCCCAGACCGACGACGAGATCGTCACACATCAGACCAAGCTGATCCTCGGTATCGACGCGGTCGCTGTCCGCGACACGGTCTCCCAGGACGGGCGCCCGATCGAGCGGACGCTCGACTACTACGCCCAGGACAAGCAGGGGAACGTCTGGTACATGGGCGAGGACTCGTTCGAGCTGGAGCACGGCCGCTTCGTCAAGGCAAGTGACTCATGGCTTTCGGGCGTGAACGGCGCGCAGCCGGGGATCATCATGCCCGCCGATCCGAAGACGGGCGACCGCTACCGGCAGGAGTACTACCCGCCGGGCCAGGCGCTCGACGAGGCGCATGTGCTCGGAATCCGCGGCCCGTTCACCGTGCCATACGGGAGCTTCAAGCGCGCGCTGGTCACGAGCGAGTTCAGCCCGCTCGAGCCGCAGACCCGAAGAGAAGGTCTACGTCGCGGGCCTCGGCGAGATCGAGGAGCACGTGGTCAAAGGCGGCCACGAGGGATTCCGCCTCGTGAGCGTCACGCGCAGCTAGCCTGTGTCTCCCATGCACGCGGCACCACCGCCGCCAGGAGCGCCGATTCCCCAGCAGCCGGCCGCTCTCGCAGCCCGGCTCGATTCGACCCTGCGCGACCTGAACGCCGCAGTCGGGCACTGGCAAGGATTCACCGTGCGGCCGCCGAGAGACATCACGCTCGGCGCGCTCTACGAGCAGCGGATCTCGATTCTGCTCTCGGAGAGGCCGCGGCTCTCCAAAGCGGTCTTCCGGCGATTGCCGGGCGCGGAATGGGTCCAGAGCGACGTGCTCGCACGACGTGAGCTCAGGCGCCTTTCAAGCGCGCGACCGCTCAGCGCCTTCCGGACCGGGTCGGCCGCCCCGGCCTACCGGCTGCGCGGCTTCTACACCGAGGGCCAGCGGCGCTTCCGCGTCGGCTGGCACGTGCTCGCGGCGGTGAACTACGTCGAGTCGGCGTTCAACAAGCTGCGCAACTCGAGCACCGCCGGCGCGCAAGGCCCGATGCAGTTCATGCCCGCGACCTGGCGCGCCTACGGAATGGGCGGCAACGTCCATGACCCGCACGACGCGATCGTCGGCGCTGCGAACTATCTCCACGCGAACGGCGCCCCGCGCGACTACCCCCGTGCGCTGTACCGCTACAACCCGTCGCGGTACTACGTGGACGCGGTGCTGCGCTACGCGCGGATGATCCGAACCGACCCGCGGGCGTTCTACATCCTCTACAGCCGCCAGGTCTTCGTCCGCACCGCACACGGCCTCGTGCGGCTTACAGGCCCGCGTTAGACGACCTGCGCGTGGGCGTTCATGACGTCGTGGATCACCCACGCGCGGCTGTTCTCGAACCGGAAGTCGAACTCGCCGAACCCGGCAACACCGGCGTCTGCCCGTGCGTGCAGGTAGGCGGCGCGCCAGGCGTTCACCTGCTCCCGGGGCCAGCCGTGGACGTTGCCGCGCAGCCCTGCAGCCTTCCGATACCCGGGAGTCAGGCCCGAGAGGTACTTCCGCGCGAGCGCACGGCGAACGGGGCCGCCGGCCTGCAGCCCGCGCTGCCCGGTGGCCGCCGCCCGGGCCGCTGCGCGCGGGCTGCCGTCGAAGGCCGGGTACTCCTCTCCGAAGAGCCCCATGGCCGCGCGGTTCAGGATCCGCCAGAACGCCGCCAGCTCGGCCGTCAGCCGCAGGCGCGGGAGCCCGAGGGCGGAGTGCGCCCAGAAGACGAACCCCTGCTGCGCCGCGTCGCCGAGCGCCGGGCGGCCGAAGACGAGCCCGCGCAGGACGCCGCGCGTCAGGTCGCGGTACTGCCGCCCCAGCGGGCCCGCAGCCTCTGCCTGGATCTCGTCGAACTGCCACGAGTCGAGCGGGACGCCGGCACTGGCCGCCGCGCGAAGCTCGTCACGGAAGCGCCTGCCGAGCTCGATCCCCCACGTCAAGCGGCGGGCGGGCGGGAGGCGCAGGAGCTCCGGAAGCGGTGGCAACGGTCCCGCAAGCCGCCCGGAGCGCGGTGACGCTGCCTCGAGCGTCTTCTCGTCCCTCCGCGAGAGGCGCCGGCGCTCCCAGTACCAGCCCGGGGTGATGTGGAACATGGGCGCGTAGCGGCAGCCTGCGGCCGCGATCTGGTCCGCTAGCTCGGCACCGACCCCGTAGCTCCCGATGTAGACCCGCGGCCCCGCGACGCCCGCACGCCGCGCTTCGGCGAGGAGCCTCGGGAACTCGTCCCGCTCGAAGTAGGCGAGCAGCAGGAGCCTGGCCACGACTAGACGTTAGACGCTTGGTTTCGCCGGAACGGCGAAGTACGCTCAGGGCGATGAACACGTGCTCTGCATGCGGCGCCGACAATCGCGCGGGCAGGAAGTTTTGCTCCCGGTGCGGTGCTCCGCTCGCGCTGGCTTGCCCCACTTGCGGGGCGGCGAACGAGCCGGATGACCGCTTCTGCGGAGAATGTGGCACCTCCCTTGCGGCTGAAGCGTCGGCGCCGACCGCGGAGGCCGAGCGGCGCCTCGTGTCGGTGCTCTTCGGCGACCTCGTCGGCTTCACGCCGCTCTCGGAGGACCGGGATCCCGAAGAGGTCCGCGAGCTTCTCTCCCGGTACTTCGACACCGCCCGGCAGGTGATCGATCGCTACGGCGGTACGGTCGAGAAGTTCATCGGCGACGCCGTCATGGCCGTCTGGGGGACGCCGATCGCGCGTGAAGACGACGCCGAGCGCGCCGTTCGTGCCGGGCTCGAGCTCGTCGAGATCGTCGCGGCGCTGGGCGAGGGCGTGACGATGCGTGTCGGCGTGCTCACCGGCGAGGCGGCGGTCTCGGTCGGGGCAGAAGGCGAGGGCATGGTTGCGGGCGACCTCGTCAACACGGCGTCGCGTGTCCAGGCAGCGGCCGAGCCCGGCACCCTGCTCGTGGGCGAGCGAACGCGCCGCGCGACGGAAGCGTCGATCGCGTACGAGGACGCGGGCGCGCACGAGCTCAAGGGCAAGTCCGAGCCGGTGCCGCTCTGGCGCGCGGCGCGCGTGATCGCATTTCGAGGCGGCGAGGGCCGCGCGACCGGGCTCGAGGCGCCCTTCGTCGGTCGCGAAGGCGAGATGCGCCTGATCAAGGACCTCTTCCACGCCGCGAGCGACGAGCGAAAGGCGCGCCTCGTCTCGATCATCGGGATCGCCGGGATTGGCAAAACGCGGCTTTCCTCGGAGTTCGAGCGGTACATCGACGGGCTCGCCGGCGACGTCTACTGGCACCGCGGTCGCTGTCTCGCCTACGGCGACGGCGTGGCGTACTGGGCGCTCGCGGAGATGGTCCGCATGCGGGCCGGGATCGCCGAGCAGGAGGGGCCGGACGACGCGACGCGGAAGTTGCACGAGACCCTCGAGCGGCACCTGCTCGACGCGGAGGAGCGGGCCTGGGTCGAGCCGCGGCTCGCGCAGCTGCTCGGCCTCAGAGAGCAGGCCTCCGCCGAACGCGAGGACCTCTTCGCAGCGTGGCGCCTCTTCTTCGAGCGGCTCGCGGAGCAATACCCGACGGTGCTCGTATTCGAGGATCTCCAGTGGGCCGACACGGCGCTGCTCGAGTTCGTCGACTACCTGCTGGAGTGGTCGCGGAACTACCCGCTGTTCGTGATCGCGCTCGCCCGCCCGGAGCTCTCGGAGCGACACGGGAGCTGGGGAGCGGCGAAGCGCGACTTCACCTCGATCTCGCTCGAGCCGCTCTCCGACGAGGCGATTGACCAACTGCTCGCGGGTCTCGTCCCCGAGCTCCCGGAGGAGCTCCGCGCTCGGATCCGCGAGCGGGCGGAGGGCGTCCCGCTGTACGCGGTGGAGACGGTCAGGATGCTCATCGATCGCGGCGGTGACATCGAGTCGCTCGAGGTGCCGGAGACTCTGCACGCGCTGATCGCCGCGCGGCTCGACGACCTTAGGCCCACCGAGCGGCGCGTGATCGAGGACGCGTCGGTGCTCGGGAAGTCGTTCAAGAAGCCCGGCCTCGCCGCGCTGACCGGGATGGACCCGCAGGACCTCGAGCCAATCCTCGCCACCCTTGTCCGCAAGGACCTGCTGACACTGCAGGCCGACCCTCGCTCACCGGAGCGGGGCAACTACAGCTTCCTGCAGGCGCTGGTGCAGCGGATCGCGCATGACACGCTCTCGCGCAAGGAGCAGAAGGCCCGTCATCTCGCGGCCGCCCGGTACTTCGAGGAGAGCTGGGGCCCGGAGGAGGCCGAGATCGTCGAGGTCATCGCCGCACAC
Source organism: Actinomycetota bacterium (assembly GCA_046731695.1). GTDB lineage: Bacteria > Actinomycetota > Thermoleophilia > Gaiellales > Gaiellaceae > AC-32. Next base: position 21,597 of record JBKPLR010000067.1, read on the forward strand.
TACGTCGACGCCTACCGGATCGACCCGGAGGCCTCGGACGCGCCCGAGATCCGCGCGGCAGCGCGCGACGCACTCGTCCGCGCAGCGCGAAGAGCCGGGTCCCTCGCGGCGACCGCGCAGGCCCAGAGCTACTTCGAGCAGGCCGCCGAGCTCGCCGAGGAGCCGACGGTGCAGGCGGGACTCCTCGAGCAGGCCGGCACCATGGCTGAGAACAGCGGGCGGCCCGGAGTCGGGGTGAAGCTGTTCGAGCAGGCGATCGCGCTGTTCAATGCCGAAGATCAGGCCCATGCCGCGGCCCGCGTCGAAGCCAAGCTGGCGTCGGTCCTCTGGGACGAGGGCCAAATCGATACCGCAGCCGAGCGCATGACCCGCTCGTTCGAAATCCTGCGAAACGACGAGCCGGACGAGGATCTCGCGATGCTCGCGGCGCAGCTGGCCCGCGTCCACTGGTTCACCGGCAACCCTGAGGCGTCCGTCGAGCCGCTCGAATTCGCGCTCGAGATCGCCGAGTCATTGTTCCTGCCCGGCGTGCTCTCGGAGGCCCTGAACACCAAGAACCTCCTCCTGTTGAGCAGAGGCCGAAGGCAGGAGTCGGAGGCGCTCCTCAGGCACTCGCTCCGGCTCGCGCAGGAGCACGGTATCCAGGGATCGGCGTTCCGGGCCCAGTTCAACCTCTCGTACCACATCAACGGCGAAGACCGGTACGAGGAGGCGCTGGAAATCGACGGGGCAGCGCTCGAGCAGGCGCAGAGGCTGGGCGACCGCGGCTGGGCGTGGGCCTTCCTCGGCCACATCCGGCAGGCGAACTACCTCCTGGGCAACTGGGACGGGCTCGAGTACACCGACGAGGAGCTCGCCGAGCTCATCGAGTCCGGCGTCCGCTCCCGCCTCGACATGGTCGTGATCTCGCCGCATGTGTACCTCAACACCGGGCGGCTCGACCGCCTCAAGTGGCTGATCGAGCAGCTGCCCGAGCCGTCCGCGGAGGTTCAGGACGCCGCCGGACACACCCTTGCCCAGGTGGCGCACGCCCGGGCGGAAGGCCGTCTTTCCGACGCCCTTGCGAAGGCGGACGAGGTGCTGGCCATGCAAGAGGATCTCGGCTTCGAGCACCCCATGAGCCGAATCGCGATGGTCGATTCCCTGGAGACCGCTTACGAGCTCGGCGATCTCGACTCGGTCGCGCGGCGCCTCGAGGAGTTCCGGAGTCGGCGGCCGGCCGACCAGCTCCCGTTCGGCGTGGGCCAGGCGCGGCGCTTCGAGGCGTTGCTCGCGGCGCGGGCGGGTGAGAACAACCGCGCCGAGGAGCGGTTCCGGGCGGCTGCCGAGATCCTCCGCGAGATCAGCGCCCGCTTCTACCTCGCGGTCGTGCTGCTCGAGCACGGCGAGTGGCTCGCCGAGACCGGGAGGCCAGAGGACGCGGAGCCGCTGCTGGCGGAGGCACGCGAGATCTTCGAGCGGGTCGGCGCCGCGCCGTGGCTCGAGCGGCTCGACGCGCTTGCCGAGCCCGTTCGCGCCTGAGCTACGTCGTAAAGCGCGGCTTGACCGGAACCACGGGCCGCACGTACTGGAAGACCTGCCAGATCTTCAGCTGCTGCGGCTGCTTGGACTGGGTCATTTCACCCTCACGGTCCCGTACGCGGGCTGGTAGCCGGCCTTCGTCGCGGTGACGAGCAGCTTGCCTTTGCGCTTCGGCTTGAGTTTGAAGACGACCTTGCCGACCGCGTTCGTCCGCTTCGAGATGGTCTTGATGCCGCGGCCGCTGAGCTTGACGCGAACACCGCCCAGGAACCCGCCGTTCGTCGTTCGCACTGTCACAGACACCTTGCCCCGATGCTTGTGCAGCAGCAGGCCGAGTACCGAGAGGCGCATCCCGGGCTGGAGCCGAATCTGCTGGATCTCCGTCCAGTCGCCCTGGTTGTTGTCCTCGTCCACCCCGGCGACGCGCCAGAAGAACGAGCCGCCTTCCGCGTAGGTGCTGCGATTCATCAACGGTGCGAAGCTGAGATTGTCCGTGCTCGCCTGCTCGACGGTGCGGCTGAAGTCGGGCGTCGAGGAGATCTGAACCTTGTAGTACTTGACGCCGAGGCGCGCGTCCCAGCTCAGCAGCACGTGGTCGGCGTTGCTGTCGGTACGCGGATTCGCGGGCTCGCCGATCGTGCGGGTGAACGACTGGGTCGCCGAGTACGGCCCGGGGGTTGAGCCGCTCGCGGTGTCCTGCGCGAACTCCGCGCGCACGCGCCAGTGGAAGACGCCCGTCCCGGTCATCTTGATGAACGAGACGACAGGCGTCCGGAAGCCGGAGAAGTAGCGGTTCCTGCCGTCGGGCCCGTCGATCGTGATGTCGTACGAGGATGCTCCCTGCACTGGCGCCCAGGCCCAGACCGGGAGCATGTCGCCCGACTTCGGGTTCGTCGAGAGCGGGACCGGGGTCGCGAGGCGCTTCTGGAAGGTGCTCGTCGCCGACCACGTAAGTCCGGTCAGGTTTTCGTCGTCGACGCGGACGCGCCAGTAGAGGACCGTGTCGGCCGGATATGTCGTGTCGCTCGAGTACGAGGTCGCGTTGGTTACGACGTCGTCGAGGAGGTTGCTGAAGTTCTGGTCCGAGGCGACCTGAAGCCGGTAGCGGCGCGCGCCTTCGACGGGCGTCCAGCGGAACGTCGGCTGGTCGAGGAAGGGCTGTAGCACGCCCGGTGCGAGGAGCGTCGGCGGGAGCGACTGCTTCTGGAACGGCTGCGGATTCGAGAGGATCGAGTCGAGCGCCGGCGCGTCGCTCCCGTCGGATGCGGTCGCGGGGAGGACCGCCCAGTAGTAGAACGTTGTCTCGTCGCTGTACGTGGTCGGCTTGAGTGCGTTCCGCGGCGCGTACGCGGGGATCCAGGTGAAGGCCTCGTCGATTACGTTGCTGAAGTTCTGGTCCTTCGCGACGACCACGAAGTAGCTCTGGGCGCCAGCGATCGGCTTCCAGGTGAAGAACGGCGTGCGCCGATTGACCGAGCCGGTCTGCGGGAGCAGGTAATCGCCACTGCAGACGTAGCTCGTGTTGCAGAGCGCCGAGTTTCCGGGATCGGCCGGATTCGGGTAATCGGTCCAGGTGAACGCAGGGCCGGCGGAGTTCGTCGAGTCGGTGTTGCCGTTCTTCACGTACGTGTAGTCGCCCCAGACTTCCTGGTTGCCCGGAGCGCGATCGCTGCGCGCCCGCACGCGGAAGCAGTACGTCCCGGGCGGGGGCGGGCCGGGATTCTGGTCGTCCATCGCCATATGGCCCTGCCAAACAACTGGGTTACTGCTCGTCACGCCTAGCGGCGCCCACTCCGGCACCGAGGTCTTCCTGATGTAGTCAGCCGTCGGCAGCTGAGCCCAGAGACACTGCGTGCCGCTCCAGTCGGCGAGCTGGATCTCGTAGCTGGACGCCCCCGGAACCGGATCCCAGGCGACGATCGGCACTCGGGTGGAGTAGCCGTTGCTCAGGTCATGGTCGGCGTCGGCCGTGACGGTGTCGTTCGTCAAGTTGTCGCGGAGATGCACGTTCTTGACGGCCGTGCCGGGCACTGGCCCCGAGGGCGGAACCTTGTCGAAGGTCTTCGTGAAACCGGGAAGTCCGGTGTTCGGGTCCTGCCAGTAGTTCCACACGCCGGCGTTGCCGTCCGGGTCGTACGCACGGACGCGCCAGTAATAAACGTTGTCCTTGAAGACCGTCGTCGGCGAGAGCGAGGTCGCGATCGTCGTGCCGGTGCAGCAGACCCGCGAGCCGGGCGCGAAGTCGACCGAAGAGTTGATCTCGACCTCGTAGCGGGCGGCGCCGGGGACCGGCGTCCACGAGAACTTCGGATCGAAGACCTCGGGGCTCGCCTGAAGGTCCTCCAGGTGCGGCGTCGTCGCCGAGGGCCAGAGCCAGCTGAACGTGTTCACGGGAGTCGGGACGCCGCGGTTGCCCTCCGCGTCGACCGGCGTGACGCCCCAGTAGTAGGAGCCCGGCGCGAGTGCGGAGGTAACCGCGGCCGAGGTCGCGGCGACGTTGGGCGGGCCGTTCGGGTCGTCCTGGTTCGAGTAGCGGAAGACGAGCGAGCCGAGGGCCGGGTCGCTCGCGACGGAAACGAGGTAGTGCGCGGCGCCGGCAACTCCAGACCACTTCAGCACGGCCGGGTTCGCCGGGAATGTGAGCGCGGAGCCCGAGCCGGGTGTCTGGATCGCCGGTTGGAGGTTCCAGAGTTTCTTGAACGGGCGGGGCGCCGTCCACGGCGAGATCGAGCCGTCGGGCGCCGACGCGCGAACGCGCCACCAGTAGGTGCCGTTCGGGACCGTCTTCAAGAGCGTCGCGCGCGTGTTACGCGTGAAGAAGTCGTCCTTGCCCGCGCCGAGGACAGGCGAGTTCATCCCCGCGTCGGCGCTGATCTGGAACTCGTACTTGTCAGCGCCCTTCACCGGCGTCCACGCGAAGGCGGGGAGGAACTGGACGACGGCGTTGGCGGCGGGCGAGGTCAGCGCCGGGCGGTCAACTGCACCGCGAGCCGGCCCTGCTGTGAGGAACGTGATTGCCGCGAAAGCTGCGGCGAGAAGTCTGCGGTCGGCGGCCATTCAGGTCCCTGAAAGAGCCCGGCCGCTGGGCTCGGTACTTCGTCTCTATTGCTTGCAAGCCACACATCGGGGCTTCGAGCCGATCGGTCATCCCTCGAATGAGGGGACTTCGCGGGCAGGAATCCCCATGACTACGGTGTTTGCCGGGATGTCGTGCGTCACGACCGCGCCCGCGGCGAGGAACGCGTTCTCGCCGATCTCGACGCCGGGCGTGAGGACGACGCCGTGCGGCCTCGGCTGGGAAGTGCTCGCTGCCGCCGGGGTTGGCCAGCCGGTACATGCCAAGCACGATCTCCATCAGCGCGTGCCGATGGTAAGACCCAGCGCGCGCGGGATCCCGGCTCCGACGCGGGCGGCGAGGGGCGGGCGGCGCCCCTCCTCCTCCGCCTCCTCGCAGGCCATGATCGCCGCGCGGACGAGACCCCCGCCGAGGCGCTTGACGGGCTCCGGCGGAAGCTTGGGCACCTTGCGGGTCACGAGGGGCAGGTCGGTCAACTCGTCGTCGATGCCGAGCACGAGCCGAGCGAGGATCTGGCCGCCGAGCCAGCTCGGCCCCGCGCCGCTACCCGAATAGCCGGCCCCGTAGTGAATCCGCGTGCCGGCAACGGTGCCGAAGAACGGCAGGTGGTCGGACGAAACGTCGATGGGCCCTCCCCACGCGTGCGTGATCTTCGCGTCGGCGAGGTCGGGCAGCAAATGACGCAGACCGCGCTCGGCGCGAGCGATCGTCGGCCGGTCGCTCGTGAACCGGCCGTCGAGCTTGCCGCCGAAGCCGATCGGCCCCGAGCCGCTGCCCATCAGCACCCGGCCGTCCTGCGTAGTCCGGAAGTAGTGCAGGAACATGCGGCCGTCGATCACCGCTTCGCCGCCGGTCCAGTTGATCCGCTCGAGGAGCTCCGGCACCGGCTCGGTGAGAACGACGTAGCTGCCGAAGACGGTCAGGTTACGCGCGAGCGGCTTCCAGCCGGCTGCGGCTGCGTTGACCGCGACGACGATCTCGCGAGCACGCACGCGGCCGGCCGGGGTCTCGAGGACGCCCTGCTCTATCCTCGTCGCCCGCGTGTGCTCGTGGAGCGCCGCACTCTCGCGCACGGCCCGGCGGAGCGCGCGGGCGAGGCGGGCGGGCTGGATCGTCGCGCAGTCGCGCGCGAAGGCGCCTTTGCGGAAGCGCGGCGAGCGGATCCGCTCGGCCAGCTGCTTCGCATCGAGCGGCACGGCTTGTTCGGCAACGCCGAGCTCACGCGCGGCCTCAACCTCGCGCTCGACCGACGCGTCCTGTGTCGGGGCCGCCGAGACGCGCAGCATCCCGCCTTCGCGGAGCCAGACGTCCTCCCCGCGCCGCTCGCAGAACTCCCGGATCCCCGGGATGATCGCGTCCGACGCGCGTGCGAGCCCGAGCGCGGCCTCGTCGCCGAAGCGCTCCCGCAGTCGCGGCAGGTAGCCCCAGTAGCCGTGGACGAAGCCGCCGTTGCGGCCGCTCGGCCCCCTGCCGCACTCGTCGGCCTCGAGCACGACGACGCGCAGCGCGGGATCGCGCTCCTTCAGCGCGAGGGCCGTCCAAAGGCCCGTGTACCCGCCGCCGACGATCGCGACGTCGGCCTCGGCGTCGCCCCCGAGCGGCGGCGCCGGCTCCGCCTCACCTCCCTCGGCGGCGAGCGCCTCCTCGATCCACCAAACCCGGCCTAGATCCGCTGCCAGGCCTCCTCGAGCACCGTGCCGAGGATCCCGATCAGCTCCTCGAACTCCGCCTTGCCGGCAACGAGCGGCGGGGAGATCTGGATCACCGGGTCGCCGCGGTCGTCCGCGCGGCAGATCAAACCGGCCTCGAACATCCTCGGCGTCAGGAACCCGCGCAGCAGCCGCTCGCACTCCTCGTCCGTGAACGTCTCGCGCTTCTCCTTGTCCTTCACGAGCTCGATGGCGTAGAAGAAGCCGGTGCCGCGGAGGTCGCCGACGATCGGCAGGTCGAGCAGCTGCGCCAGCATCTCCCGCACCGAGTCCTGCTCCTCGCGGACGTGCTCGACGATCCGGTCGCGCTTCATGATCTCGATGTTCTTGAGCGCGATCGCGCACATCACCGGGTGGCCGCCGAAGGTGATGCCGTGCGAGTACATGCTCGTGTCCTCGAGGAACGGCTCCATCACGCGGTCGGTCGCGATCACCGCGCCGATCGCTGCGTACGAGGAGGAGAGCCCCTTGGCGCAGCAGACGATGTCCGGGCGGATGTCGTAGCGCTCGGAGCCGAACCAGTAGCCGAGTCGCCCGAACGCGGTGATCACCTCGTCCGCCGAGAGCAGGATGTCGTAGCGATCGCAGATCTCGCGGACGCCCTTCCAGTAGCCCGCCGGGGGCGCGAACGAGCCGCCGGCGTTCTGGACGGGCTCCATGTGCACCAGGCAGACCGTGTCCGGGCCCATCGCGAGGATCGTCTGCTCGAGATCGTCCAGCAGGTACGCCGTGAACTCCTCTTCGGTCTCCTCTGCCGGCCGGTGGTAGCGGTTCGTGTTCGCGACGTGCTGCACCTCCGGGACAAGCGGCTCGAACGGCGCGCGGATCGCGGGGATGCCGTTGATCGAGAGGGCGCCGAAGGTCGTCCCGTGGTACGCGATCCGGCGGGCGATCGCCTTGTACCGGCGAGGCGCCGGTCGCCCGCCGACGACGATCGCGTCGTGCATCGTCTCGGGCTCCTGCGCACCCGCACGCGCGCCCGGCGTGACGATGGCACGGAGCGCCTTCTCGCCGCGGGCCAGGTAGAACTGCCGCGCGAGCTTCCACGCGGACTCGACCGCTTCCGACCCCCCGGAGACGAAGAAGACGCGGTTCAGATCGCCCGGCGCCAGCTCGGCCACCGTCTCCGCGAGCTCGATCGCGCGCGGGTGCGCATACGACCAGTTCGTGTAGAACGGCAGCTCGCGCATCTGCTCGAGCGCGGCCTGGCCGATCTCTTCACCGTAGCCGTAGCCGATGTTCACCGAGAACAGGCCCGCGAGCGCGTCGAGGTAGCGCTTCCCGTTCGTGTCCTCGAGATAGCAGCCCTCGCCGCGGACGATGATCGGCACCTCGCTGTCCTCGTAGCCGCCCATGCGCGTGAAGTGGAGCCACAGGTGGTCCCGCGCAGCCTCCTGCAGCTCGGCGGGCGAGAGGCCCGGGGACGTGGTCGTCATGTTCCTCCTCTGGTTGACTTGGCGGCCCGGTACTGCCAGAAGACGTTGAAGAGGCCGAGGGCGATCGCCACCAGGAAGATGGCGCTCGCCACGACGTTCACCTGCGGCGGCACCGCCACCCTCGCAACCCCCCAGACGAAGATCGGAAACGTCTGTACAGGCCCTGCGTTGAGGTACGTGATCACGAAGTCGTCGATCGAGAGCGCGAAGCCGAGGAGACCGGCGGCAAGGATCGCGGGAGCGATGAGCGGCAGCGTGACTTTCTGGAATGTCGTCCATTCGTTCGCGCCGAGATCCATCGCCGCTTCCTCCAGGTGCCTGTCGAACCCGATCAGGCGCGCCTTCACCGTGACGACGACGAAGCTGATGATGAACATCACGTGGGCGATGAAGATCGTCCAGAACCCGAGCTGGATCGTGTTCTGATCGTTCAGGAAGAGCGCCAGGAGCGAGGAGCCCATGACGATCTCCGGCGTCGACATCGGGAGGAAGACCACGACGTTCGTCGTCCCCCGGCCGACGAAGCGGTGGCGCACGATCGCGAGCGCGATCAGCGTTCCGAGCGCCGTGGCGACGATGGTTGCGAGCGCTGCGATCTCGAGCGACTTCACGACAGCGCTCTGGATTCCGAGCACCGAGTTCCAGTGGATCCAGTTCTCGAACGTGAACTTGTGCCAGATGTAGTTGAACCGGCCGGTCGGGTGATTGAACGAGAAGAGGATCACGACCACGATTGGGAGCAGTAGGTAGCCGACCGCGAGGAACGCGTAGACGGTCAGCGAATGCCGCGCGATGAAACGCCACGCACGGCTCGCGACACTCGGCCGCGGCGGGCTCGGCAGCGTCTCGGCTGCCGTAGTCATCCCGTCAGCTTCTCGGACCCGACGACCTTGGCGTAGATCAGCAGCATGATCATGATCGTTCCCATGAGGATGAACGAGAGCGAGGCAGCGGTCGGATAGTCGAGCGACTCCAGGAACTTCGCCTGGATGACGTTCCCGATCATCTGCTGCTTGGGCGTCCCTAACAGCGCGGCATTGATGAAGTCCCCGGCGGCAGGGATGAAGGTCAGAAGCGTCCCGGCGACGATTCCGGGCATCGAGAGCGGCACCGTCACCCGCAGGAACGCCTGCGTCGAGGACGCGTACAGGTCCTTCGACGCCTCAAGGAGCCGAGGGTCGATCTGCTCGAGCGAAACGTAGAGCGGCAGCGCCATGAAGGGGAAGAAGTTGTAGGTGATGCCGGCGACCACTGCGAACGTCGTCGCCAGCAGCCTGCCGTCTGGGCCGAGCACGTGGATGTCGCGCAAGACGCGGACGACCGGCCCCTCGTCGGCGAGGATGTTGAGCCATGCCAGCGTCCGCACGAGGTAGGTGACGAAGAACGGCGCCACGATGAAGAGCAAGAACAGGTTCCGCCACGGCCCGGCCCGGAACGCGATCCAGTACGCGAGCGGGTAGGCGAGGACGAGGCAGGCGAGTGTCGCGATGCCTGCGTAGGCGAACGAGCGGATGAGCTGCGTGTGGTAGCCCGACAGGGCGGACGAGAAGTTCGACCACTCCCACGTGAACTGGAAGTGGGGGAAGAGCCCCGACTGAAGCGACTGGTAGCCGAGGAAGACCATCGGCACCAGGAAGAAGATGACAAGCCACAGCATCCCCGGCGCCAGCAGCAGGTAGGGCGTGACGCCCTTGTGGCGATGAAGGAAGGCTCCCACTCCGGCCTACTGCCCCTGAACCGCGAGCCACTTCTTGTCGTAGTCAGGGTTCTGGAACATCGCCGGGTCGTTCTGGTGCATCTGCGAGAGGGTTTTCGTGGTCGGGAAGGTCAGGTTGTTCGAAGCCGCCTTCGGATCGAGCTTCACCGCATCCGCCTTCACGCCTTTCACCGACGAGATGTAGTTCGCCCCGAGAGCCCACTGCGCGGAGATCATCGGGTCGTACATGAAGTTCATGTACGTCGAGGCCGTCGGCACGCTCCCCCCGAGCGGGATGAGCATGTTGTCGGTCCAGATGATCCCGCCGTCCGGGGTGACGGCCCAGTGGACGTGCGGGTCGGCGAGATTGGCGATATCGCCCGACCACGCCATGGTCGCCGCGAGGTCCCCTTTCGCCAGAGGCGGCGCGTAGTCGTTGCCGTAGAACTTGCGGATTTGGCCCGAGTTGACGGCCTTCTGGACCCGTGCGAGGGCCCGGTTGAACGACGCGTCGGTCACCTTGGCGGGATCGTCCCCATTCTCGAGCATTACGAGCCCGAGGGTGTCGCCCATCGAGTTCCAGACGCCGACCCTGCCCTTCAGCTTCGGATCCTCGAAGAGCTGCTTGACGGACGTGACGGGGTCGGTGACCTTGTCGTTCCAGGCGATGCCGTCCATGCCCGAGGCCCACGGGAGCGAGTAGTCGCGGTCGGGATCGAACGGGGGATGCTGCTGCGCCGGGATGAGATTCTTCATGTTCGGGATCAGGCTCTTGTCGAGCTTCTGCACCCACTTGTTGGAGACGTACTCGCCGAGGGGCCGGTCGTTGTCGGTCGAGACGATGATGTCGCGGTCGATTCCCCGGCCCTTCGAGAGCCGTCCCTGCACCTTCGCGAAGTACCCCGGGTTGTCGTTGACCTCCTCGTAGTAGTTGACCTTGATCCCGGTCTTCTTCTCGAACTCCTTCAATGTCGTCGGCTTGTCGATGCCGGCGGCTTTGAGCGTCTGCGGTGTATCGATGTAGTAGGGCCAGTTCGCGAAGTTGAGGACCTTGTTCAGCTCCTCGTTTGACGCGCCGCCGCCGCCTCCGCCGCAGGCCGCGAGCAGACCCGGCACTGACAGCAGTGAAGCACCCGCCGCCCCACGGCGCAGGAGCTCAATGCGAGTCATCTCCTCGTTCATTCGGACATCTCCTCTCGTTGCTCGACTACGAAGGTCGACTCTGGACTCCAGCTCAACGTGACATTCGACCCAGGCTCCGGGGTTCGCCTGCCGGAGTCGATGTTCTGCGCAAAGACCTGCACCGTGCCCGCCGGCGTATCGACGACGAGCTGGGTCGCGACGCCGATGTAGGCGGTTTCGACGACCCTCCCCGTCAGCCGGTTTTGTCCGCCGCCTTCGCCAACGGTGATCTTCTCAGGCCGAACTCCGGCCGCCACCGGCCCGCTCTTGCCGTCTACCTGCGCCCGCACGAGCGTCCCATCCGCGACGCGGACGGCATCCGGGCCCTCGACCACGCCGGACAGGAGGTTCGAGACTCCGAGAAAGCCGGCCACGAACGCCGTGGCGGGCCGCTCGTACAGCTCGTCGGGCGGTCCGAGCTGCTCGACGTGTCCCTGGTTCATCACGGCGATGGAATCCGCCATCGTCATCGCTTCCTCCTGGTCGTGCGTGACGTGGACGAAGGTGATCCCGACGTCGTGCTGGATCGCCTTGAGCTCGAGCTGCATCTGCTTGCGCAGCTTCAGGTCGAGCGCGCCGAGGGGCTCGTCGAGGAGGAGCACCCGCGGCTTGTTCACGAGCGCTCGGGCGAGCGCGACGCGCTGCTGCTGGCCGCCCGAGAGCTGCCGCGGCTTGCGCTTCTCCATGCCCGAGAGGCCGACGAGGCGCAGGATCTCCGTCACGCGCCCGCGCACCTCCTGGCCGCGGAAGCCGCGGCGCCTGAGGCCGAAGGCGATGTTCTCGAAGATCGAGAGATGCGGGAAGAGGGCGTAGGACTGGAAAACGGTGTTGACGTCGCGCTTGTACGGCGGCTTGCCGCTGACGGGCTCGTCGCCGAGGTAGATCATCCCCGCGGTCGGCTCCTCGAAGCCGCCGATCATGCGCAGGGTCGTCGTCTTGCCGCACCCCGATGGGCCGAGCAGCGCGAAGAAGCTGCCGCGCTCGATCTCTATGGAAATGTCGTCGACGGCGACGACGTCGTCGAAGCGCTTCGTGACGCGCTCGAGCCGGACGTCGGCGACCGCGGGCGCGGGCGGGGCCTTGGGTTTCTCGGTGACCGCCATCAGACGGGCGTCCCCACGCCGTTTCGCGCTTGCGCGCCCCAGTCGTAGAGCTGCTTCCAGAGCTCGAGGTAGAGGAAGCTCTCGGTCGAGGCGACGCCCTCGAGCGCTCGGATCCGGTTGGTCAGGTCGAGCAGCTGGCGGCGGTCGGCGCAGACGAGCTCCACGAGGATGTCGAACTGGCCCGCGGTGATGACGACGTAGTCGGCCTCGTCCCACCCCGCGATCTCCTCGGCGACGGGCTCCGGGGCGCCCATCGTGCGGATGCCGACCATCGCTTGCGCGTCGAAGCCGAGCCCGAGCGGGTTCGTCACGCCCGTGACCTGGAGGATGTTGTCGTCGCGGAGACGGCCGTAACGGGCGCGGATCGTCGCCTCCGAGACGCCCACGTCCGCAGCGATCCGGCGGAACGGCTCGCGCCCGTTCTTCTGCAGCGCCTCGATGATGCGCTGGTCGACGTCGTCCAGGCTTCGCGGTACGGAAACCGCCCCCCGCCTGGCCGCCTGGGTCTCGCTACGCAATGCGCAGCGATTAGACCATGAAGACTCGCGTTAGGTCAACGAGGATCAGTCGATCTTCGCCATGACGTGCTTGATTTGCGTGTAGTCCTCGAGGGAGTACGCGCTCAGGTCCTTGCCGTAGCCGGACTGCTTGTAGCCGCCGTGCGGCATCTCCGAGACCAGCGGGATGTGGTCGTTGATCCAGACCGTCCCGAACTGCAGCTTCCGGGCGGCGTTCAGCGCCCGCCCGATGTCGCGCGTCCAGACCGATGCGGCCAAGCCGTAGTCGACGTCGTTCGCCCACGCGATCGCCTCGTTGTCGTCGGCGAAGCGCTGAACGGTCACAACCGGCCCGAAGACCTCGCGCTGGACGATCTCGTCCTCCTGGCCGACCTCGGTGATCACCGTCGGGTTGACGAAGAAGCCGCGGTCGCCGTTCGTCCCGCCGCCCGTGAGCACCTTCGCGCCCTTCGCGCGGTCGAGGAAGCCGAGCACGCGGTCCCGCTGCGCCTTCGAGATCACCGGGCCCATCTCGATCTCGTCGCCCTCGGCCGGGTCGCCGACGTGGAGCGACTCGACGGCGGGCACCAGCTGATCGAGGAGCTTGTCGTAGATCTTCGGCCCGGCCATCACGCGGGAAGCCGCCGTGCAGTCCTGGCCGGAGTTCCAGTAGCCGGCGATCTTGATCCCCTCGGCGACAGCCTCGGGATCGGCGTCGTCGAAGACGACCACCGGCGCCTTGCCGCCGAGCTCGAGGTGAACGCGCTTGAGCGTCGCGGCCGCGGTGCGGGCGATCTCCTTGCCCGTCGCCACATCGCCCGTGAGCGAGACCATGCGTACGTCGGGGTGCTTCACGATCCCCTCTCCGACGGGAACGCCGTCGCCCGTGATCACGTTGAGCACGCCGGCCGGCAGGATGTCGGCCGCGAGCTCTGCGAAGCGGAGCACCGTGAGAGGCGTCTGCTCGGACGGCTTCAGCACCTGCACGTTGCCGGCCGACAAGGCGGGCGCGATCTTCCAAATCGCCATCATCAGCGGGTAGTTCCACGGAGCGATCCCGCCGACGATGCCGACCGGCTCGCGCCGCAGCATCGAGGTGTAGCCGCGCATGTACTCGCCCGACGACTTGCCCTCGAGCAGGCGCGCGGCGCCCGCGAAGAAGCGGAGGTTGTCGGCACAGACCGGCATCTCGTCCTTCGCGTACGAGAGCGGCTTCCCGACGTTCTGAGACTCGATCTCCGCGAGCTCGTCGGTGTTCTCGTCGATCGCGTCCGCGAGCTTGAGAAGCGCCTCCGCGCGCTCACCGGGAGTCGTCTCGAGCCACTCGGGCAGCGCTTTCTTCGCAGCCTCGACGGCACGGTCGACGTCGCCCTCCGTCCCGCGGGGCACCTCGGCGATCGTCTCGCCCGTCGCGGGGTTGATGACCTCCATCGTGCCGCCGTCGACCGCGTCCACCCACTCGCCGCCGACGAAGTTCTTCCGCTGCGAAACCGTCACGCTCATCTCAAAGCCTCCCCAGTCGCGTCTGAATCAGCCTACCGTGCGCCTGCCCCCCGCACCACGCCCGGCCGCTCCGCAGTAACCCGCTGCGCGATCCAGACCGGGATCAGCGACATGACGATCACGAGGAGCGCGACGACGTTGACGACGGGCTGCTCGATCGGCCGGAAGAGGTTCGCGAAGATCCAAATCGGGAGCGTCTTTTGCGCGCCCGCGGTGAAGATCGTCACGACGACCTCGTCCCACGAAAGGGCGAACGCGAGCAGGCCGCCGGCGAGCAGCGCCGTGCGCATCTGCGGGAACGTCACGTAGCGGAACGTCTGCCAGGCGTCGGCGCCGAGGTCGTACGACGCCTGCTCCAGCGATCCCGCCACCCGGCGGAGCCGGGCCAGCGAGTTGTTGTAGACGACGACGATGCAGAACGTCGCGTGGCCGATGATGATCGTCAGCAGGCCGAAGTCGATCCCGACGGTCGTGTACGTCGTGCGCAGCGCGAGCCCGGTGATGATCCCCGGGAGCGCGATCGGAAGGATCACGACGAGCGAGATCGCTTCCCGCCCGAAGAACTCGAACCGGGAGACCGCGAGGGACGTCAGGGTCCCGAGCACCAGCGCCACGGCGGTCGCACCGAGCGCAGCGCGTATCGAAAGCCAAAGCGCTTGCCGAACGTCCTCGTCGTGGTAGGCAACCGAGAACCACTTCGTCGTATAGGTCTGAATCGGCCAGCTCTGGGTCACGCTCTCGTTAAAGGCATACAGCGCGATCAGGATCAGCGGCAGGTAGATGAAGGCGAGCGTCAGCCCGGCCCCGAGCCGCAGCAGCACGCGAGTGAGTCGGGACTCGACCATCAGAGCGCCTCGAAGGCGTGCAGCCGCCTGGCTACGAGTAGGTACACGATCATCACCACGATCGGCACGAGCGTGAACGCCGCCGCGACCGGCAGGTTCGTGCCGTGGTTGTCGTAGATCAGCGTGCCGATGAACTGCTGGCTCGTGATCAGCTTCGGCGCGATGTAGTCGCCGAGCGTGAGCGAGAACGTGAAGATCGACCCGGCGACGACGGCGGGGAACGCGAGCGGAAGCGTCACGCGGAAGAACGTCCGCAGCGTCTTCCCGCCGAGGTCGGCGGAGGCCTCGAGTAGCGAGGACGGGATCCGCTCCAGCCCGGCGTAGATCGGCAGGATCATGAACGGCAGCCAGAGGTAGGTGAAGACGAGCCAGAGCCCTGTCGACGAATAGCCGTCGAACGAGATGCCCAGCGGGTCGAGCGCCCAGTTCAGGACCCCGGCCCCCGACAAGATCGTCCGCCAGGCATAGGCCTTCACGAGGTAGCTCGCCCACAACGGCATGAGCACTGCGACGACGAGCAAGTTCCTCGTGCGGGGCGAAGCGACCCGCGCCATGTAGTACGCGATCGGGAACGCCAGCACCGCGTCGGCGAGAGTGACCAGCCCCGCCATCCTGATCGTTCGCCAGGCGACGTTGCGATAGACCGGCTCGTCGAAGAGGCGCCGGAAGTTGTCGAGCGTGAACGTGTGGACGACCCGCGACGTGAACGGGTCGACGTTCCACACCGACGCCATCAGGAGCACGACGAGCGAGCCGAGGTAGGCGACGACGAGCCAACCGACCGGCGCGGCCAGGAGCAGTGCCAGGCTCAGGCGCGGATGGCGGTAGAAGTAGCGCGAGAGCCGCCGCCCCAGGCTTTCCCGGGGCGGCGGCTCTTCGTACGGAATCGAGGTCAACGCGCGAGTCTGCGCTCGGCTAGCCGCGGATCTCCGTCCACGCGTTCACCCAGTCCTGCTGGGTCTTACAGGTTCCTCCTTTGCCGCCGCAGTCGGCGGTGGGGGTCGTCCAGTAGTAGATGTCCTTCCACCAGCTCTCGTCGTTCGTGTGCAGCGCGGCGCAGAAGTTCTTGTCGGTCGTGTAGCTGCAGGCCTTCGGATTGGAAGGCGCCTCGCCGAACGACTCAGCGACCTTCGCGTTTGCCTGCGGCGAGATGATGTAGTTCATCCAGAGGTACATGCAGTTCGGGTGGGCAGCCTTGGAGTAGATCATCCAGGTGTCCGACCAACCGGTCGTGCCTTCCTTCGGCTTGACCGCCTGGACCGGCTTCTTGTCTCCCTTGAGGATGTTCTCCATGTACGGCCACGTCGTCCCGATCACGACGTCCTTGTTCGCGTACGACTGGATCTGCTTCGCGTAGTCGGCCCACCACTCGCCGACGTTCGGCTTCAGGCTCTTGAGCAGGTTCACGGCGGCGCTGAACTGCTCGTCGTTCAACTGGTACGGGTCCTCGATGCCGAGGTCCGGCTTCGTCGCCTTGAGGTAGATCGCGGCATCGGCGATGAAGATCGAGTCGTCGTAGATCGAGATCTTCTTCTTGACCGTCGGACTCGGGTTCCAGATTGCCGACCAGCTGTTCGGAGCCGACTTCACGACGTCGGTCCGCCACATGAGCAGGTTCGGGCCGCGTCCGTGCGGAACGCCGTACGCCTGTCCGTCCATCGAGTTGTAGTCCTGGTTCTTCAGGCCCGAGGAGACGTCGGCGTAGTTCGGGATCAGGTCCGTGTTCACCGGCGCGACGTCGCCCCGCTTCATCAGCCGGACCGAGGCGTTGCCGGAGGCCGAGACGCCGTCGTACTGGCCCGTCGAGATCAGGTCGATCATCTCGTCCGAGGTACCGCCGTCCTTGGTCACGACCTTGCAGCCCGTCTGCTGCGTGAACGTCTTCGCCCACGCGGGATCGGCGTACCCGGCCCATTGGACGAGGTCGACCTGGCCCTCGCTCTTGGCCTTCGTCTTGATCTCGTCGAGCGACGAGCCAAGTCCATTGATCTCCGTGCTCGCCTGCTCCTTCTCGCCGCCGCCCCCACCGCCGCAACCCGCGGCGGTGAACGCCAACGCACCGGTCAGGAGCGCCATCACGCCCCAAGCAAGGGCGCGCCTGTACGACATGCTCATGTCTCTCCTTCCTTCTCCCGCTCGATCTCGAGCTGGTGCTCCGGATGCCACTCGAGCAGAACCGTCTGGCCTTTTGCGTCGAGTGCCTGGGCTGATGAAGTCTCGAGGTTCTGCCGGACGACCTGCAGCTCACCGCCGCGGTCGAGCTCGACGACGTACCGCGTGATCATCCCCGCGTAGACCACCTCGCGGATGTGGCCGGCCTCCGAGTGCAAGCCGTCCCTCGGCGTCGCCCCCGCGTCCGTCATGTGGATCTTCTCCGGCCGGACGGCGAAGCGCCTGCCGTCGCGCTCGACGACGTTCGAGACGCCGACGAAGCCGGCCACGAACGCGTTCGCCGGGTGCTCGTACACCTCCTCGGGCGTTCCGAGCTGCTCGATCCGGCCCTGGTTGAACACCGCGAGGCGGTCGCTCATCGTCAGCGCCTCGTCCTGGTCGTGTGTGACGTAGACGAACGTGATCCCGAGATCCTCCTGCAGGCTCTTCAGGAAGAGCTGCATCTCCTGGCGCAGCTTCAGGTCGAGTGCGCCGAGCGGCTCGTCGAGGAGCAGCACCTCGGGCCTGTTGACCAGGGCGCGTGCGAGCGCGACGCGCTGGCGCTGGCCGCCGGAGAGTTGGCTCGGCTTGCGGCCGCCAAGGCCCGGGAGGCGCATCCGCCGGAGGATGTCCTCCACCCGCGCCCGGCGCTCGCCCTTGGCGACGCCCTTCACCCGCAGGCCGTAGGCGACGTTGGCCGCGACGGTCATGTGCGGGAAGAGCGCGTAGTCCTGGAAGACCGTGTTGACGTCCCGCGCGTAGGGCGGCTGGTTGGTGACGTCGGCGCCTGCGAGCTCCACGTGCCCTTCATCGGGGCGCTCGAAGCCGGCGACCAGGCGCAGCGTCGTCGTCTTGCCGGATCCCGAGGGGCCGAGGAGCGTGAAGAACTCGCCGGCCTTGATCTCGAGGTCGACCCCGTCGACGGCGGCGACGTCGCCGTACGTCTTGTGCACGCCGACGAGGCGCACCGCAGGGGCCGCAGGGATGGCGTCGACGGACCTCGCCTCGGAAGTTCGCGCCTCGACTGACACCGGTTCGGCGATTATCGCTGAGGCTCGGGAGGCGAGCACGACTGCGGTTCGCCCTCGCAGCAGCCGAGCTTCAGACCGCAGCGGGCGCACTGCCACGTCTGATGGCGCCACTCCATCGCGGCGCCGCAACGCAGGCACCGTTCAACTGCCGTCGCCTCCACGACGGCGAGCCTAGCGGCGGCTTCAGACGCTACGCGGGCGTGTGAAGAAGGCTCTCGACGTCCTGAACGCCTTGAACCTTGCGCGCCTTCGAGACGAGGTCGTCGATCAGCTCCGGCGAGTCGACCTCGCCGCGGAGGACGATCTTGCCGTTCTCCGCATTGACGTTGATCTTGCCCTTGGGCACGTCGGCGTCGCGGAAAATCTCAGTCTCCACCTTGCGCGCGAGCGTGACGTCGTCCGGCTGCGGCTTCGGCTCCTCTTTCAGGTGCGTCGCCTTCTGCGTCACTGCTTGCGCCTGCGAGGCCGCGCCCCTGGCGAGACGCTTGCCGTGCCTGCGAGCGAGCCCCGCAAGCCGGTCGATGGCCACCTTGCGGCGGCGCTTGCCGTTGTCGGGATCGAAGAAGTAGGTGAGCGCGGCGCCGAGGGCGATCAGGCGCAGACGCTTCCGGCCCGCCACCTCAGTCCCCCCAGTCGAAGTCGCGCGACTTGCTCCAGAGACCCTCTTCCTGCGGTACGTCCTCCTCAGTCGGCCACGCGTTCGGCACAGCCGCCTCTTCGGAGATCGCAGGCTCCTCGCCGTCCATTGTCTCCTCGATCCTGGCTTGCTCTTCGGTCTTGAACAGTGGATGGTTCTCGAACGGATCCTGGTCCTTGTACCCGTCGAGTGGCTTCTCGGACTCGAGCTCGGAGTTCCGCTCCTTGAGCTCGAGATGGTCTTGGATCACTTGTGCGAACAACGACGATGTCTCCACCGGGATGGGTCCTCCCTTGGTCTCGCTCAACGGCGGCCGATTCTAGCGTCCTGTCAGGACTGCCGTGTGCGCGGTCGTGCGGTGACGACCTGGTTCTTGCCGGCGCGCTTGGCTTCGTAGAGCGCTCCGTCGGCCGCGGCGACGATGTTGTCCGAGCCCGCGGACTCGGGGAAAGCGGCGACTCCGAAGCTGACGGTCACGTGGATGCGAGTCCCGTCGGGAGCCAGGATCGTCCGCTCCTCGAAGGCCGTGCGGGCACGCTCGGCAAGGTGGGCCGCACCTTCGAGGTCGGTGCCCGGCAGGACGATCCCGAACTCCTCGCCGCCCCAGCGCGACGGAAGGTCGATCTCGCGGACGACTTCGCGCAGGGTCTCTGCGAACTCGACCAGGACGCTGTCGCCGACCGGGTGGCCGTAGCGGTCGTTGACGGACTTGAAGTCGTCGAGGTCGCCGAGCGCGAAGGCGACCGAGCCGCCGAAGCGCTCCGCGCGCATGAGCTCGCTCGCAAGCGACTCCTCGCAGTGGCGCCGGTTCGCGAGGCCCGTCAGCTGGTCCATGAGTGCCTGCCGCGTCACGATCCGGTGCAGGCGCGCGTTCTCGAGGGCGATCGCGGAGTGCGCGACGAGCGTTGCGGCCGTGCGCCGCTGGTCGAGGGTGAACCTGCGGCCGGCGAGCGTGAGCATGCCGAAGCTCTGGCGGCCGGCGGTCAGGGGCAGCTCGAAGCGCTCGCCGCGGTCGGACAGCGTTCCCGCCTGGATGACCTCGCCGCCGAGCCCGACGACGAAGCCGCCCGTCGCTCCGGTCGCCTCGACGACGGTCTCCACGATCACGCGCAGCAGCTGGTCGACGTCGTGGGTCGCCGCGAGCGCCTCACCGAAGCGGACCGTCGCTTCGCGCAGCCGCGCGCGCTCGGCGTCGAGCTCCTCTACCCGGGCCTCGAGCTGGTCGGCCATCTCGTTGAAGGCGAGCCCGAGGCGGGCGAACTCGTCGCGCCCCTGGACGGTCACGCGCCGATCGAGGCGTCCCCGCGCGATCGCGTTCGCGGCTTCGGCCAGGCGGCCGAGGGCGCCGACGATCGAGCCGCCGACGACATAGGCGACGAGGCCGATCAGGACAAGCGAGCCGAGGACTCCGAGCAGCAGCCTCCGGTCCGCCTTGCTGACGGCGTCGTCGATGCTGTCCTGCGGCGAGAGGAGCGCGAGCGAAGCGGCCGTGCGACCACCTTGCCGGTGCGTCGCGAGCGTGCGGTACCGGTCACCGGCGACCTCGAGCGTCCGGGCACTCAGAGGCGGCGCGAACCGAGCGCCCAGCAGGTGCCTTGGGCCGGCCGCGACCGTCGCGCCGTCCACGACGACGAGGGTATCGGGGCTCTGGAGCCCCGACCGGTCGCTGAGGCTCGTGACCGTGCTTCCGTTCAAAGGCACGCCTGCGACGAGCGTTCCAAGCATCTTGCGCGAGCTGGTGACGGTCACCTCCGATGCCGCCCCGATCATCTTCGGGGCACCCATGGTGAGAACGGGTGATTCGAGACGCACGCCGGGCGCTCCGCGGAGGATGCGCCTCAGCGTCGGGCGATCGTGTGCAAGGAGCGCTCGCTGGAAACGCCTGCTCTCGGCAAGGGAGGCCGCCTTGTCGCCGGCGGCGGTGAGCTGGTCCTTGTAGGAGGCGAGAACGGCACGAAGGCTCGCCTCGAGGCGCACGTCGACGCGCCTGGTCTCGCTCCGGCGGGCGACGGCATGGAGCCCCCAAGCGGCGGCACCCAGCGGTAGTAGCGACACCAGGAGGAAGTACGCGACGAGCTTGAGCTTGAAACTCATGTCGGCACCAATTTAGGCAACGGCCGATTCAGCCGATATCACGCTAGAGTGAATCGGCAAATCAGGGGGAGCCTGTGAGAAGAGCGATCGGGATCATCGTCGTGGGGGCGGCCTTCACCGCAGCAGTCGCCGCTGCCCTGAACCTACCCGCACTCGTGGTGGGCGGCGACCAGGCTACAGCTCCCACGCTCACGCTGGCAAAGCCCGGCAAGCACAGTGTGGTCCCCGCTCAACCGTTGCTGCGCCTGGTGCCACGGCCGCATGTTGTCGTGTCCGCACCACACTCTGCGCCTGCGCCGGTGGCTTCCGCCCAGCTCGCCACTGCGACTACGCCCCGCCCCGCAACGAACCAGGTCGCCCTTCGACCCACACCGAAACCGCCCGCACCGCCTCCCGCCCCGACCCCAGGGACTCCGAAGCCGCCGCCACCGCCGCCTCCACCTCCACCGCCACCCCCGCCGCCGCCGGCGTTCGTGCCGGCCGGCACGCCGGGAGACGAGCACCAGCACGACCGCGGCAAGGGACATGCGAAGGCTCGCGGCAAGGGCCACCACAAGGACCACAGCCACAAGGGGAAGGACGACAACGACGACCAGGACGGCGGGCACGGTCACGGCCAGGGCAATGGCAATGGCAATGGCAATGGCAATGGCAATGGGAAGAAGGATCACGGCGGTGGCGGCGACGATGACCACGGGAACAGCGGCGGCAAGCACGGCGGCGACAAGGGCAAGTAGTCTCCAGCCGTGGCCAGGTTCATCCGCCGAGCAGGCCCGATCGGGATCGCCCTGACTGCCTGGGACATCTGGCGCCGCATCCCGCCGCGTCAGCGCAAGCTGATCATGCAGCAGGCCCGTAAGCACGGTCCGACGATCGCCGCGCGGATCGTGCAGGGCAGCCGCCGCCGGCCGCGTCCCTAGCTCAACGCTTCGCGGAGGATCCGGTCCTGCTCGCGCAGGTGGGCTGTCGGGTAGCCCTCGCTCGGGCTCGCGCGCCACGGGCGGCCGACGTAGCGGAGCTTGACTCCGTCCTGCAGCGCCTCCTCGAGGCGGTGGCGAATGGCGCGCCACCCGCCCATGTTCTGCGGCTCCTCCTGCACCCAGACGAGCTCCTGGAGATACGGGAACGAACGCACGAGCTCCGCGGCTGCGGCGACCGGGAACGGGTAGAGCTGCTCGAGCCGGCCGATCGCGATCCAGTCGGCGGCTTCCCGAAGGTCGTGCCCGGCGAGGTCGAAGTACACCTTGCCCGAGCAGAGGACGAGCCTGCGCACTCGATCGGCGGACACACCTGAGTCGCCCAGTACCGGCCGGAACGACCCCTGAGCGAGATCCCCGAGGCTCGAAGCGGCCTGTTTCAGCCGCAGAAGTCCCTTCGGAGTCATCACGATCAGTGGTCGCGCGCTGGGGTCGAGCGCCTGGTGCCGGAGCAGGTGGAAGTACTGCGCGGCGGTCGTGCAGTTGGCGATCCGGATGTTCTCCTGGGCGGCGAGCTGTAGGAAGCGCTCCAGGCGGGCACTCGAGTGCTCCGGCCCGTTCCCCTCGTAGCCGTGGGGCAGGAGAAGCGTCAGTCGCGAGGTCTGGC
Organism: Actinomycetota bacterium; assembly: GCA_046731695.1. Taxonomy (GTDB): domain Bacteria; phylum Actinomycetota; class Thermoleophilia; order Gaiellales; family Gaiellaceae; genus AC-32. The sequence continues at coordinate 43,662 of JBKPLR010000067.1, forward strand.
CCCACTTCGACAGACCGGAGACGATGAACTGATCGACGGCCACCTGAGCGCCGTTGACGAAGTCGCCGAACTGCGCCTCCCAGCAGACGAGCGTCTCCGCCGCTGCGACCGAGTAGCCGTACTCGAAGCCGAGGCACGCTGCCTCCGAGAGCGGCGAGTTGTGCACCTCGAATGACGCCGTCGCCCCGCCCAGGCTCTGGACCGGCGTGTACACCTCGCCGTTGTTCGCGTCGTGCAGGACGAGGTGGCGGTGCGAGAACGTGCCGCGCTCGGTGTCCTGGCCGGTCAGGCGGACCGGGATCCCATCCACGAGCAGGCTCGCGAACGCGAGCTCCTCTGCCTGGCCCCAATCGATTCCGCCCTCGTCGAGCGTTGCGCGTCGGCGCTCCAGCTGCTTCGCAAGTTTCGGATTGACGGTAAAGCCGTCCGGCACGCTCAGCAGCTCCTCGTTGAGCTCGCGCAGCCGCTCGGCGGGAATGGCCGTCTCGACCCCGGCTTCGGCCGAGGCGGGGATTCGCCCTTCGTACGCGACCGCCGGCATCGCCTCGCCGAAAGTCTCCTTCAACCGTTCGTGCGATTCCTTGAGCCGCGCCTCGACCTGAGCGACGAGCCCGTCGGCCTCCTCCTGGCTCACAACGCCCTCGGCCACGAGAGCGGCGGCGTACTGCTCGCGAACGCTCGGCTGCTGCTCGATCCGCGCGGCCATCAGCGGTTGCGTGTAGGCGGCCTCGTCCTGCTCGTTGTGCCCGTGCCGCCGGTAGCCGACGAGATCGATCACGACGTCGGTGCAGAACCTGCGCCTGAAGGCCAGGGCGAGCCGGACGGCTGCAAGCGCCGCCTCGGGATCGTCGGAGTTCACGTGCACGATCGGAAGGTCGAAGCCCTTGGCGAGGTCGCTCGAGTAGCGCGTCGAGCGCCCGTCCGCCGGATCGGTCGTGAAGCCGATCTGGTTGTTGGCGATCAGATGCAGCGAGCCGCCGGTCGAGTAGCCGGTCAGATCGGCGAGGTTGAGCGTCTCGGCGACGACGCCCTGCGCCGGGAACGACGCGTCGCCGTGGATCAGGATCGGCATCGCCACCGAGGAGTCGTGGTAGCCCGCGCGGGTCGAGCGGTCGGTCTGCTCGGCGCGCGTACGGCCCTCGACCACCGGGTCGACGGCCTCGAGATGGCTGGGGTTCGACGCGAGAGTGAGCGTGATCTCGCCCGATTCGGTCCTGCGCGTCCCCTCGGCGCCGAGGTGGTACTTGACGTCACCGGTGCCGCCCTCGGGATCCGCGACGACCGCCTCCAGCGTCCGCTCGCCTTCGAACTCACGGAGAATCGACTCGTACGGCCGGCCGAGCACGTGCGCGAGCACGTTGAGGCGACCGCGGTGCGCCATGCCGAAGACGACCTCGTGCGCGCCCTCCTCCGCGGCGAGCGCGATCGCCTCGTCGAGCATGGGCACCATCACGTCGAGGCCCTCGATCGAGAACTGCTTCTGGCCGAGGAAGGCGCGGCGCAGGTAGCGCTCGAAGGTCTCGACCTCGGTCAGGCGCTCGAGGAGGCGGCGCTTCTCGTCGGCCGGAAGGGGCTGCCGGTAGCGCTCGGACTCGATTGCAGCCCGCAGCCAGACGCGCTTCTCGTGTTCGGAGATGTGCTCGATCTCGTACGCGCTCGTGCCGCAGTAGATCTCGAACAGCTTCGGCAAGACGTCGCCCAGCGTCTCGCCCTTGACGTGGACGCGGAGGTACTCCGCCGGGATGCGCGCTTGCAGCTCGGGCGTCAGGGGCGGCTCGAGGCGCTCGGGCTCGAGCGCAGGGTCGCCGACCGGCTCCGTCCCCAACGGGTCGAGCCGTGCCGCGAGATGCCCGTGCATTCGGATTGCCTTGACGAGCGCCGCCGCGGCAGCGATCCCGCCGAGCAGCTCCGCGTCGACGGCGGGCGCGGCTTCCTCATCTGGGGCCGGCGCGACTGCGGCGGCAGCGACCTGGCCGTTCCCGTCCTCAGCGAGAAGGTCGAGCAGCCGGGCGAGGCCTGGAAGCGTTGCGACCAGCTCCTCGGAGCCGCTCTCGAACAGCGACCGCCATTCCGCCGGGACGGCTTCGGGGTTCTCGAGGTACTGCTCGAGGAGCGCGCTCGCAAAGCCCGCGTTCAGCCCGTCGACGTCGTGCATCCCCACATCTTTGTTGTACCAGCGCCGTTCCCTCTCAGAGCGTGCCTCGGAGAGCTTGACGAAACCTATTCTGTGCCGTCGCGAGGTTCCGCCAAGACCTCCTAGAAAACCGGGTTGTTCGTGATCACCGCGAGCGCCATGCCGACGACGAAGCACACCCCGCCGGCCGCGAGCGCGGCGGCCGCCAGGCGGGCGTGGCGCCCGCCCATTGCGGCGGCGATGGTCGCCAGCATGAGCGCGACCGGAATCAGCCGCGCCGGCCGGTAGACGAGGCCGATGAAGCTCACGAAGAGGGCGGCCGAGGCCAGGAAGCCGGCGATCGCCTCTCCGTGGCGGCTTTCGGTCACGGGCGACGTGTTCATGAGCGCAGCGGTGCGCGGGCGGCGCCGGCCCGTGCGAGACCGGGT
>JBKPLR010000068.1:0-3719 GCA_046731695.1 Actinomycetota bacterium
CGATCCCGGTTGCTCAGGCAACGGGCAGGCGTGTAATCGGGATTGACTCTTCGCCGGCGATGCTCGCGCAGGCTCGAGTGCGCGCAGTTGAGGAGGGAGTCGAGCTCGACCTGCGTGAAGGAGACATACGGGAGCTTGATATCGAGGAGCCGGCGGCCTTGATCTACTGCCCTGGGCGGTCTCTGCTGCATCTGCCCACGTGGGCCGATCGTCGCCGCTGCTTCGAGCGGGTCGCGGCATCGCTTCGGCCTGACGGCCGCTTCGCCTGGAACGCGTTCGCCTTCGACCATCACGTCGCATCCGCCATAGACGGCCAGCATGCCGACGCGCCGCTGCCGCACACGAACTACTACAGCGTCAGCGACAACCGAGTCGACATCACCTTGGACGATGGTGGAACCGGTTCGCTCTGGTGGGCAACCAAGAACGAATGGCTGGGGCTCCTCGACGTCGCGGGCCTGCGCATCGAAGCTCTCTATGGCGGATTCGCCGGAGAACCGCTCGACGACGACAGCCGTGAGTACATCTTCGTGGCCCGTCGGTAAGCGCTCAGCCTGGCCGTCACGACAGCGCCAGGGGACATTCCCGCACGCTGGCCCAGGCGGGCGCGGTTTCGAACCGTGCGAGCAAATGGCCGCGGGGGTAGCCAGGCTCGGAACTGGCGCGCAGTTGGCGCGCACCCCACCGCTTGCAGGGGTTTTCGATCGGGCACCGGCTAGGAAAGCCGAGGTCTCACCGGCTCTCCAGCGTGAGAGCGGAGCTGCGCGCGAGCCAGTGCTGGAGCTCGGCGACCGCGACGAAGACCCGCCGGCCGCGGCGCACGACACGCAGCTCGGGCTGGACATGCTCTTCGAGGAAGTCGACTGAGCAGCCGAGAGCCTGGGCTGCATCGGCCTTTGAGAGCGCCAGCCTCGCGCACGCATCATCCTGCGGAAAGCCGTTGTCCGCTCGGACGACGATCGGCGCGTTCAAGTCGCCGGCCTCGCGCGCGCGGGGTCTTCGGAGACTCCTTTGCCACGGCTGGCCGCGCGTGCGGCGCGCATCACGGTGCGTCGACGAGCGTTAAGCTCGGCGCTCCAGCAGCAGCGCGAAAGGAGGCGGAGATGCATGCGCTCGTCGTGCGCGTGACCATCAACAATGCCGACCGCACGAGGGAGATGCTCAACAGCCAGGTTGTGCCGCAGGTCTCGGGCGCGCCCGGTTTCGAGAAGGGCTACTGGACGTGGTCGTCCGGTGGGGAGTTGAACGGGCTCTCGATGATCATCTTCGACTCGGAGGAGAACGCACGCGCGGCCGGTGATCGGATAAGCGCGATCGCGGCTGACGCGCCCGACGACGTCACGCTCGATGGCGTCGAGGTCCGAGAGGTCGTAGCTTCGGCCTGATAATTCAGTCGGGTTAGCGATATCGCGGGCGCCAGGCTGCGGCGGCCGGCCGCTCATCGCCACTCCAAGTCGCCGCCATCCAAGTTGTCGCCCGAAGTAGTCGCCCCCTACGGGGGCGCGGCGACTCCGGCGACATCTTCCCTTGTGACAGCCCAGGCGACATGTCGCCCGTTGTCGCCCCGTTGTCGCCGGGCGACTGCAAAGCCGCATGGTCAGCGGGATACCAGTAGTTCCCGTTCGCTCGCGCGCCAGTTGCGCGTCAGTGAGCGCCAGTGAGCGCCAGTTCCGAGCGGTCTTTAGCGGTTCCAGGCGGTAAACCGAGAGGGAGCCCCAAGACGCCAAAACCAGCCTAACGAAGCGGGTTTCGGCTTGATCCAGAAGAAGCGGACGACGGGGATCGAACCCGCGACCCTCAGCTTGGGAAGCTGATGCTCTACCAACTGAGCTACGTCCGCGTGGCGCTCAGTGTAGCCCAGCCCCGAGGCAGGTCCCAAAGAGCGACTTTCGGCGACGCCGGCGCGCAGGCACCCTCGGAGAATGCGGCGGCCAGTGGCGGTCCTCGGCGTTTTGATCCTCCTCTACGTCGCCGCCTGCAGCCTGCGAAGGTCGGGGCCGCTGCCCTCGCCGTACTGCCGCGGCGGGAGTCCGATGGCCGGTGTCTACCACCCACAACGGTTGCAGGTGAAGAGCCGCTGCCGGGTCGCGATCGGGACGGTCACGCACGTCAAGTTCGAGGAGTACGACGGTGACGTCCACGTCGACGTGCGGCCGGATCCCGGCTACGAGGGCCTGCTCTCGGATGGGAACGCCCGGGTCGGCGGCAACCTCGTCGTCGAGATCATCCCGCAGGACCGCTCGCGGGTCGTGGTGCCGTCCGAGGGCGCGCGGATCGAGGTGGTCGGCCCCTGGGTCTCCGACACGCAGCACGGCTGGAATGAGATCCATCCGGCCTGGTGGGTGAGCGCCGGCGCGATCGAGCCTGCGACTGCGGCCGAGCTTCGGCGCGCCCAGCTACTCCTCCAAGGAGCGATAATCCCGGCAGAGCGAGACAAGGGGGAACGATGGGAGAGCTCCACGAAACCGCGCGCGCCCTCGTCGCCGAGGGGAAGGGAATCCTGGCGGCGGACGAGAGCGACCGGACGATCAAGAAGCGCTTCGACTCGATCGGCGTCGAGTCGACCGAAGAGAACCGTCGCGCCTACCGCGACCTGCTGTTCACGACTCCGGGCGCGGAGGAGTTCATCAGCGGCGTGATTCTCTTCGACGAGACGATCCGCCAGAGCTCCGCAGACGGGACGCCGTTCCCGAAGCTGCTCGAAGACCGCGGGATCATCCCTGGGATCAAGGTCGACAAGGGCACGAAGCCCTTGGCGCTGGCGCCGGACGAGACGATCACCGAGGGGCTCGACGGGCTGCGTGAACGGCTCGAGGAATACCGCGAGCTGGGCGCGCGCTTCGCCAAGTGGCGGGCGACGTACTCCGTCGGTCCGAGCGTCCCGAGCGAGTACTCCGTCTGGACGAACGCGCACTCACTGGCCCGCTACGCGGCCCTCTCGCAGGAGGCCGGGCTCGTCCCGATCGTCGAGCCGGAGGTGCTGATGGACGGTGGCCACTTGCTCGAGGAGAGCTCGAAGGCCACAGGCCGCGTGTTGCAGGCGGTCTACACGGAGCTTCACGACCAGCGGCTCGATCTCTTCGGGACGTTGCTGAAGCCCAACATGGTGCTCAGCGGCTACGACGCCTCCGATCGGGCGGACGTGGCTGAGGTCGCCGACGCGACGTTGGAGTGCCTATACCGGCACGTGCCGGCCGCGATTCCGGGGATCGTGTTCCTCTCTGGCGGCCAGACCGACGAGGACGCGACCGCGCACCTGAACGCGATGAACGCCAAGGGCCCGCACCCGTGGGAGCTGTCGTTCTCGTATGGGCGCGCGCTGCAGGCGCCGGCGCTCAAGGCGTGGGAGGGCGATCCCGCCAAGGCCGAGGACGCGCAGAGGGCGTTCTACCGGCGCGCGAAGTTCAACGGCGCTGCGCGCTCAGGCTCGTACGCGCCGGAAATGGAGACCGCAGCCGCCTGAAGGACCGCGACCGCGGCTCTGGCCGTACTCGTGGGGTGTGGACCGCGCTGCTGCTCGGTGTTCTGGTCGTGGCGACCGCCTGCTCGTCGAGCTGGCAGACGGACCGGGACCACGGGCTCAGCGTCCGGTATCCGGAGGGCTGGTCCGCGACGGCGCGGCCGCTGACGCACGTGACCGACCCGGTGCAGGTTCTGGCCGTCGCGTCCTATCCGCTCCCGCACGACAACCGCGGCGCAGACGGCTGCATGCCCAAGGA